>NZ_JBHJUI010000011.1:0-31727 GCF_042268405.1 Kitasatospora sp. NPDC056184 | reverse complement strand
GTGCTTGGGGGGCGGCCGCTCCTTTTGTTTAACACCCCCCGCCCGACTCCCGGCGCGGGCGGTATGTCCGGCCGCCGCTGCGCCCCCGCCGAAGCGGCGACGGACAACAGGCCCTGCGGCACCGCGTCCAATGACGCGGGCCCGCCTTGCTCATCCGCTCCATGCCTCCGGCGACCCTTCTCTGTGCGGCGGCCTCCTCGCCCGAGGAGGCCGCCGCACCTGTATTCAGCAGTAGCCGATCCACCCTTTGGTTCCGCCCGCTTCACCGTCCGGGTGGGGCGGGCGGAACCAGCCGGGCGAGCGTGAGCCCCGGCCCCACCGCGGCGGTGAGATCGGGGCCGCGCGCTGCCCGGTAACGAGTCGGCATCCTCCGGGGGAAGGGCCATTGACACTCCGCTGACGGGGCCCGTACGGTCCTGTCCCAAGCGACTGGAAAGTTTCCTAACAGTTCGCCACAGGCCCGAACCGGCAGCCCCGGCCGTCCCGAGGAGGAGGATCTTCGCGTGACCAGAAGCACCGCCAAGGCCCCCCTCGCCGGCACCCCCAGCCTGTTGCGCGCCATCAACGACCGCGCCGCCCTCGAACTCCTGCTGGAGAACGGACCGCTCTCCCGCACCCAGATCGGCACCCTGACCGGGCTCTCCAAGCCCACCGCCTCCCAGCTGCTGGCCCGCCTGGAGGCGGCCGGGCTGGTGCTGCCGGTGGGCACCACGGCCGGCGGACCCGGCCCCAACGCGCAGCTGTACCAGGTGAATCCGGCGGCCGGCTACGTCGCCGGAGTGGACGTCACCACCAGCCGTGTCCGGGTCGCGATCGCCGACATCACCGGCTCCACGCTCGCCGAGCACGTCGTCCCCACCAAGGGCTGGGCGGCCGCCGAGACGGTGCCCCGGGTCGCCGGAGCGGTCGCCGGGGCGGTCCGCGCGGCCGGCCTCGCCGAGGGCGGCCTGCACACCGTGGTGATCGGCGTCGGCGGCGCGCCGGACCCGGTCTCCGGCAAGCTGCGGTACGCCTCCCACCTGCCCGGCTGGCACGCGCCGCGGCTGGCCGAGGGCCTGGCCGCCGCGATCGGCGCGCCGGTGACGATCGAGAACGACGTGAACCTCGCCGCCGTCGCCGAGCAGTCCTCCGGCGCGGCCCGCGGGTTCGAGGACTTCGTGCTGCTCTGGGCCGGCGAGGGCATCGGCGCGGCGATCGTGATCGCCGGCCGGCTGCACCGCGGCTTCACCGGCGGCGCCGGCGAGGTCGGCTACATGCCGGTGCCCGGCGCACCGGTGGTCAAGGACGTCCGCCGCCGCAACTCCGGCGGGTTCCAGGAGCTGGTCGGCGCCCCCGCCGTCCGGGCCCTGGCCAAGGAGCACGGGCTCGGCGCGCCGACCGCCGAGGAGTCGGTCGCCAGGGCGCTGGCCACCCCGGGCGCGGGCGACGCGTTCCTCGCCGAGCTGGCCGCCCGGCTGGCCGTCGGCCTGGCCGTGATCGTCGCCGTCGTGGACCCCCGGCTCGTGGTGGTCTCCGGCGGGGTGCCGAACGCGGGCGGCGAACGGCTGCGGGCCCTGGTCGCCGAGGAGCTGGCCCGGATCGCCGCCGCCCGGCCGGAGGTGCGCGGCAGCGCGCTGACCGGCTCCCCCGTCCTGCTCGGCGCGCTGCAGCGCGCGCTGGCGGCCGCCCGCGAGGCGGTCTTCTCCACACACTGACGATCCATCGCACGCCGACGCACCGCAGCACGCCGACGCACCGACAGCACCGCACCGCGCTCCCCCCGCAGCCCGACGCTCCACCGCACGCCCTGCACCCACCTCTCCCCTACCCCCGAACGCGGGACCCGAGGCAATGACGCCTGCCCGCGCAGCCCCAGGAGGACCTCGAAGTGCACTCCACCACCTCCCACTCCCGCAGAAGCCGCCGGACCATCGCCGCCGCGGCCGGCAGCGCCGTCCTCGCCCTGCTCGCCACCGCCTGCACCGGCAGCAGCGACGGCTCCGGCAGCGACGACTCGGCCAGTGGCAAGGACGTCACCATCACCTTCTGGCACGGTTGGAGCCAGGAGTCCGAGGTGAAGGCGATCAACGACAACATCGCCGCCTTCGAGAAGACCCACCCCAACATCAAGGTCAAGGCCGTCGGCAACATCGCCGACGACAAGGTCAACCAGTCGCTGCGGGCCGGCGGCGACGACGCGCCCGACGTGGTCTCCTCCTTCACCACCAACAACGTCGGCATGTTCTGTTCCACCAAGGCCTTCGTCGACCTCAAGCCGCTGCTGGCCAAGTCCGGCATCGACACCGCCAAGACCTTCCCGGCCGCGATGCTCGACTACACGCAGTTCCAGGGCAACCAGTGCTCGCTGCCGCTGCTCGGCGACGCCTTCGGCCTGTACTACAACAAGAAGGCCTTCGCCGACGCCGGCATCGCCAACCCGCCGAAGACCTTCAGCGAGTTCGCCGACGTCGCCAAGCGGCTCACCGTCGCCGAGGGCGACAGCTACAAGCAGCTCGGCTTCATGCCGCTCTACCACGGCTACGAGTCGACCACCGAGCACTTCCTCGGCCAGTTCGGCCCGACCTACTTCGACGGCTCCGGCAAGTCCACCATCGCCACCGACCCGAAGGTCGCCGCGATGATGAAGTGGCAGAAGGGCCTGGTCGACCAGCTCGGCGGCTACGACAAGCTGGACAAGTTCCGCTCCACCTTCGGCGAGGAGTTCAGCGCCAAGAACCCGTTCCACACCGGCCAGGTCGCGATGGCCATCGACGGCGAGTGGCGCACCGCCTCGCTCGCCACCGACAAGCCGGACTTCGAGTGGGCCACCGCGCCGTTCCCGGTGCCGGACGACCAGCAGGACACCTACGGCCGCGGCTACCAGACCGGCACCATCGTCGGCATCGCCAGCACCAGCAAGAAGCAGGCCGCGGCCTGGGAGTTCGTCAAGTTCCTGACCACCGACACCGACGCGGTCGTCTCCTTCGCCAACGCGATCCACAACGTGCCGAGCACCCTCGCCGCGCTGGAGTCGCCGAAGCTGGTCGCCGACGAGAACTTCAAGACCTTCGTGAACATCGCGAAGAACAAGAACTCCGGCACCACGCCGGCGGTCGTCAACGGCGGCGGCTACATCGTCTCCCTGCAGAACCTCGGCTACGACTACGAGTCCGGCAAGCAGGCCGATCTCGCGGCCGGCCTCGCCGCCACCGCCAAGGAGATCGACGCCGCCATCGCCCAGGCCAAGTAGCGTCCGGCCACCCGCGCGTCCGGCCCGTCCACGGAGCTCCCATGTCACTCGCGTCCGCCACCCGCAAGGGGGCCGGAGCGACCGCCCCGGCGGCGCCTCCCGTGCAGCAGCAGCTGCGCCGGAAGCGCCGCCGGGCGGCGGCCCGCAACCTGGCCTTCCTCTCCCCCTGGCTGATCGGCTTCAGCGTCTTCTTCCTGTACCCGCTGATCTCGACGATCTACTTCTCGTTCACCAAGTACAACGGCTTCGGCTCGCCCGTCTTCAACGGCCTGAAGAACTGGGACTACGTCTTCAACGACCTCCCGGCGTTCTGGCAGGGCCTGCGCAACACCCTGTGGCTGGTCGTCGTCATGGTGAGCCTGCGGGTCGCGTTCGGCCTCGGCATCGGGCTGCTGGTCACCAAGATCAAGAGCGGGGTGGGCTTCTTCCGCACCGCCTTCTACCTGCCCTACCTCGCCCCGCCGGTGGCCGCGACCGTCGCCTTCGCCTTCCTGCTCAACCCCGGCACCGGCCCGGTCAACCACTTCCTCGGCGAGATCGGGCTGCCGCAGCCCGGCTGGTTCGCCGACCCGGACTGGTCCAAGCCCGCGCTCACCCTGCTCGCCATGTGGGGCGTCGGCGACCTGATGGTCATCTTCATGGCGTCCCTGCTGGACGTGCCGAGGGAGCAGTACGAGGCCGCCGAGCTCGACGGGGCCGGCCCGTTCCAGCGCTTCCGGTACGTCACCCTGCCGAACATCTCGCCGATCATCATGTTCGCGGTGGTCACCGGGGTCATCCAGACCATGCAGTACTACACGCAGGCGTACGTCGCCGGGAAGGTCGCCGGCGGCATCGCAGGCAACTCCGGCCAGCAGTTCGAGCCCGGCTACCCCTCCGGCTCCACCTGGACCCTGCCGCAGATGGTCTACAACCTCGGCTTCCAGCGCTTCAACTACGGTGCGGCGTGCGTCGTCGCCCTGGTGCTGTTCGTCATCTCGATGGCCGTCACCTCGGTGCTGCTGCGCCGCCGGTCCGGCTTCATGGCCAGCGACGACTAGGCCCTCGCTTCCGGATCGCGCCGGGCGGACGCCGCCGGAGCACGCACCTCGACGGCTTGTCGTCGGTCGCCAATGCTCCGCATGGACTCCCTCCTCCGCACCGCCGATGCACGCACTCCAACGACGCCCGCTGATCCGACGTGATCCGAAAGCGAGGACCCTGGCCCAGTGAGGACACGATCATGACTCTCAGCTCAACCCTCCCCGCCGAGGCGCCCGGCCGGGGCGCCGCCCGCGGCCCGGCCACCGCCGCCGCCCGCACCGCCCGCCGCCGCGCGCTGCTCAACTGGGTGGCCGTCCACTCGCTGGCCGTCGCCGCCGGGCTGTTCTTCCTGCTGCCGTTCGTCTTCGCCTTCCTGACCTCGGTGATGTCGGACAGCCAGGCGCTCACCACCGACTACTGGCCCACGTCGTGGAACTGGGGCAACTACAGCAAGGTCTGGAACACCCCCGGCTTCCTCACCTGGTGGCGCAACACCCTGCTGTACGCGGGCCTCGGCACCGTGCTGACCATCGTCTCCAGCCTGCCGGTCGCCTACGCGCTCGCCAAGTTCCGCTTCCGCGGCCGCAACCTGGCGCTGATGGCGGTCATCGCGATGATGATGCTGCCGCCGCAGGTCACCATCATCCCGATGTACCTGTTCTGGGCGAAGCAGCTGGGGCTGGGCGGCTCGCTCTGGCCGCTGATCATCCCGATGGCCTTCGGCGACGCCTTCTCGATCTTCCTGCTGCGGCAGTTCCTGATGACCATCCCCAAGGAGTACATCGAGGCGGCCCGGATCGACGGCTGCGGCGACCTGCGCACCCTGCTGCGGGTGGTGCTGCCGATGGCCAAGCCGGCCATCGCCGCCGTCGCCCTGTTCCAGTTCTTCTACTGCTGGAACGACTACTTCGGCCCGCAGATCTACGCCAGCAGCAACCACGACGCCTGGACCCTCTCCTACGGCCTGGAGTCCTTCAAGGGCGCCCACCACACCAACTGGAACCTCACCATGGCCGCCACCCTCCTCGTGATGGCCCCGGTGATCGTCCTCTTCTTCTTCGCACAGAAGGCCTTCATCGAAGGCGTGACACTGACAGGGGTCAAGGGCTGATGTCCGCACTCAAGCTGGCCATCGTTGGCGGCGGTTCGACGTACACCCCGGAGCTGATCGACGGCTTCGCCCGGCTGCGCGACACCCTGCCGATCGGCGAACTCGTCCTGGTCGACCCGGCCGCCGACCGGCTGGAGCTGATCGGCGGGCTGGCCCGGCGGATCTTCGCCAAGCAGGGCCACGGCGCCGTCGTCACCACGACCACCGACGTCGCCGCGGGCGTCGCCGGCGCCGACGCGGTGCTGCTGCAGCTGCGGGTCGGCGGGCAGGCGGCCCGCAACCAGGACGAGACCTGGCCGCTGGAGTGCGGCTGCGTCGGCCAGGAGACCACCGGCGCCGGCGGCCTCGCCAAGGCGCTGCGCACCGTCCCGGTGGTGCTCGACATCGCCGAGACGGTCCGGCGCGCCAACCCCGACGCCTGGATCGTCGACTTCACCAACCCGGTCGGCATCGTCACCCGCGCCCTGCAGGACGCCGGCCACAAGGCCGTCGGGCTGTGCAACGTCGCCATCGGCTTCCAGCGGCGCTTCGCCAAGCACCTGGGTGTCGACCCTGAGCTGGTCCGCCTCGACCACGTCGGCCTCAACCACCTCACCTGGGAGCGCGGGGTCACCCTGCTCGACGCTCCCGGCGCGGCCGGCGGCCGCGAGGTGCTGCCCGAGCTGCTCTCCGGCTTCGGCCGGGAGATCGCCGAGGACCTGCACCTGCCCCAGCGGGTGATCGAGCGGCTCGGCGTCGTGCCGTCCTACTACCTGCGGTACTTCTACCAGCACGACCTGGTGGTGGAGGAACTGAAGTCCAAGGGCTCGCGCGCCGCCGAGGTCGCCGAGATCGAGCGGCAGCTGCTGGAGATGTACGCCGACCCGGCCCTCGACACCAAGCCGGAGCTGCTCGCCAAGCGCGGCGGCGCGTTCTACTCCGAGGCCGCGGTGCAGCTCATCGCGGCGCTGCTCGGCACCGGCGGCGGCACCTCCGTGCAGGTGGTCAACACCCGCAACGACGGCGTGCTGCCGTTCCTGCCGGACGACGCCGTGATCGAGGTGCCGGCCGAGGTCGACGCGGCGGGCGTGCGCCCGCTGCCGCAGCGCCCGCTGGAGCCGCTGTACGCCGGCCTCGTCGCCGCCGTCACCGCGTACGAGCACCTCGCCCTGGACGCCGCCCTGCGCGGCGGCCGCGACCGGGTCTTCGACGCCCTGCTCGCCCACCCGCTGGTCGGCCAGATCGAACTCGCCGACCAGCTGACGGACCGGCTGCTCGCCCACAACCGCGAGCACCTCGCCTGGGCCTGACCCGCCCGGCCTCCGTCCCCCGTCCCCGTCCCCGTCCGGGCCGCGCCCGGCCCCCGGTCCCCGGCCCGCACTCCGTGGGGGAGTGCGGGCCGGATCGCGGGCGGACCGCGCACCCCCGGGTGCGGGCACCGGGCGGAGACACGCCACCCCCGGCCGGGAAAGACCCCCGGCCGGGCCACGTACGACGAGCCGCGGGAACCCCAATGACCCACCAGCCCGAACCGCACCTGCCCGGCGTCCTCGCCATCGACGCCGGCAACTCCAAGACCGATGTCGCCCTCATCGGTACCGACGGCTCCGTCCTCGGCTCCGCCCGGGGCGGTGGCTTCCACCCGGCGAAGACCGGTGCCGCCGCCGCAGTCGCCGAGCTCGCCCCGCTGGTCGAGGAGGCCGCGGCGGCGGCCGGGGCCGCCGGCTGGACCGGCCCGCTGACCGCCCACGTCAGCGCCTGCCTCGCCAACGCCGACCTGCCGGTCGAGGAGGAGGCGCTGCGCGTCGCCCTGGAGTCCCACCCGTGGGGCGCCGGCAACACCGTCGTCAACGACACCTTCGGCCTGCTGCGGGCCGGCACCGACGGTCCGTGCGGCGTCGCCGTGGTCTGCGGCGCCGGCATCAACTGCGTCGGCCTGCTGCCCGACGGCCGCACCGCCCGCTTCCCCGCCCTCGGCGAGCTCACCGGCGACTGGGGCGGCGGCTGGGGCCTGGCCGTCAACAGCATGTGGCACGCCGTCCGGGCGGAGGATGGGCGCGGCGGGCCGACCGGCCTGGCCGCCGCCGTCGCCGACCACTTCGGCCTGCCCACCGCCATCGCCGTCGCCGAGGCCGTCCACCTCGGGCACCTGCCGTCCACCCGGCTGCACGAGATCGTCCGGGTGCTCTTCGCCGTCGCCGAGGCCGGGGACGCCACCGCCCGGTCGCTGATCGACCGGCAGGCCGACGAGATCGCCCGGCTCGCCGTCGTCGCCCTGCGGCGCCTGGAGCTGCTGGACACCCCCACCCCGCTGGTGCTCGGCGGCGGGGTGCTCGCCTCCCGGCAGCCGCTGCTGCTCGACAACCTGACGGCCCGGCTGGCCGCCGAGGCCCCGCTCGCCGAGCCGCGGATCGTGGTCGCCCCGCCGGTCCTCGGCGCGGCGCTGCTCGGGCTGGACCGGCTGCAGGCCGGACCCGAGGCCCAGGAGCGGGTCCGCAAGGCCTACGACCCGGCGCACCCCGTCGCCGCGTAGCGCCTCACCGTCGCCGCGCGACGCCTCACCGTCCCCGCCCCCGCCCGGTCCGCACACCCGGCGGGGGCGGTCGCCCGGAACCGGGTCCGCGGATTCCGCGTCCAGGTGGATGTCTCGTCCGGCCACGTTCCTGGGAGACTCGCCCCATGACCGCGCCCCGCCGCCTCCTCCTCGCCGCGCTGCTCTGTTGCGCCGCCACCGCCGGGCTCGCCGCCTGCACCCCGATCGACGAGGACCCGACGCTGGCGATGGCCTCGGAGGACGTCGAGGACGCCGAGGACCTCGACGACACCGAGGACCCCTCGGACTTCGCCGACGAGGAGTCCTGGGACGCCCCCGGCTCCCTCGCCCCCGACTTCTTCTCCGCGGACTCCTCCTCCCCCGCCCCCTGCGCCACCCCGGCCGGCCGCCGGATCGTCCGGATCCTCGACGTCACCGACGGCCGCCTGACCGTCCGCCCCGCCTGCACCCCCGACGCCGACCCCGCCACCCACGCCCTGGCCGCCCACGCCACCGCCACCCTGGTCGACCTCCCGCACGACGAGCCCGCCAAGGAGGTCCAACTCCCGGTCCTCCTGGACCACCTGGACACCTGCCTCACCGGCGGCGAGCCCGAGCCCCCCTACGCCTGCTGGGGCAACACCTACGACGTCGTCCTGGACGCCCGCGGCCGGATCACCCGCATCCGGGAGCTGCCGCACCCCTGACCGGGCCGCTCCCGGCGGGGCGGACATCGGGGGTTCGACACGGCGGGCTTGACCTCAACCGCGGTTGAGGTTGTCGGATGGGGTTCCGGCGGTGATCGCCGCCGGAGGATGCCGATGTCGGGGAGGGGTGCTGGTCATGGCGGACGGGCTGCTGGTGGCGGGGGACGTGCCGGTGGAGGTGCGGGAGGCGGTGACCGGGGTGGTCGCGGCGCTGGAGGACGCGTTCAACCGCAAGGACGCGGAGGCGCTCGGCGCGCAGTTCGGCGAGCGGGCGTCGTGGACCAACGCGGCCGGCCGGCGGCTGGACGGGCGGGCGGCGATCACCGCGTTCAGCGGGCCGGCGATGCGGGAGCTCCTCAAGGACGCGTACGCCCGCTACGAGGTGGTGAAGCTGCTGGCGATCACGGACGGCGTGATCGCCGTCAACGTGGCCCAGACACCCACCGACGCCGCGGGCAGGCCGGTGGAGGGTCCGCACGGCCGGGCGCTCTACGTGGTCGCCCGGCAGGCGGACGGGTGGAGGATCGTGGCCGGTCAGAACAACGCGGTCGATGCCCAGTCCGCAGCGTAGGTCCTGACCGGTCTCGGACCGGGGGCCGCCTCCTGATCCCGTGATCGTGCCGGGGAGGCGGCCCCCTTCGTCGTCAGGGGCGTCGTCAGGGGGGCGCCGTCAGGAGGCGTCGTCCCGGGCGGGGCGGACGGCGATCGCGTCGATCTCGACGAGCATCCCGGGCAGCGCCAGCGTCGCCACCCCGCTGAGCGTCTGGGTCGGCAGCCGGTCGCCGAAGGCGGCGCGCACGGCGCCGTTGAGGACCTCCAGCTTCGCCAGGTCGTGGTCCTTGACGAACGAGCCGAGCCGGACGACGTTCTCGAAGCCGAGGCCGACACCGGCCAGCGCCCGGCGGAGGTTGGCGAGGGAGAGGTCGACCTGGGCGGCGAAGCCCTCCACCGCGACCTGGCCGGCCGCGTCGGAGGCGTACTGCCCGGCGAGGTAGACCGTCTGGCCGGGGGCGGAGACGGCGTGGCTGTAGCCGAACGGCGTGGGGTCGTGCAGGTCGGGCGGGTTGGTGATGGTGCGGTTGTCGGTCACGGGGTTGCTTCCCTTCCGGTGCGGTGTCCGCTGTCCGGCCGGGACAACGTCCGACGGTCCGCGATCATCCGCTCCGTGACGGAATGTCACCCGTTGGCACCCACGCGGGCGGCGAGCGCGGGCGGCAGCGGGTACGGGCGCTCCGGGGGCAGCAGCCGCTGCGCCTGGGCGGCACGGCCCCCCTGGAGGAGGTCGGCGATCCGCCGCACCTGCGGGGTGAGGTCGGTGATCCCGGTGATCCACTCCTCGGCGAAGGTCCGGATCAGGGTGCGGCCCACCCCGACCTGGATGCTGTAGTGGTTGAGCGCGGCGCCGCGCAGCGAGCGCTCCGGGTCCCACTGGACGTGCACCTCGGCGCGGGCGAGCACGGCGGGGTCGGCGGTGGTCAGGACGGCCCGCCCCAACGCCTCCTCCCAGCCCTCCCGGGTGATCCGGACGGCGAGGACGCGCTCCTGGCCGGGCTTGCGGGCCCAGTTGCTGCGGTGCATCAGCCAGCGGAACGAGGGCTTGATCCACGTCATCCGCCCGAAGGAGAACGGCGGGACGAACCGCCCGGCGGCGAGGGCCGCGTCGGCCACGGCGGGGGCGTAGGCCTGGTAGACGACGACCGTGGCGGCGTCGTGGTCGGCCCGGATCCCGTACAGGTGCGACATGACAGCGGACTCTGCCAGCGCGCCGCCGCCCGGGGCGAGCGGTTTTCCCGTGCGCCCCGGCCCACCTGCGGTTCTCCGTCCGGCCCGGCCCGGGGGCGGGCCGCCCCGGCACCGGTTCGGTACGGAGCGGTGCGCGGCCGCCCCCCGATCGCTACCATCGCAGTCGCCGCGGCCACCTGTCAGCGGGTGGCCTGGACATTCTGGGGGGCCCATGTCCGAGCTGCTCACCGACATCACCGCGATCGCCCCGTACTTCACGGTGGCCGCGACCGCCTTCGGAACCCAGCTGGCGGAGGAGGCCGCGCAGCGCGTCGCCACGGGGACGGCGGACGCGGGCGAGGGCTTCTTCCGCCGCCTCTTCGGCCGGCGCTCCGGCGAGGTCGCCGAGGTGCTGGACCGTCACGACCTGCCCGAGGAGCGGGTCGACGGCCTGCTGGGCGGCCTCGACGAGGCCGACCGCGCCCGGCTGGCCGCGGCGCTCACCGCCTGGCTGCGCGGCGCGGCGGCGAACGGCCTCGGCGCGGAGCGGCTGGTGGAGACCGTCCAGAAGCAGGTCGTCATCAACTCGTCCGGCGAGCGGGCGTTCAACGCCGGCCACATCGAGAACTCCACGTTCACCTTCGGGAACTAGCGGTGGGCCCCGAGCACCCGGGTCCGGACCGGCCCGCCCAGATCCACTCGTCCGGCGGGCAGGCGTTCAACGCCGCCCACATCGACCGCTCCACCTTCACCTTCCTCAGGAACGTCGACCCGCGCTCGCTCGTGGCGCTGCTGCCGCTCCTGGTGGCCCTCGGCATCGCCGGGTACGCCGCCCTGTCCTGGCCCGGCGGCCCGCAGAGCCAGTACCCCTTGTTCTACGCCGCCCTCGCGGCCGGCTTCGTGCTGTCCGTGCGGTGCGCCGTCGCCGGATCGGGATCGGCGGGGGTGGCGCGCACCTGGTCGACGGCGGGTCTGCTGCTCGTCGTGACCGCGCTGCTCGCCTCCCTGCTCGGCCTGGCCGGACTGGAGGAAGTCCGGCGCAACGGCGAGATCGCGGTGGAGATCTCCGTCCGGGCCACCCAGCCGCTCACCGGCTCCGGGACGCAGACCCTCGTACTGCCCGCGCCGGCCCCCGGGAAGGCCCGGGACCGGCTCCGGCTCGCACTGACCCTCGCGGACGACGACCCGGCGTCACCAACCTGCGTCCACAAGACGACCGCGACGCTCACGGCGCTCACGCCGGGGGTCACCCCGGGCGTCCAGCGGGTGCCCGCGCAGTCCGTGGTGGAGTTCGACCTCGGCGGACAGCGCGGCGAGGTGGCCGTCGAGATCTCGGTGCAGACCCGGCAGAACTGCGTGATGCGGGTGGCGAAGGCCGACGGGACGCTCTTCAACGACTGATCAGGATCCTGGGGGGACGCACATGACGGACACACGACGACGGCGGTCCGCGCTCCGGGCCGCCACCGCGGCGATCCTGCTCGCCCTCGCCGCCGGGGGGTGCGGGGCCGAGCCGGAGCCGTCGATCTTCGCCGACAAGAAGAAGGTCCGGATCGGGGCGAAGAGCGACCAGCCCGGCACCAGCCGGGAGCGGCACGCCGGCGACTTCGACGGACTGGACATCGCGGTGGCCCGGGAGCTGCTGGACCGGGTCGGGGCGGAACCCCCGATCTTCAACGGCATCATCTCCAAGAACCGCGCCCCCGCCCTGCGGGACGGGGACGTCGACCTCGTGGTGGCGACCTTCTCGATCACCGCCCAGCGGATGCTCCCGGTCAAGGAGGGCGGGGAGGGGCTCGACTTCGTCGGCCCCTACGCGTCCACGCAGCAGGGCATGCTGGTGCGGGCGGCCGACCTGGAGCGCTACCACACCCTGGACGACCTCAACGGCCGGCTGGTGTGCGTCTGGAAGGGCACCACCTCGGCCGACGAACTGCGCAAGCCCTCCTACTCGGCGATCCGGCTGCGGGAGGAGGACGACGCGGGCTTCTGCGTCAACGCGCTCAAGGCCGGGGAGGTCGACGCGGTCTCCACCGACCAGCTGATCCTCTACGGCTTCATGGAGGCGGAGCCGGCGCTGGCGGTCGTGCCGGGGATCGCGTTCGGCGCGACCAACGACTACGGCGTCGCCCTCGCCAAGGGCCACCGCAAGGACTGCGAGCGGCTGCGGGACGCGCTCAGGAAGTACGTGGTGAGCAACGAGTGGGACCGCGACGTCCAGAACAACCTGCCGCAACTGCCCCTGGAGCGGCGCAACGAGGCCAGGCCGACCGAGATCGAGATCGACGCCGCGTCCTGCCGCGACCGCCCGGCCAACGCGGCCGTGAAGTGACGGGCCGACCGGGCGGGAGCGGGAGGCCGGCCGGTCCGACGCCCCGCTCCCGCCCGGGTGGCGCGGGTCAACCCAGGCGCCCGTCCCGGGCGAGGGCGCCGAGCCAGTGGGCGGAGGGCTTCGGGGTGCGCTCGAAGGTCCGCGGGTCGACGGCGACCAGGCCGAAGGTCGGCCGGTAGGAGCCCCACTCGTAGTTGTCGAGCAGGCTCCAGTGCAGATAGCCGCGCACGTCGACACCGTCGCGCAGGGCCTCGGCGAGACCGGCCAGCGCCTCCGCGGTGTAGGCGATCCGCTCGGTGTCGTCGGCGGTGGCGATGCCGTTCTCGGTGACCAGCAGCGGCACGTCCGGGCCGACCAGTGCGGCCGTCCGGCGGACCGCGTCGCCGAGCGCCCGCGGGTAGTACTCCCAGCCCTTGATCGTGGTGCGGACGCCCTCGGCGACCGGGACCGGGCCGTCGACGCCGACCGGGGTGCGGGTGTAGGCCTGCACGCCGATCCAGTCGTCGCCGCGGGCGGCCTCGACGAAGACGTCCTCCCGCCGCCGGGCCACGGCCGCGGTGACGGCCTCGGCGCCGGGCTCCACGGGGTGGAGGCCGAGGGCGGCGACCGTCCAGCCGACCAGCAGCCGGGGGTCGGCCTCACGCAGCGCCGTGCTCGCGGTGCGGTGGGCCCGCACCAGCGCCTCGGTGATGTCCTCGGCGGGGTCGATGCGGTCGAGGTCCGCGCCGGCCGGGCCGCCGGTGGCGAACAGCCGCCTGACGGTGTCCATCCGGGCGAGGACGTTCGGCTCGTTGACGGTCGCCACGTACCGGACGCCGTCGAGCACCTCGGCGGCGGCGGTGGCGGCGTACCGCGCGAACAGCTCGGCGGCGTCGGGGGCGAGCCAGCCGCCCGCCTCGGCGAACCACTGCGGCACGGTGAAGTGGTGGAGCGTCACCACCGGGGTGAGCCCGCGGGCCAGCGCGCCCTCCACCATCGCCCGGTAGTGGGCCAGCGCGGCCCGCGAGAAGCGGCCGCGCACCGGCTCGATCCGGGCCCACTCGATGCTGAACCGGTAGGCGTTGAAGCCCAGTCCGGCGAGCAGGTCCATGTCCTCGGGCCAGCGGTGGAAGCTGTCGGCGGCGTCGCCGCTGGGTTCGGGCAGCGGCGAGCCGGGGCGCGTCTCGAACGCCCACCAGTCGCTGGTGGTGTTGTTGCCCTCGATCTGGTGGGCGGCGGTGGAGGCACCGAACAGGAAGCCCTCCGGCAGTGCGCCGCCGCCGGTCATGCCGTCACCCCGCGCGGGGCGGTCGGGTGGCCGGCCCGGAAGAGCGGGTCGGCCGTGTCGAAGGGCACGTCCTCGCGGGAGGCCTCGACGGCGGCGTCCGAGCGCGGCAGGTCGAACGGGAGCGTGCCGGTCATCGGGGTGCGGCCGAACACCGCGTCCAGCACGACGTCGTCGGCGGCGCCGAACTCGCCGACCAGCAGGGCCGCGTGGGGCGCCAGCGGGGTCAGCACGGCGGGGCGTTCGAGCAGCGCGACGACGGCGGTGGGGACGGTGTCGGCCAGCGCGGCGATCCGGGCGGCCTCCTCCGGCTCGAACTCCAGGGTGCCGGTGTGGAAGTGCTGCTCCAGCAGCCCCCCGCGCTTCTCGTACGGCGTGGCGACGCGGACGACCGCGACGTCGGCGTCCTCGGGGCGCTCGACGACCGTCCCGTAGCGGGCCGCGACCTCGGCGTCCACGCCCTCGGCGTAGATCCGCCCGCCGGTCAGCGGCTGCCCGGCGAGGCGCACCAGCGAGGCGGCCTGGACCCTGCGGCCGAGCTCACGGCCGGCCGGGGCGCCGACCAGGGCGGCGGCCGCCTCGGCGTCCACGTACGGGTCGTCGAACAGGCCGAGCCGGAACTTGTCGCGCAGGATGCGGCGGACGGACTCGTCGAGGCGGGCCTCGGTGACGGCCCCGGAGCGGACGACGTCGAGGATCAGCTCGGGGTCGGTCTCGCCGCCGAGCTGGTCGGCGCCCGCGTGCAGGGTCATCGCGACCTGCTCGGGCACCGACAGCTCCTCGACGCCCCAGTGCCGCGGCGGCAGGCTGACCAGGCCCGGGATCTCCATGCCGGTGATGGCGTTGAAGTCGGTGCAGACCACGCCGTCGAAGCCGTACCGGCCGCGCAGCAGGCCGGTGATGACGTCGTGGTTGAAGTTGGCGCCGACCTCGGCGAGCCCGGAGCCGGAGGGGATCGCGTAGGCGGGCATGATCTGCGCGGTGCCGGCCTCGAAGGCGGCCTCGAAGGGGCGCAGGTGCTGCTCGAAGGCGCCGCCCGGGTAGGCCAGGCTCCGGCCGGCCGCGAAGTGCGAGTCCTCGCCCCGGTGCTGCGGGCCGCCGCCGGGGAAGTGCTTGGTCATGCAGGCGACGCTGTCCGGCCCGATCCGCTCGCCCTGGAGGCCGCGGATGTAGGCGGCGATGATCCGGGAGACCCGCTCGGGGTCCTCGCCGAAGGTGCCGCTGATCCGGGCCCAGCGCGGCTCGGTGGCGAGGTCGGCCATCGGGTGGATGGCGACCCGGATGCCGACGGCGCGCAGCTCGCGGCCGATCAGCGCGGTGTACTCCTCGACCAGCTCCGGGTCGTCGGTGGCGCCGAGGCCGATCGGCTCGGGGCCGACCGAGAAGCCGCCGCCGGCGAAGGCGGTGGCGGGGTTGGTGGTGAAGCCGTGCCGGGGGTCGGAGGCGAGGGTGACCGGGATGCCGAGGCGGCTCGCGGCGGCGAGGTCCTGGACGTGGTTGTTCCACTCGGCCATGGTGCGGGCGTCGGGGACGGCCATCATGCCGAAGGCGGTGAGGCCGCGTTCGGTGATGAGGTGGTCGCCGGACGGGAAGGGGCCCTGGTTGCCGGGGAGCATCCGGCCGTGCAGCATCTGCGCGGCCTTCTCCTCCAGGGTCATCCGGGCGAGGAGGTCCTCGACGCGCTCCTCGACGGGCAGCCGCGGGTCCTCGTAGGGCTCCATGGTGCCGTTGTGGTTGAGGTCGCGGAAGGGCGTGCCGTCGGTGTGGTGCAGCAGGGCCGTCATGCCGTCACCCCGGCGGCGGTCGCGGCGGCGGCCTTGGCGCGGAAGGCCTCGACGGTCGCGGCGTCCACCCCGCAGTGGGCGAGCAGGCCCTCGGTGCCGCCGTAGCGGGCGGCGACCAGCTCCAGGAAGGCGGCCATCGCGTCGGCCGGGGCCTCCAGCAGCGGGCGGGGGACGACGAAGGTACCGCCTTCGTAGTCGTTCAGGGCGGCGCGGTTGCGCTCGGCCAGGTTCGCCCAGATCTGCGGCAGCGCCTCGGTGGTGCGGTGGTAGTCGGCGACGATCTCCTCGGCGGGGACGCCCAGCAGGTCGAGCAGCAGGGCGGTCAGCCAGCCGGTGCGGTCCTTGCCGGCGGCGCAGTGCACCAGCAGGCCACCGGGGCGGGTGGCGGCCTCGACGGCGAGCTTGACCGCCTCGGGGGCGGACTCGGCCATCAGCAGGTAGAAGGCGCCGAGGTCCGCGTCGGTGGTCATCTCCTTCATGGCCGCCTCCAGCCGCGGGTCGGTGGGCTGGACGCGGGCGGCGACCACCTCGATGCCGGCGGCCCGGGACTGCGCCCAGTCGGTGTCCTCGGCCTCGACGTCGCCGCGCAGGTCGATGATCGTGCGGACGCCGGCGGCGTTCAGCTGCTCGACGACCGAGGCGTCGTCGGCCGGGTACGGCTGGGCGGAGCGGTGGAGCACGCCGGGGCGGATCCAGCGGCCCTCGGGGTCGGTGAGGGCGGCGGGGTCGCGGAAGTTGACCAGGGTCACGGCGGGGGCCTTTCGGTGCGGGAGAACAGGGGGGTGAGGGCGGAGGCGAGACATCTAGACGTCTAGATGTCTACCTGGCGAGCGGGGCGCCGGGCAAGCGACGAGGAGGTGAACTTCCGGACAACCGGGGACGTAAGTCGCCACCCGGCTCCGTAGGATCTGGCGCGTGGCGACGCACCGAACCGAGACCCCGCTGTACCGCCGGCTGGCCCGGCAGCTCCAGGAGCGCATCGACGCCGGGACGTACCCGGCGGGCTCCCGGCTGCCCAGCGAGCCGGAGCTGAGCGCCGAGTTCGGCGTCAACCGGCTGACCGTCCGGCAGGCGGTGGCCGAGCTGGAGCGGGCCGCCGTGCTGGAGATCCGCCGGGGCGTGGGGACCTTCGTCCGCCCGCCGGCGGTGCGGGTGTCGATCGCGGTCGACCCGCGCAGCCAGCGGTTCGACCTCGGCAGCGTGCACAGCGGGCTGCCGCTCGACGCGGACGCGCCCGAGGCGGCGCGGGACGGCGAGTTCGTGGTGGCCGCGCCGCCGGTGACCGGCTCGGCCGAGGACGACGAGGCGGCCCGCCGGCTGGGACGCGCGCCCGAGGAGCTGTCCCGGGTGGACACGGTGATCCGGCTGGGCGGCCGGCCCCGGGTGGTGAGCAGCTACTGGGTGCCGTCCGGGCCGCTGCCGGCCGAGCTGGTGCGGCCGGGCCGTCCCGGCAACATGGTGCTCGACCTGGCCCGGGCGGCCGGGGTGGAGCTGGAGTACGACTGGCGGGCGTTCGGCGCGATCGGCGCGGACCTCGCCGACGCGGAGCTGCTCGGGGTGCCGCCGGGCACCGCGCTGCTGGTCCGCGAGGGCGTCAGCTGCACGCCGGACGGCGCGCCCGCGCTGTACCTGCGGCGGCGGATCGACGGCAGCAGCGCGCGGTTCGTGCTGAACTACCGCGAGCCGGGGGGCGGGTCGGGGCCGGCCCGGTAGGCGTTCACCGGGCGGCTCCCGCCGGGGCCGGTGCGTCGAACCGCGCCAGCAGCACCCGGAACGCCTCCACCCACTCCTCCAGCGAGCGCATCTCGTTGCCGTCGACGATCTGCCGCCGGGTCATGCCCGCCATCAGCGCCCCGAACGCCTGCGGCCGCAGGTCGACCAACGGGTCGACTCCCAGCCGCTCGGCCACGATCACCGCCACCCGCTGCGACAAGGTGTCGGTCAGGACGAGCGCGAAGTCGCGCACACTGCGGATCTCGATGAAGCCGCGCCGCAGCGCCCGGCGCCGCACGGTGTGCTCGGCCGGCTCCTCCAACAGCCCGTCGACGGAGCCGCCGGCGTGCCGGAAGGCGGCCCAGAGCTCCAGCTCGGCCGGTGCGGCGGCGAAGGCGTCCAGGAAGGCGGCGCCGAAGTCCATGCCGAAGAGCAGCGCCTCCTTGCACTCGTAGTAGCGGAAGAAGGTGCGGTGGGCGACGTCGGCCCGGCGGCAGATCTGGTCCACCGTGGTGCCCTCGAAGCCCTGCTCCTCGAAGAGGTCGAGCCCCGCCGTGCGGATGGCCTGCCTGGTGCGCGCCCGCTTGCGGTCGCGCAGCCCGGGCTCCGCCACGGTGTCCGTCCCCTGCCCCTGCATCCTGCTCGCCCCTCGTCAACTGCTCTGCCGCACGCGGCCGTAGTCGTACGGAATCACGCGTGGCGCGGCCCGCTCAAGCCGCGCGCCAAGTCGTCGTCAGTTCGTCATGCAAAGTTTGCACAAGTGCCAATTGGCAGTTGTGCCACTTCCAAAGGCTGTGCAGCGGCGGCCACCGGTCCGGCTGCGCCCGCCGGTCTTCCCCCTCCCCCGAAGCCCCCCGAACCCTCCGAGGAATCATGAAGCGGCACACGCTCGTCCTGGCGTCCACGGTCTGCACGGCGGCCCTCGCCCTCACCGCCTCCGCCTGCTCCGCGTCC
This sequence comes from Kitasatospora sp. NPDC056184, assembly GCF_042268405.1. NCBI lineage: Bacteria > Bacillati > Actinomycetota > Actinomycetes > Kitasatosporales > Streptomycetaceae > Kitasatospora > Kitasatospora sp. NPDC056184. The sequence goes on along the minus strand of NZ_JBHJUI010000011.1, from coordinate 13,376 downwards.
GACGACACGGTCTCCGGCGGCTCGACCGCCGCAGGCTCCGCGCCGAAGGACGACGGCCCCGCCGTCGACGGCGGCACCCTGAGAATCGGCCTGGACCGCCCCTTCACCAAGCTCGATCCGGCCGAGACCGCCCTCACCTCGATGCCGCTGATGATCCTGGCCAACGCGCTCTACGACCCGCTGATGGTCAACGGCGACAACGGCGCCGTCCAGCCCTACCTGGCCAAGGCCTTCACCCCGAACGCCGACGCCACCGCCTGGACGCTGGAGCTGCGCGAGGGCGTCACCTTCAGCGACGGCAAGCCGCTCGACGCGCAGGCCGTGGTCGACCACGTCAACCGGCTCGCCAAGCCCGAGTCCAAGTGCGGCTGCGCCGCCGACGCCGCCACCATCGGCGCCATGGCGGTGAACTCCCCGACCTCCGTCGGCTTCACCCTCAAGTCCCCCAACGCCGCCTTCCCCAGCCTCTTCACCCGCTCCCTCGGCTACGTCTCCGAGGCCCCGGCCGCCGCCGACGCCCCCGCCGTCGGCTCCGGCCCCTACACGCTGGAGAGCGTGCAGCCGGGCGTCTCCGCCACCCTCGTGCGCAACCCCTCCTACTGGGGCGCCAAGGGCCACGCCGACAAGCTCGTCTACAAGGTGCTGCCGGACACCGACAGCCGCTACCAGTCGCTGCGCTCCGGCGACGCCGACCTCGTCTGGACCGAGACCCCCGCCCAGCTCAAGCAGGCCGCCGGCGACGGCCTGCGGGTGGCCACCGGCCCCGGCTCCACCTCCACCGTGCTGTTCAACACCAAGGCCGCGCCCTTCGACGACCCGCGGGTGCGCAAGGCGCTGCAGTACGCGGTGGACCGCTCGGCCGTCGAGAAGGTCGTCTACCTCGACCAGGGCAAGGTCTCGGACGGCCCGATCGCCTCCACCTCCCCCTACCGCATCGCCGGTGACGCCTCCTACCCCGCGCACGACCCGGCCAAGGCGCGCGCCCTGCTCGCCGAGGCGGGTCACCCCGACCTCTCCTTCGAGTACCTCGTCGACAGCCGCCCCGAGGGCCAGCAGCGGGCCACCGTGCTCCAGCAGATGTTCGCCGAGGCCGGCGTGAAGATGACCATCAAGCCGCAGGACCCGGCGGGCCTGGGCACCGCGATGTTCCAGCGCAAGTTCCAGGTGATGGACTTCGTCACCAGCATGTTCGGCGACACCGACACCGCCCTGGCCAGCCTCTACGCGCCCGACGCCCCCTACAACTTCACCGGCTGGAACAGCCCGAAGGCCGGCCAGGCGATCGCCGCCGGGCGCGGCACCGTCGACCCGGCCCAGCGCGCCCGCTCCTACCAGGAGGCCGCGCAGGAGGTCGTGAACGACGCCCCGATGATCTTCCTGACCGAGAACCAGGTCGGCTTCCTGGCCTCCGCCAGGACCGGCGGCCTGCCGGACGTCTCCCGGCGGACCGTCGTCAACGTCTCCCCCGCCGCGCTGTGGGTGAAGAAGTGACGCCCACCGCACTGCCCACCGCACTGCCCACCGCGCTGCGCATCGCGGGACGCGCCGCCGGGCGGCTCGGACGGGCCGCCGCGGTGCTCCTACTGGTCACCGTCGCGGCGCTCTCCCTGCCGCACCTGATGCCCGGCTCCCCCGCCCTCGCCGCGCTCGGCCCCACCGCCACGCCGGAGCAGGTCGCCGCCTACGAGGCCAAGCTCGGCCTGGACGAGAACGTGCTCGCCGCCACCTGGCGCTGGCTCGGCGACGCCCTGCACGGCGACCTCGGCCACTCGCTCTCCACCGGCGTCTCGGTCACCACCGAGCTCGCCGACCGGATCCCGGTCACCCTCGAACTCTTCGTCGCCGCCCAGGTGGTGGCGCTCGGCCTGGCCCTGCCGGTCGCGCTCTGGTCGGCCTGGCGGCCGGACGGCGCCGTCGACCGGATCGCCACCGCCGGCGCGTTCGTCTGGCTCGCCGTGCCCGGCTTCGTCCTCGGCCTGCTGCTGATCTGGATCACCGCCGTCCAGCTGCGGATCCTGCCGGCCACCGGCTGGACCCCGTTCACCGAGGACCCGCTGGAGAACCTGCGCCACCTGGTGCTGCCCGCGCTCACCCTCGGCCTCACCGAGGCCGCCGTCTTCACCCGCACCCTGCGCGGCCAGCTGCTCGACACCCTCGACCAGACCTACATCGCCGCCGCCCGCAGCCGCGGCATGGGCACCGCGCGGCTGCTGCTGCGCCGGACGCTGCGGCCCTCCTCGCTGCCGCTGGTCACCCTGGTCGGCATCGGCATCGGGACCTCGCTCGGCGGCTCGGTGCTGGTCGAGTCGCTGTTCGCGGTACCCGGCGTCGGCACCCTGGTCTCCGGGGCGATCAACGGCCGCGACTTCCCGGTGGTGCAGGGGGTCGTGGTGGTCAGCGCCGTCGCCGTGGTGGCGGCCACCTTCGCCGTGGACCTGCTGTACCGCACGATCGACCCGAGGATCGCCGATGAGCGCCGCTGAGACCGTCCCCGTCACCACCGCCGCCGCCCCGCGCAAGGCGGCGGGGCGCCGCCGCCCGTCCGTCGGGATGCTGGCCGCCGGCACCTGGCTGGCCGTCGTCGCGCTCGCCGCCCTGCTGCTCCCGCTGCTGCCCGGCTTCGACCCGCTGCACGGCGACTTCGCCCACCCCTCCGCCGCCCCCGGCCCCGGCCACTGGCTGGGCACCGACGCCGCCGGACGCGACGTCCTGCAGCGGACCGTGGCCGGCGCCCGCGCCTCCTTCACCGTCGCCGGGCTGACCATCACCGTCGGCCTGCTCGGCGGCGGGGCGCTCGGCGTGGCGGCCGGCTGGTTCCGCGGGCCGGTGGACAAGGTGATCGGCTTCGCCGCCGACCTGCTGATGTCCGTGCCCACCCTGATCCTGGTGATGATCGCGGTCTCGCTGCGCGGCCCCAGCCTGACCCTGATCGGCGCGCTGATCGGCCTGTTCACCGTGCCGCACTTCGCCCGGGTGGTGCGCGCCGTCGTGCTGTCGCTCAGCGAGCGCGGCTTCGTCCAGGCCGCCCGGATGATCGGCACCGCGCCGCTGCGCATCCTGCTCCGCGAGGTGGTCCCGCACGTCGCGCCGATCGCGCTGACCTTCGCGTTCACCGCCACCACCGTCTCCATCGTCGCCGAGGGCTCGCTCAGCTTCCTCGGCTTCGGGCTCCGCCCGCCGGAGCCGTCCTGGGGCGGCATCATCGCCGAGGGCCGGACCACGCTCGGCAGCGCCCCGTGGATCTCGCTCGCCCCGGCGGCGGTGCTCTGCCTGACCGTCCTCGCCCTCAACTACCTGGGGGACAAGCTCCGTTCGAAGGGAGGGCGAGGATGACCACCCCGGTTCTGGAGGTCCGCTCGCTCGACACCACCCTGCACACCCCCGACGGCCGGACGCTGCACGTGCTGCACGGCATCGACCTCGCCATCGCCACGGGCGAGTGCCTCGGCGTCGTCGGCGAGTCCGGCTCCGGCAAGTCGGTGCTGGCCCGCACCGTGCTCGGCGTCCACCCGCGCACCACCCGCGCCACCGCCACCGGCTCGGTCCTGCTGAACGGCGAGGACCTGCTCACCGCCACCGCCGCCCGGCGCGCCGACCTGCTCGGCACCGGCGTCTCGATGGTCCACCAGGACCCGATGACCTCGCTCAACCCGGTCGTCCGGATCGCCGACCAGGTCACCGAGGCGCTCACCAACCGCCGCCGGATGCCGCGCCGGGAACGGCTGCGCACCGCCGCCGAGCTGCTTGCCGCCGTCGACGTCCCCGACCCGGCCCGGCGCGCCCGCGCCTACCCGCACGAGCTGTCCGGCGGCCTGCGCCAGCGCGTCGGCATCGCCGCCGCGCTGGCCGGCTCCCCCGCCCTGCTGCTCGCCGACGAGCCCACCACCGCGCTGGACGTCACCGTCCAGCGCACCGTGCTCGACCTGCTCGACCGGCACCGCGAGACCCGGGGCCTGGCCACCCTGCTGATCACCCACGACATCGGCCTGCTCTACGGCCGCGCCCGGCGGATCGCCGTCATGTACGGCGGACGGATCGTCGAGACCGGCCCCACCGAGGCCGTCACCGAGACCCCCGCCCACCCCTACACCGCCGCCCTGCTGCGCTCGGTGCCGCGGGTCACCGGACCGCTGCGCCGCACCCTGCCCGCCGTGGCCGGCTCGCCGCCGGACCTCTCCCGGCCGCAGCCCGGCTGCCCGTTCGCACCGCGCTGCGAGCGCGCCGAGGCGCTCTGCTCCACGGACGCCCCGCCGCTCCACCGGGCCGGGCCCGGGCACACGGCCGCCTGCCACTTCCCGCTCACGCCGTCGGCCGCGCTGCCGGCGAAGGCCGAGGAGACCCTCGCATGACCCCCACCCCTGCTCCTGCTCCCGTTCCCGCTCCCGCTCCCGCTCCCGCTCCTGTAGAGGGGGACACCCCCGTCGTGCTGCGGGCCACCGGGCTGTCCGTGGTCCACCGCACCCGCTCCGGCCCGCTGCACGCCGTCAGCGGCGTCGACGTGGAACTGCGCGAGCGCCGCACCCTCGCCCTGGTCGGCGAGTCCGGCTCCGGCAAGAGCAGCATCGCCAAGGCCCTGCTGCGGCTGCCCCCGCCCACCACCGGCACCGTCACTCTGGACGGCACCGACCTCGCCGCGCTCGGCCCGCGCGCACTGCGGGCGCTGCGCCCCCGGATGCAGATGGTGTTCCAGGACCCGGTCTCCTCGCTCAACCCGCGCCGCGCCGTGCGCGACCTCGTCGCCGAGCCGCTGGACGCCCACCCGGACCCGTCGGTCGACCGCGCGGCGGTGGTCGAGCGGCAGTTGGAGGCCGTCGGCCTGCCGGTCGCGCTGTTCGGCGACCGCCGCCCCGCCCAGCTCTCCGGCGGCCAGGCCCAGCGGGTCGCCATCGCCCGCGCGCTGGCCGCCGAACCGCGGGTGCTGATCGCCGACGAGGCCGTCTCGGCCCTCGACGTCTCCGCCCAGGCCACCGTGCTCAACCTGCTGCGCCGGCTCACCGAGGAGCGCGGCCTGGCGAGCCTGTTCATCTCGCACGACCTCGGCGTGGTCCGCGCCGTCAGCGACGACGTCGCGGTGCTCCACCTCGGCCGGCTCTGCGAACAGGGCCCCACCGAGGAGGTGCTCGCCGCACCCGCCCACCCCTACACCGCCGCCCTGCTCGCCGCCGTCCCCGAGCCCGGCCGCCCGCTCGGCGACAGCGGCCTGCTCCCCGCCGACCCGCCGTCCCCGCTCGACCCGCCGTCCGGCTGCCGGTTCCGCACCCGCTGCCCGTTCGCCGACGAGCAGTGCGCGGACGAAGTGCCGGCGCTGCGCGAGGTGGCGCCCGGGCGGACCGTCGCCTGCCACCGGCCGCTGACCCCGTAGGCGGCGCCGACGCGGCGGGACGGTGGGTCCACCGACCCGGTAGCATGCCCGGCCTGAGCAGCCGACAGCCCGGCCGGCACCGGAGCGCGCCGCGGGAACACCTCGGCTGACCAGCCAGGACAGCCGATCGGCCGACCGGCGTGCCCGCCAGCCGGCCGGCCGGACCACACCGACGGACCGGGGCGGGACACGACGACATGACGGTGGCCAACGGAAGCGGCGCACCCGACATCCCCGGTGAGCTGGCCCACCACTGCCTGGACCTGCTCACCGACGTCTCCCGCACCGGCCGCCTGCTGCGCCGCGCCGAACTGGAGCGGCTGCGCGAACTCGGCGAACGCGGCGCCGAGGCCGGCCACGGCCTGCGCGAACTCGTCGGCTCCTGCCTCGGCGCCACCCGGGCCACCTGGCAGCACCTCCCCGGCCTCGGCTCCGCCACCGCCGCCGAGCTGCGGCGCACCGGCGACGCCCTGCTCGCCGCCATCCAGGCCGCCCTCGGCGCCCTCGGCGAGGGCCACGAGCGCGCCCAGCGGATGGCCGTGCGCCAGGAGGAGACCAACCGGCGCGAGCTGGTCAACGACCTGCTGCACGGCCGCTCCGACTTCGGCCGGCTCGCCGAGCGGGCCGAGCGGTTCGGCCTGCGGCTGGCCGCCGGGTACACCGTCGCGGTCGCCATCGCCGCCGAGCCCTACCTGGAGGGCGCGCCCGCCGCGCACCGGGTGCTGCGCGAGCTGACCGGCCGCTACGACGACCGCACCCTGCTGCTGGCCGTCCGCGACGGGCGGCTGGTCTGCATCGCCTCCGACGGCGAGCAGGCCGTCCTCACCGCCTTCACCGAGCTGGCCCTGCGGCCCGGCGCCGGGTACCTGCCCGCGCAGCGGGTGGCGACCGGCCGCCGGCACGCCGGCACCGGCGGCATCGTCCGCAGCTACGAGGAGGCGCTCGGCACGCTGGAGTACGCGCAGCGGCTGGAGCTGCCCGCGCGGCGGCTGCGCGCGGAGGAGCTGCTGGTCTTCCCGGTGCTGATGCGGGACCGGGCCGCCATGGCCGACCTGGTGCGCACCGTGCTCGGCCCGCTCACCGCGGCGCGCGGCGGGGCCCGCCCGCTGCTGGAGACCATCACCGTCCAGTCGGAGGCCGGGTACGTGAACGCCGAGACCGCCCGGCGGCTCGGCCTGAGCGTGCGCGCGCTCGGCTACCGGCTGGAGCGCATCCGCGACCTGACCGGGTACGACCCCGCGGACGCCCTGCACCGCTACACCCTGGAGACCGCCGTGATGGGCGCGCGGCTGCTCGACTGGCCGGAGCAGCCGCTCCCGTCCTGACGGTTTCCTAGCGCGACCGTGCCATATTGAACGTTTCAGCGGGCCCCGCGTTGCTTGCGGTTTCCGGATATTTTCAGGTGTCAAAACACCGTCAAGATTGCCGGATCCTGGCAGTGTGCGGATGCTTTCCTCCTGACAGGATCACCACGGCGCCCGGGGGGTCCGGCGCCGGACGGAAAGTCAGGGGGCGCGGGCGGATGCGGGGGGAATTCAAGGCCGCACCGGGCTTTCCGACCCTGGTGGTGACCGCCGAGTACTGGCTGCTGGCCCTGCTCAGCGGGCTCGGAGCCGACGTCGTGACCGGGGGGCACGGCGTCGGCCGCACCGGCGGAACCCGGAGCGGGGGGTGCGGCGCCGATCCCCACATCGACGCCGCCTCCGGGGAACTGCCCGACGACCTGCCCGGGGACCTGCTCGCTTCCGAACCCTTCCCCCTGGTCGGCCGGGTCTGCACCGTCCTCCCGGGCGGCGCCACCACCGTCTCCGGCTGGGCCGAGACCACCACCGACGACGGCTCCCCCGCCCTCCTCGCCGTCCGCACCCCGCCCGGCGACCCCGCCGTCCCGGCCGGCCGGACCGCCCTCCTCCACGCCCACGACCCGGCCACGGACACCTTCCTCATCACCCCTCTCGACCTCGGCGTCCTCTTCAGCTGAGCCCGTCGACCGGGCCGAAGAGCAGGCCATCCGACTCATTCGGTCGGCGGCGAGTCGAATCCGGCTCGGCGGTAGGTTCGGACACACCGCCTCCAGCGGTCGTTCACATCGCCCCAGCCGAAGCGAGGCACGCCCGTGACCGCTCAACACACCTCCGGGGCCGACGTCTCCGGTCGCATCGTCGCTGTCCCGGGGGATGACGCGGCGCCCGGGACAACGCCGGGGTACCGGGTCGGGGACGCCGAGATCCGGATCGTGCTGCTGCTCGTCGGACCCTGAGCGGCGTGGGGCCCCGCCTCAGCGGCGGGCGGCGGCGAGGAGGGCGGGGACGGTGGGGAGTTTGACGCGGGGGCGGCCGGTGGCCTCGCCGCGGGCGCGCTCGGCGCGGTCGATGGCGCGCAGCTGGCGCAGGCCGAGGGCGTCCGGGCGGCGGGTGCGGACCAGGCGGTCGAAGGACCTGCGGTCGCCGGACGGGATGGGCAGGGCGCCCGCGACGGCGTCGTCCAGGAGGGCGTGGACGGTCTCCTCGGCGCAGGCGCGGTTGGCGCCGATGCCGCCGGAGGGGCCGCGCTTGGCCCAGCCGACCAGGTAGGTGCCGGGCAGCGGCCGGCCGGTGGCCGGGTCGAGGACGCGGCCACCGGCGTGCGGGACGGTGCCGGCGGTGTCGTCGAAGGGCAGCCCCGGGACGGGGACGCCCCGGTGGCCGATGGAGCGGACGACCAGGGCGGTGCGCAGCAGGTCGCCGGTGCGCAGCAGGTCGCCGGTGCCGGCGAGGTCGGCGCGGTTGCCGGTGCCCGTGCCCGTGCCGGCCAGGCGGACCGCCTCGACCCGGCCGTCGCCGAGGAGTTCGGCGGGCGCGGCGTGGAAGCGCAGCACGATCCGCCGGCCGGGCCGGGGCGGGGCGGTGCCGTCCACCCGCTCCAGCGGGAGGCCGGCGAGCAGTGCCGCGCTCGACCCCGCGGGGGCCGCGGCCAGGGCGGCGCGGACCTCCGGGCGGTCGTCCACCACGACGTCGACGCCGGGGAGCTGGGTGAGGGCGAGGAACTCGGGCGCGGTCCAGGCGGCGTCCTCGGGCCCGCGCCGGGCGACCAGGACGACCTCGCGCACCGGGCTGCGGCGCAGCGCGGCGAGCGCGTGGTCGGCGATGTCGGTGGCGGCGAGCCGGTCGGGGTCGGTGAGGAGGATCCGCGCGATGTCGACGGCGACGTTGCCGTTGCCGATCACCACGGCCCGCTCGGCGCCCGGCCCCGTCCCGGCGTCCAGGGCGACCGCGTCGGCCGGCACCGTCGGTTCGGCGTTGTACCAGCGGACGAAGGTGAGGGCGGGCAGGCTGCCGGGCAGGTCCTCGCCGGGCACGCCGAGCCGGCGGTCGGCGGCGGCCCCGACCGCGTACACCACCGCGTGGTGGTGGGCGGCGAGTTCGGCGTGGCCGAGGTCGGTGCCGACCTCGACGTTGAGGTGGACCCGCAGCCGCGGGTCGTGGAAGACGGAGGCGAAGCTCTCGGCGATCCGCTTGGTCGACTGGTGGTCCGGGGCGACCCCGTGCCGCAGCAGCCCGCCCGCCACCGGGAGCCGGTCGATCATGGTGACCTCGGCGCCGGTGGAGCGCAGCAGCGCCTGCGCGGTGTAGCTCGCCGACGGCCCGGTGCCGACGAGGGCGACCCGCAGCGGGCCGGCCCCGAGGTCGAGGCCGGCGGGCAGGCTGCGGGGGAAGACGGGCGCGCCCCAGGCGTGGTCGGCGGGGTGGTCGCGGAACCAGTCGCGGTTGAGCTCGCCGTAGACCGCGTCGGGCCCCGTCAGCCGGTCGACCGGGAAGACGGCGTCGACCGGGCAGGCGTCCGCGCAGGCGCCGCAGTCGATGCAGGCGGCCGGGTCGATGTACAGCATGTCGGTGCGGCCGAAGTCCGGTTCGTCCGGCGTGGGGTGGATGCAGTTGACGGGGCAGACGGACACGCACGAGGCGTCGTTGCAGCAGGTGCGGGTGATCGCGTAGGCCATGGCGGGGGTGGGGTCCTCGCTGCGTGGGGTCCGGGACGGCGGGGCGGGTGGCGGTTCAGAGCATGTGGATGCGCCGGTAGAGCCTGGCCGCCGCGGCGGTGAGCAGGCCGTTCTCGGCGAGGAACGCCATCAGGTGGCGGCTGCTGGTGCGCATCATGGCCCGGCGGTGCTCGCTGGCTCGGGCCTCGGCGAGCGCCCGTCCGACGTCCAGCCCGGCGGCCTTGTACACGGACGGGTGAACCATGCTGGTGACGATGACGTAGGCGCCGACCGCGATGCCGAAGGCGGCGTTGCGCCGGCGCAGGGTGCCGGCCCCGCGCAGCCGCTCGCGGATCTCCTGGCGGGCGAACTTCATGTGCCGGGACTCCTCGACCACGTGGATCCGGGACGTCCCGCGGACGATGTCGAGGACGTTCTCGCCGCGCATCCAGTCGCGCTGCATGACGTCCAGCACCTCCTCGGCCACCAGGATGCCGCCGTAGGCGAGTTCGCCGCGGGCGAGGGTCTTGTAGGCGCGCCCGGCCTGGGCGACGACCTGGTTGGGCCGGTACTGGGGGATGCCCATCTTCTCGCAGGCGCGGGCGAACATGATCGAGTGGCGGCACTCGTCGGCGATCTCGGTGAGCGCGAAGCGGAACTCGGCGCCGGCCGGATTGTTGAGGTACTGGTCGCGCAGCACCATCTGCTGCAGGATCATCTCGAACCAGATGCCGGTGGTCATGATCGAGCCGACCTCGTGGCGGGTGAGGGTGACCCGCTGCTCCTCGGTCATCTCCGCCCAGAGCGCGGTGCCGTAGAGGGTGCTCCACTCCGGGTTGAGCCCGTACTGCCCGGGCGGGAGCGGGGCGTCCCAGTCGATCTCGACGGCCGGGTCGTAGGAGAGGGTCGCGGCGGAGTCGAGGAGCCGCTTGGAGACGTCGTCGTCGGCCGCGGTGTGGGTCCGGGTGGGGATGCGTTCCGCCGGGTGAGCCATGGCTGCCTCCGTCAGGTGCGTGGCCTGCGCGGGAACCCGCACGCCCCGCTTATTGACGGAGATTACAATAAGAGTGGACGCCCGAGAACCCCCCGCGCGGCGTCTCGTGCGGCGCCCGGCGGGGTTCCCGGTGCGGCGCCCGGCGAGGTACCGGGTGCGACACCCGGTGCGGCGCCCGGTCCGGTGGCGCGGAACTGGCGGGCTCGCCGGGCCGGGGGATGATGGAGGGGTCGCGGCAGCGAACCGCCGACGGAGAGGAGCGGACCGGATGGAAACGGCGGACGCCCTGTACCGCGGCCGATCCCCCTTCGTCGTCGACGCCATGGGCGCCCTGCTCGACGCGGACGGCCGCATCGTCCGCTGGACCCCGGAGGCGGAACGGCTGCTCGCCCTCGGCGCCGCACAGGTCCACGGCCGGCCCGTGCACGACCTGCTCGCCGACCCCGCCGGGTGGCCGGCGATGTCCGAGCTCAGCGCGGAGCAGCGGGCCGAGGGCTGGTCCGGGGAGGCGGTGCTGCGCTCGGGGCACGGCGAGCGGCTCGCGGTGTCCTACCAGGTGCTGCCGCTGAACGCTCCCGCCGGGAACGCCGACGCCGACGGTGCCGCCGAGGCCGCCGGCACCGCGCCGCCGGAGGCCGAACCCGCCGGCTCTCCCCGGTACTTCGTGCTCGCCGCCCCCAGCCCGCTGATCGCCCGCTCGCGCCAGGACCAGGCCTTCACCCGCGAGCTGTTCCTGCAGGACCGGGTCGGCCTGGCCGTCTTCGACGAGCGGCTGCGCCTCGTCCGCACCAACACCCATCTGCTCCCTTACAGCGGCCTGCCGCCGGACCTGCGCGGGCGGCGGCTCGGCGACTTCCTCCAGGCGCGGGACGCCGCCGCCGTCGAACGCGGGCTGCGCGACGTGCTGCGCACCGGCCGGCCGCTGATCGGCGCGGAGGAGATCGTCCGCACCATCGAGGACCCGGCCGGCGGCGCGGTGATGGCGATCTCGGCGTTCCGGCTGCAGGCGCCGGACGGGCAGGTCATCGGGGTGACCGCGCTGTTCACGGACGTCACCGAGCTGCACCGGTCCGGCGAACGGCTCGCCCTGCTGCACCGGGCCACGGCGGCCGTCGGCGGCTCGCTGTCGGTCGCCGGGACGGCGGAGGAGCTGGCCGCCGTCCTCGCCCCGCCGTCCCGCGCGGGCGGTGGACCGGGTGGGGCGGCCGGCGGTGGACCGGCCGGGGCGGCGACCGTCGGGTCGGGCGGGGCGGTGGACGGCCGGGTGGACGGCGGGGCGGTGCCGGGGCTCGCCGATCTGGCGGTGATCGACGTCGCCGAGGCCGTGTTCACCGGCGCGGAGCCGTCCCCGGGGCGGGACGGCCGGGTGCTGCTGCGCCGCACCGCCGTCGCGTCCGCGGCCGGCCCCGCGGGCGCCGTCGGCGGACCGGCGGCGCCGGAGCCTCCGCCCACCGGCGTGGCCGTGCACGCCGACCCCGGCGAGCAGACCGCGCACACCGACTTCCCCCCGTCGATGACCGTCCCGCTGCGGGCCGGGGGCGGCCTGCTCGGCCGGGTGACCGTCCACCGCGCCCCGCACCGGCCGCCCTACCTGCCCGCCGACCTGGAGCTGCTGCGCGAGATCGCCGACCGCGCGGCCCTCGCGCTGGACAACGCCCGCCGCTACGCGCGCGAGCACCGCGCCGCCGTCGGGCTCCAGCGCAGCCTGCTGCCGCCCTCGCAGGCCGAGACCACCGCGGTCTCCACCGCGAGCGTCTACCTTCCCACCGACACGGCGAGCGGGATCGGCGGCGACTGGTTCGACGTCATCCCGCTGTCCTCCGCCCGGGTCGCGCTGGTCGCGGGGGACGTCGTCGGGCACGGGCTCGCCGCGAGCGCGACCATGGGGCGGCTGCGGACGGCCGTCCGGACGCTCGCCGACCTCGACCTGGAGCCGGACGAACTGCTGGTCCACCTCGACGACCTGGTCGCCCAGCTGATGGTGGAGGCCGAACGGCCGGACGAGGAGGACGAGGACGGCGGCGGTCACGGCCTCGGCGCGGGGGCCTCGGCCACCCGGCCCCCGGCGGGCCACGGCGCGTGGACCGACGGCGGCCTCGACGCGCCGGACGACCAGCAGACCGTGCCCTTCGGCGCCACCTGCGTCTACGCGGTGTACGACCCGGTGTCGCGGCGCTGCGCGATGGCCTCGGCCGGCCACCCGCCGCCCGCCGTCGCGGCGCCGGACGGCCGGGTGACGTACGTGCCCCTGCGGCCGGGGCCGCCGCTCGGTGTGAGCGGGCTGCCGTTCGAGGTGACCGAGGTCGAGCTCGAACCCGGCAGCCTGCTCGCGCTGTACACCGACGGGCTGCTCCTCGGCTACGCGGACGACCTGGAGGAGGGCATGGACGAGCTGTCCCACCGGCTCGCCGCCGCGGCCGCCCCGCCGGAGGGCGCCGTCCCGCCGGCCGGCCCGGTGCTGCGGGAACTCGGCCGGGACCTCGTCGCCGACCTCCCCGCCCACCGGCTCACCGACGACGTCACCCTGCTGCTGGCCCGCACCCGGGAGGTGCCGCCGGAGGCCACCGCGGGCTGGACGCTGGACGCGGACCCGGCGGCGGTCGCACGGGTCCGGGAGGCCGCCACCGAGCAGTTGCTCGCCTGGGGGCTGGAGGAACTGGTGTTCACCACCGAACTGGTGCTCAGCGAACTGGTCACCAACGCGATCCGCTACGCGGGCGGCCCGGTCGGCGTCCGCCTGATCCGCGCCGAACGCCTCACCTGCGAGGTCTCCGACCCCAGCGCCACCCAGCCCCGCATGCGCCGCGCCCGCCTCACCGACGAGGGCGGCCGCGGCCTCTACCTGGTCGCCCAGCTCACCACCCGCTGGGGCAGTCGCTACACCCGCCACGGCAAGACCATCTGGGCCGAACAGGACCTCCCCCCCACCCCCTGACCCACCTCAGCGCGGAATATACCGACCGGTCTACATATCCGGCGAGGCGGGCGCCGAGGTGGCGGGCCACGCCGGTGACGAGCACGACCGTTCCCACAGCGCTGCACCCCATTCCTCGGCCCGGGAG
>NZ_JBHJUI010000010.1:280219-325706 GCF_042268405.1 Kitasatospora sp. NPDC056184 | reverse complement strand
GCCTCCGGCACGGCGGCCCGGGCCGCGGCGGCGCGGCCGAGGCCGGCGACGGCCCGGGCGGCCGCGGCGGCCGGGTCGGCGGCCGGTTCGGAGCGGAGGGTGCCGCGGTCGGCGGCACCGGGCCGGCCGTCCCAGGCCGCGTCGGGCCCGGTGACGGCGACGGCGGCCACCACGGTGGTGAAGCCGTGCCCGCGGTCGAGGGTGTGCCGCACCGCCGTGACGTACAGCGGCCGCGCCCCGTCCCCGGGCCGCACCAGGTCGCCCGGCAGCAGCCGGGCGTCACCGGGGAGCCCGAGCCGGACGGCGGGCCGGTCGGCGCGCGCGCCGGCCAACTCCTCGGTCCAGCGCGGCCGGACGTCGTGGACGGCGACCAGGGCGGCCGGCCGGGCGCCGAGGTGCAGCACCCCGTCCCGGAACAGCGCGAGGGCGCGCCCGCCGCGGCCGCCGCGCTCGGCCAGGGCCGCTTCGAGGCCGGCCAGGTGCTCCAGGTGGCTGGGCCCGGCGGCCAGCGGCCCGCTCCGGACGGCGGCGCCGTGCGCCTGCACGTCCACGCCGGCCCGGCGGCCCAACTCGGCGGCCTGCGTGCGGTGGTCGCCCGCCGGCACCGGGGTGCGGGAGGCCGCCGACAGCCGGTGGTAGGCCCCGTCGATCCCGTCCAGCCTCAACTCCGGCCCGTACCGGCCCCGGTGGCGCGCCACCCGCTCGACGGCCGCGGCCGCCACCCGGGCCGCCGGGTCGAACGGCCGGCCGGCGGCCGCGCCGTGCAGGTACAGCTCGACGGCCAACGGCCCCGGACCGGCGAGCAGTTGGTCGGCGACGGCGTCGGCCAGCCCGCGCACGGTCAGCCGCACGGTGGCGGCGGCGAGGCCGGACGGCAGCGTCGCCTCGGCCCGCAGGGTGACCACGCCGCGGGTCTGCGCACCGGACAGCTCCAACGGCGCCGCTCCGCCGGTGATCCGCAGCGCCCAGTCACTCACGCCGCACCCCCGAGGTCCCACCAGGCGAGCCGGATCCGGGAGCCGTGGCGGCCCGCTCCGCGTACCGAACCGGCCCGCAACTCCCAGTCCAGCAGGGTGATTTCGGTGGCGACGCGGGGCGATCCCGGCAGTTCGACGATCCGCCGGGCCCCGGCGGTGAGCGACAGCGCACCGGCGTACGCGCCGCCGGCCCGCAGCACCAGCCGGAACGTCCGGCCCGGGTCGGCGGGGGTGCTGACCACGGCGGCCGGGTCGGCGTCGTGCCAGGTGTCGGCGCGGCCGAGCACCGCCGCCACGAACACGCCCAGGTCGGGGTGGAGCGGCAGGTACTCGGGCAGGCCGCCGTCCAGCGCGGCGTCGACCACGGTGGCGCCGGGCGGCAGCGGGTCGGGCTCGGCGGGGGTGAGCAGCCGGAGGATCGGTGCGGTGGGTCTCAACGGTATCCCTCCCTCGGCGGGCGGTTCGGTGGGGTGACGGGGCGGTTCATCGGATGCGCGGGTCGGTTCATCGGATGCGTGGGTCGCTTCGCCGGACGGGCGGGGCGGTTCGCCGGGGGACGGCGGCGGGGGGTCATCGGCGGCCGTCCCGGTCCCGGCGGCCCTCCCAGTCGGCGAGGGCCGAGAGGCCCGCCACCGCCGCGTCGGCCGGCACACCCGGTCCGCCCTTCCACTCGGGCGCGTGGGCGAGCGTGAGCGAGACCTCGACGACCTCCCGGCGTTCGGCCCGCTCGGCGAAGGCCAGCGAGACGATCCGCAGGTCGGTGCGGATGGTGGACTCGGCCAGCAGGGTCAGCTGCCGGCCCGCGGCCCCCGCGCCGGCGTCGGCGAGGCCCGCGAGGGCGGATCCGGCCGCGAACGCGCCGGTGCCGGTCTCGTGCTCGGCCAGCGCCTCCAGCGCCGCCTTCCAGGCGAACCGCTCGGCACCGACCAGCAGCCCGGAGACCACGACGGTCTCCCGCACCTCTGCGGGCCCGATCCGCTCGTAGCTGTACTGGCGGCTCAGGTCCAGGCTGGTCACCGCCCACAGGGGCACGGTGGCCAGCCCGTCCGAGAGGACCAGGGACGGCGGCCCGTACCGCTGGAAACTGGACACGATCGGTTCCCCCCTCAGTCCCGGCGCGGGGCGGGGTCGAGTGCCTCCAGCTGGGCGGTGAGCCGCTCCAGCACGAGGTCGGCGATGGCCTGGTGGTCGACCTGGGGCGCGTGGGCGACCTCGATCTCCACCGGGAAGTGGTAGTGCGCGGCCTCGGGCACGTGCGCTCCTCGGTTCGTGGCGGGTGGCGGGTGGCGTGTGGGGCGGCGGTGCCGGGCCGGCGGCCGGGTGCGGCCGCCGGCTCCGGTGCGGGCGCGCGGATCAGGGGATCGAGACCGCCGGACCGGACTTGCCCTCGACCTTCGCCGCGAGCGAGAAGCCGGAGAAGGTCGCGGTCGGCGCGCCGGCGATGCTCGCCGACTGCGCGGAGGCGGTGATCACGCAGTCCGACACGACCACGGTCCGGAAGGACCAGTCGGTGCCCGACTGCTCCTGGAGGACGATGTCGAAGCGGCCTCCGCGCAGCGCGATCGCGGTGAGCTCGGCGGCGGCGGGCCCGATGGCCTTCACCGTCATCGAGAAGTTGACCTGCGAGGGCTGGTGGACGACGCCGATGTGCGTCGCGCCGAGCGAGTGCAGCGGTTCGGCGTTGAGGTTGAACGTGGTCGACATCGAGTCGATCGGGGCGATCTCGGCGCTCTTGCCGGCGTCGTCGATGTACGCGACGGCCAGGCGGGTGTTCCAGTCGGCCATGGTTGCGGGCTCCCAAGGTCCTCGGCGGGGTTGGCGGGTGGCTAGTAGGTGACGGCGAGCTTGACGTGCAGGCGGTGCACGGCCGGGCCGTAGGTGATCGAGGTCTGGACGTCGACCGCCCGCTGCTCGCGCGCGGCGCGCACGGCGTCCCGGTCCGCCTGGGTCCACTCCGTCTCCGGGCGGCCGAGGACCTCCAGCACCGGGATCCGCACCTCGAACCCGGCGATGACCGCCTCGCGCAGCAGACCGCCGAGGATGCCCTCGGTGCGCTGCTTGAGCATGGTCAGGCCGGTGCGGGTGATCCGGGCGTCGCCGACGCTGCCGATCAGCCCGGCCCGCAGCAGGAACTCCACGTGGTCCACCACCCGCCGCAGGTCGATGTACCCGTACGCGGGGTCGGTGGTGAAGGTCTGGCCCTCGGCCAGGTGCAGTCCCTCCCCCGCGATCAGCGCCGGGTCGATCACCGGGTTCAGGCCGGCCTTGGAGAGCTCGATGATCTCGGACGGCCCGTACTGCTTCTCCTTCGCGATCCGCACCCCCTTGACCTGCTTGAGCAGCAGCGAGACGTGCGGCGGGTGGGCGGCGATCACCGCGGCGGTGGCGGCGGCGACGTCGCCGTCCGCGCCCCGGGCGGCGACCAGGACCATCCGGCCGCTGTCGCTGCGCAGCTTGAGCAGCGCCGGGGTCACCACCTTCGCGACGTAGTCCGGCGCCTTCTCCACCTTGGGGTCGATCATGGCGACGCCGATCCGGCGCAGCCCCTTCGCGGAGATCTCCTCGACGTGCGCGCGCAGCGCCAGCAGACCGGCCGGCGGGGTCTCGGTGCCGATGTCGGTCACACCGGCGAGGCAGACCACGGACACGTCGTCGGCCGCTTCCAGGGCGGCCAGCCCGGCGGCGTACTCGGTGCCCTTGGCGCGCACGCCGTAGATCTTCTGCGGCACCCGGTCCTGGGTGAGGGCGAGCAGCAGCGCCTTCTGCAGCACGCTGTCCTGGCCGAACAGGGCGCGCGCCTCGTCCGGGGTGGTGACGACGTACGGGACGTTGACGGCGGCGCCGCCACCGCTCGCGCCGTCCGGGGTGGTGCCGACGATCGCGATCACCCCGCTGGACGGCTGGACGCGGGGCGTCAGCCCGGACTTGTCGATCTCGATGTCGACGAAGGGGTACGCAGTGGGCATGGCTTTCCTCTCCTGCTCTCCCGCCGGTGAACCGGTCGGTGGAAGCGGTCAGTTCTGGGATGGCGCGGTGTCGGGGACGACCAGCAGGGCGATTCCCTGGGCGGCGAGCAGCCGCCCGGCCGCCGCCGCGCGGGCGGCGCGCTGCTCGGCGGGGCCGCCGACGGCGGTGCCGCCGGGCCAGTCCGGGTCGTCGAACACGGCCGGCGGCACCAGCCAGCCGACCTGGGCCCGGCCGCGCGGTGGCAGCGGCACCGAGCCCGGCGCCGCCGCCGCGCCGAGCGCGCCCAGCGCGTCGGCCAGCGCCCGGCTCTCGGCCAGCAGGTCGGCGGGCCGGACGGACTCGCGGACCAGCAGGGCCGCCAGCACCGGCAGGACCACCGGGCGCGGCGCCCCCGCGCCCGGCCGGTAGCGGACGGTCAGCTCCGGCCCGTCGGCCGGGGTGCGGGGCGCGGCGTCCACGGCACCGACCCGGTCGGCGCCGGCGCCGGTGCGCACCGTCACGCTGCCGCGCCACAGCACGTCGGCGGTGGGCCCGGCGAGGCCGGTCAGGGTGAACCGCCCCTCCTGGCGGGCGCCGCCGGGAGCGGACCAGCCGCCCTCGGCGGTGACCGGGCGCTCCAGTCGGACGCCGAGCCGCAGCTCGTCGAAGGCCGCCCGGTACGGGCCGGTCACGTCGGCGGCCGTCTCGTAGCCGGCCGCCACCAGGTTCTCCAGCGACCGCTGGTCGAACAGCCGGTCCCGCTGCTCCGGATCGGCCAGTCGGACCATGGTGCGGTCGCGGAAGTCCATCGCGTCCCCTCTCGGTCGGCCCGTGAACCGCTCGATCCGGTCCGGGGTTCCGTCATCCGCCACAGAGCGTGTCCGTCGGCGCGTGCAAACCGCGTGCAACCGGCGTGCATGACGCGTACACCCGGAGGAGAAGCCGGGCAGAGCGGCACTGGATCGTCGACGAAGTCTGCACACGGTCAAGCGTTTAGTCGCTGTTGAGTGGCCGTCTACGCGCAGAGAGCACGCTGCTCGCTCACGGTTGGAACAACCGGGAACACGAACGACAGGGAAGGTGGCGCAGCGTGATCGGCAGCGCGGGCGGCGGAACGGACGGCGGAGCGGGCGGCAGATCCGGCGGAGCGGGCAACGGAGTGGGCGGCGCGGGCGACGGGGCCTACGGAGCGGACTGCCGAGCGGACGGGGCATGGCAGTTGTGCGCGCTCGGCCCCCTGGAGATTCGGTTCGGCGGCGGGAGCCTGCCGATCGGCGGCACCCGGCAGCGGGCGGTGCTGGCCACCCTGCTGCTCTCCCCCGGCCGTCCGGTGCCGGTCGGACCGCTGATCGACAACGTCTGGGGCGGGCGGGAGCCCGCGAGCGCGCTCAACACCCTGCAGAGCTACGTCTCGCGCCTGCGCACCGCCCTGGCCCGCCCGGGCGACACCGGCGGATCGGCGCCGCGGCTGCTCGGCGGCCCGTCCGGCTACCGGCTCGTCGTCCGGGACGAACAGCTCGACTACCGGCGCGCCGAATGGCTCCTCGACACCGCCCGGGCCGCGTTCGCCGGCGGCGACCCGGCCGCCGCCCACACCTCGGCCCGGGAGTCGCTGGCGCTCTGGCGGGGCCCCGCCCTGGGCGAGCTCCAGGGCCTGCCCGCGTTCCAGTGGGAGGCCGCCCGGCTGGACGAGGTCCGGCTCGGGGCCGAGCAGCTGGTCGCCCAGGCGGACCTCGCGCTCGGCCGGTCGGAGGAGGCGGTGGCCCGGCTCCGGCGGCTGGCCTCCGGCCACCCGCTGTGGGAGCAGCCGCAGGCCCTGCTGATGCAGGCCCTGTACCGCACCGGCCGACAGGCGGAGGCGCTCGCGCTCTACCAGCGGACCCGCCGCCGGCTCGTCGACGAGCTCGGCATCGAACCCGGCGCGGAGCTCGCCGGCGTCCACCGCGCCATCCTGCGCCAGGACCCGCTGCCGGGACGGGCCCAGGAGTCCGCGCCGGGCGGGCGGCTTGCCCGTTCGGGCAGTGTGGAGCGGCACGGCGGGGACCGTGCGGGCGGCCCGCGTTGACACCTCTGCTGGTCTAGTCCACCGTAGTCGGAGGCCGGGCCTCGAACTGCCTGAGGCCTGGTGAACGCGCTTGTCAGCAGCGCGAATTCACCGCGTCCCAGGTCCGCGCCGCCCCGGCGGGCCCGGGACGCGGCAATGTGGGGGCGGCCCCGGTCCCGCCGCGCGCGGGCGCCCCTCGGGGCCCGGCGCATCACACCCTCGGTATCCGACGACCACTCAGCTCACCCATCGGAGAAGCGGCATGAGAAGAATCTGCCCCGCCCTGCCCGCCGACCGGGCGCGCGGCGCGATGATCACGGCCCTCGGCACGGAGGCCGCGCACGCCGCCGAACTCGCCCTCCCCGACGTCGCGTTGGCACCTTCCGGGCGACCGGCGGCCGCCGCGCGGACCGGGGCGGTGCGCGGATGACGGCGAGCACCGGCGCGGGAGCGGCCGTCACGGAGGCGGTCGCGTTCCGCCGGCTCGCCGAGGGCGACTGGGACACCGTGGTGGAGCTGGAGTCCGCCGCGTACGCCGCCGACGGCCTCTCCGAGGGACGCCAGGCGCTGTACTCCCGGGGCCAGGCCTCGCCCGACACCTGCTACGTCGCCGAGCACGACGGCCGGGTCGTCGGCTACCTGCTGAGCCTGCCGTACCCGCTCTACCGTTGCCCGGACCTGAGCAGCCCGGAGGAGGCCGTCTTCGAGTCGACCAACCTCCATGTGCACGACCTCGTCATCACCGAGGAACTGCGCGGCCGGGACCTCGCCCTGCGCTTCATCCGGCACCTGCGGGAGGAGGCGCGCCGCCGGGGCTTCGACCGGATCTCGATGGTCGCGGTGCGCCGCACCGACATCCTGCTCACCCTGCTCGGCTACCGCGCGCACCGCGACGTGGCCGTCCCCGAGTGCTACGGCGAGCGCGCCGTCTACATGTCGATGCCGGTCGACCGGTAGTCCCCGGCCCGCGCGGGGCCGGCGGCGCCCTGTTCGTAGGCCTCGACGGTGCGGACGAACAGGGCGCGCTCCTCGGGCGCGAGCGGCGCGAGGGCGCTGCGCCAGGCGGCCGCACCGTTGGCCAGCCAGCCCTCGATGGCCGCCCTGGTCTCCGGCTCCTCGGTGATGGTGACGATGGTGCGCCGGCGGTCCGCCGGATCCTCCCGGCGCTCCACCACGCCCTGCCGGCTGAGGTCGCTGACCATCAGGCTCACCGTGGTCGGGGCCACCTCCAGCCGCGCCGCCAACTGGTTCACCGGCATCGGCCCGTCGAACAGCAGGAAGGACAGCATCGACAGGTGACGGGGCGCCAGGTTCGCCGAGCGCAGCCGCTCGGGCACCGGCGTGCGCTTCAGCCGCGCCGCCACCCTCGGCATGAAGAGCAGCATCGCGCGCACCGCCTCATCGGCGCTCAGGCCGCCCTCGGGCACCGTGGACATCCGCCCCGCCCTCCTCTCCTCGCCCACACCGTACCGGACCGCCCGGCCGCCCCCG
The DNA here is from genome assembly GCF_042268405.1 of Kitasatospora sp. NPDC056184. Lineage (NCBI taxonomy): Bacteria > Bacillati > Actinomycetota > Actinomycetes > Kitasatosporales > Streptomycetaceae > Kitasatospora > Kitasatospora sp. NPDC056184. Next base: position 318,248 of record NZ_JBHJUI010000010.1, on the reverse strand, counting down.
CCGAGGGCGGTCGCCGTCGCCGCAGGTCACAACGCCTGGGGCGGGGCGGTGATGTCCGGGACGGAGGTCGGGGCGGGCACCGCGTCGAACCGGAACACCTGACCGGACTCCGCGGGATCGCAGGCGAGTTGGACCACCGGGGTGCGCGCCGTCGTGGCGGCCCCGCCCGACACCGTCAGGCAGGAGCCGCTGTGCTGCGGCACGATCCGGAAGCCGCCGCCCGCGACCGGCTCCAGCCGGAAGCGCTCCGAGGTACCGCGCCCGCCGCAGTAGTCGTCCGCCGCCTGCGCGGCCGGCCGGGTACTGCCCTTCTCCACCCCGAGACAGCCGTAGCCGAACACCGGGTGCAGCGAGCGCAGCCGGAACAGCCCGCCGTCCAGCGGCTCCAGGGAGTACACCGGGAAGGCCGCGGCGCAGTCCGCCTGGTAGATGTGGCCCTTGCCCTCGTCCTCGTGTTCGGAGAAGCACAGGCCCGAGGCGTCCGAGCGGATCCGATAGGTGCCGGACGGCGGGGCGCCCGCCTCCGGGGCGGCCCGGTCCGCCGTTCCCCCCTCCGCCGTCAGCAGGTAAGCGCCGCCGCCCAGCAGGGCCGCCGCCGCGACGGTGGCCAGGGCGAGCAGCCGGGGGCCGGGCCGGCGCGCGGGCGGCGGCGGCGGCGGTACGGACTCGGCCGCGGCCTTGTCCGGCTCCGGGCCGGGGCCTGTTGCGATCCGGTGCCACGCCGCGAGCCAGTCGTCGGTGTCGGCGCCCTCCCCGCAGGCCCGCAGGAAGGCCAGCAGCACCTCCTGCCTCGGCAAGGTGTCGCGCCGCAGCAGATCGGCGATCGTGCTGCGCGGCAGCACCTCCCCGCGCTCGGCCGCGCGCTCCTCCAACTGCCGGAAGGACAGCCCCGACCGCTCCTTCATCTCCCGCAGCAGCGCGTTGAACTCCGCGGCGTCCCGGGCGTCCTGCGGCTTCGCTCCGCCCCGCCCCGGGTCCCTGCCCTCTGATCCGTCCCCGTCCTGGTCCCGCATGCGGCCGATCCTCCCCGAGCCGCGCCCGGCCGGGCAAGAGCACCTTCGGCCGACCTGACCGGCCGGTTCAACCCCGTTGCGGCAGCTGCCCCTTCTCCGCCCGATTCATTGCCGGACCGCCGGCCCGGGGGCGGGGGACACCCCCGGTACGAGCCGGCGGCACCGAGCGGCCCCCGGTCCGGCGCGGCGGCGCGCCGACTCCCGATCGACCCGGCGCCGGACGTACCGACGGCCGGCGGTGTCCCGGGAGCGTCACGGTCGGGCCACACCCCGGCCGCCGAGGTCGTCCGGCGCCCCCGCACGGGCAGGATCGGGGCGACAGCGACAGTCCAACAGGAAGGCCTGGACGTGGAGTTCACGACACGGAGGACGATCCTCCGGCGCGCCCGTTTCCGCATCCTCTGCTCGCTGGCGGTGGTGACCGGCACGGCCGCCTGGACGCTCGTCACCGGCTCCCGGCCGGGGGCGGCGTCCCTGCTCGTCCTGGCGCTCCTGGCGTCCGCCGGTCTGATCGGGCTCCGCGACCTGGTCCGCCTGAGGAAGCCGTTCCGGCTTCGGATCGACGACGACGGAATCACCCTGCGCGACGCCCATCTGCCCTGGCACCACGTCGAGTCGGCCATGCTGTACTACCCGCCGATCACCGACCGCGTACCCCGCAGCGCGGACGAGGCCCCGCCGGTCCCGCCCAAGCCCCGGCTGGTGCTCACCCTGGTGCCCGGGGTGGTCCTGCCGCGCAGGTCCGCCGTGCTCGGCTCCGGCGGGCGGTCCTACACCGTGCTGAACTGCGAGGACCTCGACCAGCCGATCCCCGACCTCGCCGACGCGCTGCGCCGCCACGCCGGGCCCCGGCTTGAGAGCGCCCCTCCCGGCGTCCTCCCGCCCGGCCCGGTGGACGTGGTGGATCCCCGTCGCGGCGGACCGGAACGGGTGTTCACCGCGGGTCGGGCCGCCTGGCTCCGGTCGCTCCTGCTGCTGACCGCCACCACCGCCGTCGCCGTTCCCCTGGCGGTCGTCGCCGGCCCCCCGCTCTGGCCGATCCTCACCCTCGTCGAGATGTTCCTGGTGTTCCAGGCCGTCCTGCACCGGCGCCGGCTGCTGCGGCTCCGGGTGGGTCCGGCCGGCATCGGGGTCCGCGAGGCGACCGAGGACGAGGTGTTCCTGCGCTGGGAGCAGCTCTCCGCCGTGACGTGCGGACGAGTGCCGGGGCGGACCGACCGGCACCCGTGGCTCGCGGTGTACTCGGCGCCGGGCGCCGAACTCGGCATCGACCGGTCCGACGTCGTGGACGGCCACCAGCTCTACGTGTTGCTGCGCCTGGACCACCTGCCGGACCGGGGCCGGGGCGTCCCCGACGCGATCCGCGCCTTCGCCGCCGACCGCTACGCCGACGCCGACGCCGCCCCGGACTGACCGACCGGCCGCTGCCGGGAGAACGCCCACCCGGCACACGGAACGACCCGGCGCGCCAACCCTCGCGATGTGCGGCGCGCCACGCTGGCGCAGAAACGTTCCCCCTCGCTCCAGGAAGTCGACCCGGCCGACTTCCCACTCCACACCACCCGCCGGCACGAGCCTCCATGGTGAGGGAACGATTCCTCCCCGGCGCAGGAAGCCGACCCGCACCGTATCTCTCCCCCCGGCACGCCTCAGAAGGTGCGGAAACGCTTCTCCTTCGGAATGGAAAGTCGGTCAGGCCGACTTCCCACTCCAGGCCGGCCGACCGGCGCGGGCATTCCAGGGATGCGGGAACGTTTCCTCTACGGCGTGGAAAGTCGGCCCAGCCGACTTTCCACGCCACCCCTCACTGGCCCCCGGGGTGAAGAAGCGGTTCCTCGCTGGCGCGGGAAGTCGGCCAGGCCGACTTTCCGCTCCAGGTCGGCGGCCCCGCCTGCGGGTGCTTCGGGGGGATGCCGGCGAGGTGAGTGAGGAGGTGACCGGTGGGGGTGGTGGAGAGGAGGTGGCCGGCGTGGGAGGTGAGGGTGCGGGTCGGGGGGAAGGAGGTCGTGGGGGTGAAGGGGGGATCGGGGGTGGTGGTCGGGGGGCGGGTGGTGAGACCCGTGGGGGTGGTGGCGTGGAGGCGGCCGCCCAGGACGGTGAGGGTGGTGGCGCCGGCCGCGCCGCAGAGGGGGCGCCAGGGGGCGTCCGGGTCGGTGGCGGGGCGGTGGTGCAGGGTGTCGTCGTGCGGGGTGACGGCGAAGAGGGTGCCGTCGCACACCGCGAGGGCGGCCGTGCCGGGCGGGGTGCGGCCGGCCGGGGTCCAGGGGGCCGCGCCGGGGACGGGGTCGCGGACCAGGAGGCGGTCGTCCTCGGTGACGGCGAGCAGGGCGAGCGGGAGCGGACCGGCGGCCTCCCGCGGGGCGGTGAGGCAGCGGATCCGCGGCGCGGGCGCCGGGCCCGCGGCCGGCGGGCACGGTGTCCACGGGAGGTTCTGGTCCGAGGGCTCGCGGTGCAGCAGGGTGGTGCCGTCCGCGGCCACCGCGAACAGCAGGCCCTCGCAGGCGGCGAGCGCGCGGACGCCGTCCGCCCGGCCGACGGCGTGCCAGCGCGGTGCCGGGGCGACACCGCCGAGGCGGTCCAGCACGTTGCGGGTGATCCGGTCGACGACCGGATCACCCAGCGCCCGGCCCCAGTTGATGGTGGCGGCGTTGAACACGGTGCCGGCGCCGAGCCGGAACACGCCCATCGTCGCCCAGCCGCCCTGCCCGTAGCGGCGCCAGTGCCGCAGGTCGGCGGTGGCGAGCACGGCGAAGGAGCGCGGTGTGCCGTCCCGCCCGGTGGCGCGCGGCACACCGGCGGACCAGTCGAGTTCGGCCGCGTCGGTCTCGTAGCCGAGCGAGCCCCGCGCGAAGGCGTCGCCGTCGGCGAGTCCGGTTCCCTCGAAGGCCCAGTGGTCGGCGAAGCGGACGGTGTAGGACTCGCGGCCGATCACCGCCATGCCCTCGCCCCAGGCGCCCGCGCCGTGGCGGAAGCTGACGCCGGTCATCCCGTTCTCGGGCCGCTCCACCGGGGAGCCGGACCACTCGACGGTGGCCCGGCGCGGGTCGGTGGCGGTGACCGGGTCGGCGGCGGCGTCGCGGTGGCAGACCATCGAGCGGCCGCCGTCGGGCTCGTCCTCGATCCGGATCTGCCACCACGCCGTGTTGGCCGCGAAGAAGGCGAGGTTGCCGCCCCGGCGGGCGAACTCCTCGACGCTGTCGCGCATGCCGGCGGACCAGTACTCGTCGTGCCCGTTGACCACCAGCAGCCGGTAGCGGGCCAGGGAGCGGGCGAAGGACCGGTCGTCCAGGTCGAAGCCGGAGCAGTACTCGACGGGGTACCCGGCCCGGGGCAGCCAGCGCAGCAGCGGCTCCTCCCAGCGCTCCGGCGGCGGCCCCCCGCCGGGCGCGTCGAGCCGGACCCGGACGGCGCGGTCGGGCTGCTCGGCGTAGTAGAGGCCGCGGCCGGTCTGGCCGGCCCGGTGGTAGGCGCGCCAGGTGGCGAACGGGACGGAGACGAGGATGCCGGAGCCGGCACCGGGGCGGGCGGCCCGCACCACGAACCAGACCTCGTGCTCGGCGTCGCGCTCGGGCGCCGGCTGCTCGGGGCGCTCGTCGTGGAAGCTCGCCCGGTAGAGCGAACTCGGCCAGTGCGCGGGGACGTCGAGGTCCCACCGGGTGACGCCGTCGAGGGCCGCCTTCAGCCGCACTTCCCCGCTCACCTCGTCGGTGACGACCACCCGGCCGCGCAGCGGGCGGCCGGCGGTGCCCCGGGCGCCGAGGCGGAAGCGGAGCCGGCCGCCCTGGACGCAGGAGGTCGCCTCGGCACCCGCCAGCGGACGCGCGACGCCGTCGGGGCCGTCCGCCGTCACGGGGCCGGGTCCCGGTGCTCGGCGAACCGGCCCAGCAGACCGGGCAGCGCCGCGAGCCGGGGCGGGGCCCCGGCGGCGGAGGCCACCACCACCTCCTCGATCGCCCGCAGATGGGCGTGGATCGCCGCCGGCGGCAGGTGGGCGGTGTCGGCGGTGAGCGTGACGGTGAGCGCGGAGTCGTCGCCGGTGAGGTGGAGGCAGTACCGGCAGGCCACCAGTTCCTGGGTGGCCGGGAAGTCCAGCACGGTCCGCCGCCGCAGCCCGGCCAGCTCCTCCGGGCTCGGCAACTCATCGGACGAGAGCGGTCGTTCGACGAGCCGCATGTCGTTGAAGCAGCAGTACGGATGCACCTCGGTGCCGCGCTCGCGGGCGATCCGGGCGAGCAGGGCGTCCCACTCCACCGGGTCGTACGCGGCCGCCCGGTAGCCGGCCAGCGCGGCCTGCCAGGCGGTGGGCAGCAGGTCGGGGAAGACGGCGCCGCCGTCGAGGTCGGCGGGCAGGTCGAGGACGACCAGGGCGTCCTGGGAGAGCGTGCCGACCAGATCGCGGTGGTCGGCGGCGGCCCGGTTCCCGGCGATGGGCATGACGGCCGCCGCCGGGTGGCCCCGGTCGGCGGCGACCAGCGCGGCCGCCGCGGCGAGCAGCACGGTGGAGCCGCTGACCCGGTGGACGGCCGCGAGCGCGTCCACCGCCCGGGGCAGCGCCGCCGACACCAGCCGGCCGGTCCAGAACCGGGGCGCGAGCGGCTCCGCCACCGGTTCGGCGAACATCGTCGGAGGCATCCGCCGCAGGTCCGCCTCCCAGCGGGCCAGCGCCGCCGCGCCCCGGCGGCGCCCGACCGGACCGTGCTGCCGGCGGGCGAGGTCGTACGGGGTGACGGCGACGGGGCCGCCCGCCGAGCCGCGCCGCACCAGCAGCCGCAGGTCGCGCACCAGCACCTCGGCGCCGTGCCCGTCCGAGGCGAGGTGGCACAGGGCGAACACGGCGTGGGTGATCCGTCCGCCGCAGCGCACCGCGCCGAACCGTACGGGCCACTCCCCCGTGTAGTCGAAGCGCCGCCCCGTGAGGTCGGCCAGCAGTTCCTCGGCGGCCCGGTCGGCGCGCGCGGGGTCGGGCTCGTCGCGCACCTCGACCGCGATCTCCCCCTCTGCCAGCAGGAGTTGGCCGGGCTCGCCGTCCTCGTCCAGGACCAGCCGGGTGCGCAGCGCCTCGTGCCGGCCGAGCAGCGCGGCGACGGCGCCGGCCAGCCGCGCCTCGTCGACGGGGGCGCCGCGGTCGGCGAGCGGGAGGATCCGGCCGAGGTTGAAGTAGTGGTCGTTGGGCGCGGTGCGGCCGATGGCGTGCCAGATGGCGCGCTGGCCCCAGGTCAGCGGGGCGCGGCCGGACCGGGCACCGCCGAAGCGCACGGCGAGGGCCGTCGCGGGGCCCTCCGTGACGGTCGATCCGCTCATCCGGCGGGCTCCACGACGGCGGCGTGATCGTTCAGCCGGGCGGCGAGGGCGGTCAGGCCGCCGGCGTGCAGCGCGGGGTCGCCGAGGTCGATCAGCACCTCGAACTCCTCCTCCAGGCCGTCGGCCAGCCGCAGCAGGGCCAGCGAGGAGACGCCGAGGGCGGTCAACGACTCCTCGGAGCCGAGGAGTTCCGCGACGGTGAGCTGACCGTCGGTGGCGGCGGACACCAGCTCGGCGAGCCGGTGGCGCAGGTCGGCGGGGGTGCTCATCGGGCCGCCTGCCCGGCCGCCGCGGCCTGCTCGGCGAGCCGGCGGCGCAGGCTGAGCGGGCGGATGTCCGGCCAGACCCGGTCGACGTGGGCGCCGCACTCCTCCTCGGTGCCGGTGAACCCCTCGGCGCGCCAGCCGGCGGGCAGTGGGGATCCGGAGGGCCAGAGGGCGTGCTGCTCCTCGTCGTTGACGACCACCTGGTAGGGGGCTTCGGTGCTCACGGGGGCTTCGGTGCTCACGGGGTTCGCTCCTGACGCAGATCGGTGACGGCGGCGGCGACGCCGCGGGCGGTGGGGGTGTCGAAGAAGACGTCCAACGGGACGGCGACGCCGAGCTGTTGGCGGATCCGGGCGGCGATCGCGGTGATCAGCAGGGAGTGGCCGCCGAGGTCGAAGAAGTCCTCGTCGGGGCCGAGGTCGTCCAGCCGCAGCACCTCGCGCCAGATGGCGAGGACGGCGGCGGTGGTCGGGTCGGACTCCGGCTCCCCCGCCGGGCCGGCCTCGACCGGCTCGGGTCGCCCGACCGCGGGTTCGGGCAGGGCGGCGCGGTCGAGCTTGCCGTTGGGGGTGAGCGGGAAGGCGTCGAGGACGGTGTACGTGCCCGGCAGGACGGCGGCCGGGAGGGTGGCCGCGAGGTGGGCGCGCAGCTCCTCGGGCGCGGGCACGGCGGGCCCGGCGGGGACGAGGTAGGCGGCGAGGCGGCGGTCCCCGTCGGGGCCGTGCAGGGTGGCGGCGGCCTGGGCGACGGCGGGGTGCTCGGCCAACCGGGCCTCGATCTCGCCGAGTTCGACGCGGTGGCCGCGCACCTTGACCTGGGTGTCGGCGCGGCCGACGAACTCCAGCCCGCCGCCGGGGTGGCGCCGGACGAGGTCGCCCGTGCGGTAGACCCGGGAGCCGGGCGGGCCGTAGGGGTCGGGCAGGAAGCGGCGGGCGGTCAGCCCGGGCCGGCCCCGGTAGCCGTGCGCGACGCCCGCGCCGCCGAGGTACAGCTCGCCGGGCAGCCCGTACGGCACGGGCTGCAGGCGCTCGTCCAGGACGTAGGCGCGAGTGTTGGCGAGCGGCGCGCCGATGCTCACCCGGCCGTCCGGGGCGGCGGGTTCGGCGAGGGTGGACCAGACGGTGGTCTCGGTGGGGCCGTAGACGTTGACCAGCCGGGCGGTGGCGGCGGCGAGGTCGGCGGCGAGCGGGGCGGGCAGCGCCTCACCGCCGGTGAGCGCGGTCAGGCCGCCGGGGAGCGCCCGGTCCGGGCCCGCCTCCAGCAGCACCCGCCAGCCGCTGGGCGTCGCCTGGACGTGGCTGATCTCCTCGCGGGCGATGAGGTCGAGCAGCGCGGGCCCGTCCCGGTGCGCGCCCTCGGGGGCGAGGACGACGCGGCCGCCGGTGATCAGCGGCAGCAGCAGTTCGACGGTGGAGATGTCGAAGGAGAGCGAGGTCAGGCCGAGCCAGCGGTCCTCGGGGCGGGCGCCGAGGTGGTCGCGCAGGCTGCCGAGCAGGTTGGCGAGCGCGCCGTGCGGCACCTCGACGCCCTTGGGGGTGCCGGTGGAGCCGGAGGTGTAGAGCACGTACGCGGGGTGCTCGGGCGAGGGCCCTGCGGGCAGCTGCGGCTCCGCGGCCGCGTCCACGGGCGCCAGCTCGGCCGGGGCGAGGTCCCCGGGCGCGGACGGCTCGCGGGTGATCCGCAGGGCGAGGCCGGAGTCGGCGCGCAGGAAGGCGAGCCGCTCGGCGGGGTACTCGGGGTCGAGCGGGAGATAGGCCGCACCGGCCGCCAGCACCGCGAGCACCGCGACGAGTTGGTCCCGTCCGCGCGGCAGGGCGATGCCGACCAGGGTGCCCGGCCCGGCACCGTGCCGGGTGAGAGCGGCGGCGGCGTGCGCGACGAGGCGGGCGAGGTCCCGGTAGCGGTACGCGGTGCCCTCGGCGACCAGGGCGACGGCCTCCGGCGCGGCGGCCGCGCGGGCGGCGAACAGGGCGGGGACGGTCGCCTCGGCGAGGCCGGGTCGCGCTGCGGGCGCGGCGAGTTGGGCGGCGCGCTCGTCGGCGCCGAGCAGCGGCAGGAGGCCGACCGGGGTGGCGGGGTCGGCGAGGGCGCCGTCCAGCAGGGTCGCGAAGTGTCCGGCGATCCGCTCCGGAGCACCGGGCGCGAAGGCCTCCGCCCGGTAGTGCAGGCTGACGTCCAACGCGTCCTCGGAGTCGACGAGTTGGAGGTTCAGGAGGTTGCGGGCGGTGCCCGCGAAGCCGATCCAGCGGACCGTGGCGGCGAGGCCGGGGCCGAAGTCGGGCCGCGGCACGCCGGCGGGGCGGCGGCGGTAGCTGACGGAGAGCGGGGTGAGCGCGGTGCGCGGGGTGAGGCCGCGCACCGCCCGTCCCAGCGGGACGGCCCGGTGCGGGTAGAGGCCGCGCAGCCCGGCGCGCACCGCGCGCGCGTGGCCGGCGAACGACCTGCCCGCCAACGGCTCGCTGAACAGCGGGAGTTCATTGACGGCGAGGCCGACGGCGACCGGCTCGCCGGGGCGGCGGACGGAGAGCTCGACGGCGGTGGCCGGCGCCGGGTTGCCGTAGCGCAGCAGCAGCGCGTGCCAGGCGGCGGCGAGCAGTTCGAAGCGGGTGACCCCCAGCCGCTCGGCGGTCGCGACGAGCGCGGCGTGCCGGGCACCGCCGATCCGGAGATCGACCGAGCCCCCGGGGCCGGGCAGGGTGCCCGGGTCGGTGACGGTCCGCAGCCCGGGCAGGACCGGCGGGCCCGGCTCGTGCCACCGCTCGGCCCAGTACCCGGCGGCGGCCTCGGCGGACGGCTCGGCGAACGGCTCGACGGACCGCTCACCGTCCGCCGCCGCGCCGGACGGCGAGGCGAGCGCCTCGCCCCGGTGGGCGACGGCGAGGTCGGCGACCAGCCGGTCCTTGGACTCGCCGTCGAACGCCAGGTGGTGCGCGGCGACCAGCAGCACGTGCCGTTCGGCGCCCGTCCGGTACAGGGTGAACCGGGCGAGCGGCCCGGCCGCGAGGTCGAAGCGGGCGGCGCTCTCGTCGGCGAGCAGCTTGTCGAGGTCCTCGGCGGGGCAGTCGACGGTCCGCAGCTCCGGCGCGGGCCCGGGCCGCACGGCGGGCCCGTCGGGGTCGATCCGCCCGGCGAGCACGGGGTGCCGCCGGACCACCCGGGCGCAGGCCCCGGCGAGGGCGGCGGCGTCGAGCGGGCCGGTGAACTCCACCGTGACGGCGAGGTGGTAGGCGGCGCCGGCGTCGAGGGTCTGCTCGGTGAGCCAGACGCCGTGCTGGGCGGGGCTGAGGGGGGTGGTCATCGGATGGCCTCGCTGGTGGTGGGGGTCTCGCCGGCAGTGGGGGGCAGATCGGGGCCGTCGCCGGTCACCAGGCGGCGCAGTTCGCGCTTGAGCACCTTGCCGCCCTCGTTGCGCGGCAGCGCGTCGCGGAACAGGACGGTGGCCGGCAGTTCGTGCGCGGCGAGGTGGCCGAGCAGGAAGCCGCGCAGCGCGGCTGCGGTCGGCGGCTCGGCACCCGGCACGGGCACCAGCACGGCGGCGACCACCGCGCCGAGCACGGGATGCGGGACGCCGAACGCGGCGGCGTCGGCGATCAGCGGGTGGGCGTGCAGGGCGTTCTCGACCTGGAGCGTGGAGACCTTGTGGGCACCGGACTTGACCACGTCCTTCTCCCGGTCCAGCAGGTGCAGGAAGCCGTCGGTGTCGATCCGGCCGAGGTCGCCCATCCGCACCCACCGGCCCTGGAACACCGCGCCGTCCCGCTCGCCGAGGTAGCCGCGCGGCGCGGTGGGCGAGCGCAGCCACAGCTCGCCCGCCTCGCCGGGCGGCAGCGGGCGGCCGTCGGCGTCGGTGATCCGCAGGTCGGCGAGCGAGGCGGGCGCGCCGGGCGAGTCGGGGTGCTCGGGGTCGAACAGCAGGGTGATCTGGGCGGGGGCGGCCTCGGTGGAGGTGTAGTAGTTGGCGATCTGGGCCCCCGGGAAGGCCCGGCTGAGCGCGAGCGCGACGGGCTGCGGCAGCGCAGCGGCGGTGGAGCCGACCAGCCGGACGCCGTCCAGGTCGGCCTTGGCCAGGGCGGCCGAGGCGAGCAGTTCGATCGCCATGGCGGGGACCAGGAAGACGCTGCCGATGCCGTGTTCGGCGATCAGCCGGACGAACCTCAGCGGGGTGAACTGCGGGGCGGCGACGCAGGTGGCGTGCGCGTTGAGCGCGTTGACCAGCATGGTCTGCCCGGCGTTGGTGCCGACCGGGAAGGCGTGCAGGAAGGCCTGCGAGTGGCGCAGCGGGCGGCGGCGCTCGTCGAGGGTGCAGCCGTACGCCAGGTTGGCGTGGGTCGCGGTGACTCCCTTGGGGGTGCCGGTGGTGCCCGAGGTGTAGAGGATCTGGGCGGGCGCGCCCGGGTCGGCGGGCGGCAGGTCCGGCTCGGCGGGGTGGCCGGCGGCGTCGGCCTCGGTGAGGGTGCGCACCCCGGCGGTGTCCGGGGCGGTTCCGGTGTGCAGCAGGAACGCGGCGCCCGAGTCGGCGAGGGCGTGCGCGGTGACGGCGGGGGCGAGCCGGTCGGAGAGCGGGACGGCGACGCCGCCGGCCCGCAGCACGGCGAGGTGGGCGACGGCGTAGGCCACCCAGTCGGCGGTGCCGTGGCGCAGGCCGACCCGGTCGCCGGGGCGCAGTCCGGCGGCGCGCAGGGCGGCGGCGAGGGCGCCGGAGCGGGCCTGCCAGGCAGCGAAGTCGAGCCGGTCGGCGCCGTTGACGACGGCGGTCCGGTCGGGGTGGGCGGCGGCCCGGTGGGCGAGCAGCGCGGGCAGGTCGGCGGGGACGGCGCGGTTCACACGGCCTCCCGGGTTCCGTCGGAGGAACGGCCGTCGGAGGAACGGCGGTCGGAGGAGCGGCCGTCGGAGGAACGCCGGTCGGCGGCCCTGGCCGCGGCGGCCCGGGCGCGTTCGCGCAGGCCGACCAGGTCGTCCGGCTCGGCGTCCGGCACCTCACGGTCGAAGCGGGCGAGCGCGGGCAGCCGCAGGCCGACGGCGACCAGGACGAGCATGGCGAGCCCGAACAGCACGTACATCAGCGCGATCCCGCGCCCGGGCCCGGTACCGATCAGCGGGCCGAAGACCGGGGCGAGCGCGCCGTCCGGCTCCATCAGCGGGCCGAACACCGCCGAGCCGAGCGGGGCGATGACCCCGTGGCCGAGCGGCAGGGTGGACCAGGCGACCAGGGTGTTCAGCGCGAAGACCCGGCCGTGGAACCGCTGCGGGACCTTGACCTGGACGATCGTCGAGTAGACGCCGTTGACCAGGGAGAGCGCGAAGGACATCCCGAACGCCCCGGCGGCGATCACCCAGAGCCCGGCGTGCAGACCGGTGACGGCGCCGGCCAGGGCGAGGACGGCGGCCAGGCCGAGCATGCCGCGCAGCCGGTGGCGGCGCGGTCCGCCCCAGAAGCCCATGGCGATGCCGCCGAGCAGGGCGCCCGCGCCGCCGGCGACGGCCACCCGGGCGGCGCCGTCGAGGTCGGAGAAGGCGAGCACCATCGGGGTGGTGAGCAGGAACAGCGGGGAGAGGAAGACGTTCAGCCCGGCGAACCAGAGCAGCATGGAGCGGAAGCCGCGCTGGCGCCAGGAGTAGCCGAAGCCCTGCTTGATCTCCTCGACCAGCGGTTCGCGCCTGGTCCACGGCAGGGTGCGCGGGAAGCGCACCGCGAGCAGGATGCCGACGGCGATCGTGTAGCTGGCCACGTCGATGATCAGGATGCCCCGCAGGCCGATCGCGGCGAGCAGCGCGACGGCGACCAGCGGGACCACGAACTGAGCGGCTCCGAAGGCGAGTTGCACGACACCATTGGCATGGCCCAGGTACTGCTTGGGGACGATCTGGGGCACCGCCGAGGCGTAGGCGAGGCGTTGGAAGGTGAGGGCGACGGAGAGCGTGCCGAGCAGGACGTAGACCTGCCAGGAGTGCAGCTGCCCCGCCAGTAGCAGGGCCAGCATGGCGGCCTGGGTGGCCCCGGCGGCGACGTCCCCGGCGAGCATGACCCTGCGCCGGTCCAGCCGGTCGACCAGGGCGCCGGCCAGCGGGCCGACGACGATGCCGGGCAGCATCGCGATGACGGCGTAGAGCGCGTACCGGGCCATCGATCCGGTCTCCAGCAGGATCCAGACCGGCAGCGCGAACTCGGTGAGCGCCGAGCCGGTGATGGAGACCAACTGGCCGGCGGCGACGGCCAGGAAGCGGCCCATGCTGGGCTGCGGACCCTCACCGGCGGGTTCCTCGGCCGCCGCCGACTCCTCCCGCGCCGGTGCGCCGGTCTCGCCGTGGAACCACCAGGAGCTGTCCGGTCCGCGCGCGGGCAGGGTGTCGGTCCGCCCGTCGAGCACGGCGCGGTGCACGGTGGTGACGGCCTCGACGACCTCCGCCGCGCGGTACTTGACGAAGAAGTGGCCGCCCTGGTCGAGCACCGCGACGGCGGAGCGCTCGGCGAGCAGCAGCCATTCGCGGTACCGCTCCTGGTAGAAGTCGGCGGCCGGGTCGTGGTCGCCGACCAGCGAGACCAGCGGCGCGCGCAGCCGGGGCGCGCCGGCGGCGACCTCCTCGATGGCGCGGGTGAAGTACGCCTCGGCGGCCTTGGAGTCGCGGCGCATGTTGCCGACGATGAACCGGACCTGCTCCTGGTCGAGTTCGGAGGTGTCGACGCCCATGCCGGTGAGCCAGTTGAGGTAGACCCGGTCGCCGAGCAGCGGTTCCAGGGCGGCGATGCCGCTGAGTGCGGTGAGCACCTTGCTGCGGGGCTTGGCGAACGGGAACTGGGCGCCGGCGTAGACGGCTTCGAGCTCCCGGCCTGAGGCCTCCAGCAGGCGGGCGGTGGCGACGGCGAGGGCGGTGCCGACGCCGCAGTGGCCGTAGACGACGACCGGGCCGTCCACCCGCTCGCGCACCTCGGCGGCCAGCTGCTCGGCCAATTCGTCGAAGGGCAGGTGCTGTTCGGTGACGCCGATGTCGTGGCCGGGGATCGCGACGGCCCACAGCTCGGTGTCGGCGGGCAGCAGGTCGGCGACCGGCTGGTAGACGACGGCGCTGCCGCCGCCGTAGGGGACGCAGACCAGGGTGAGCCGGCGGCGCTCCGCCGGGACGGGACGGGTGAGCCGGTGCAGCAGCCGGCGCGGACCGCGGTCCCGCTCGTCGAGCGAGGCGAGGGCGGCGAGGTCGCGGACGGTGCGACAGGTGAACAGGTCCATCACGCTGACCGGGCGGGCGCCGGCCTCGGCGAGGCGCTTGCGGGCCTTGGCGACGACCTGGGTGGCGAGCAGCGAGTGGCCGCCGAGGTCGAAGAAGTCCTCGTCGGTGCCGACCTCGGGCAGGCCGAGCACCTCGGCCCAGATCTCGGCGAGCACCCGCTCGGCCTCGGTCGCGGGCTCGGCGGCGCCGGCGTCGCGGCGCACCTGCGGGGCGGGCAGGGCGCGGCGGTCGAGCTTGCCGTTGGGGGTGAGCGGGAGGGCGGGCAGGACGGCGAAGGCGGCGGGCACCTGGTGGTCGGGCAGGGTGCGCTTGAGGGCGGCGCGCAGGGCGGCCGGGTCGGGCTCCTCGGCGCCAAGGGCGGGGACGAGGTAGCCGGTGAGCCGCTTGTCGCCGGGCCGGTCCTCGCGGACCACGACGGCGGCGTCGGCGATGCCCGGCCGGGCGCGCAGCGCGGCCTCGGTCTCGCCGGGTTCGATCCGCAGGCCGCGGATCTTGACCTGCTGGTCGATCCGGCCGAGGTGTTCGAGGGTGCCGTCGGGACGGCGGCGGGCGAGGTCGCCGGTGCGGTAGAGCCGGGAGCCGGGCGGACCGTAGGGGTCGGGGACGAACCGGGCGGCGGTGAGGCCGGGGCGGCGGTGGTAGCCGAGGGCGACGGCGGTGCCGCCGATGTGGAGTTCGCCGGGGGCACCGGGCGGGACCGGCCGCAGGACGGGGTCCAGCACGTACAGGCGGGTGTTGTCGATCGGCAGGCCGATCGGGACGGTGCGCAGCGGGCCCTCGCACTCCCAGGAGGAGACGTCGACGGCTGCCTCGGTGGGCCCGTAGAGGTTGGCGAGCGCGCAGCCGGGCAGGCGGGTGGTGAACTCCCGTGCGGTGTCGGGCGGCAGGGCCTCGCCGCTGCACACCACCCGGCGCAGGGTGGTGCAGCGCTCGATGCCGTCCTCGGCGAGGAAGACGGTGAGCATGGCGGGCACGAAGTGGGCGACGGTGACGCCCGCGCGCACCACCAGGTCGCGCAGGTAGCCGGCGTCCTTCTGGCCGCCGGGCTTGGCGAGGACGATCCGGGCGCCGCTGATCAGCGGCCAGAAGAACTCCCAGACGGAGACGTCGAATCCGGCCGGGGTCTTCTGCAGGACGCGGTCCTCGGGGCCGAGCCGGTAGGCGTCCTGCATCCACTGGAGGCGGTTGGCGATGGCCCGGTGGGTGTTGGGCACGCCCTTGGGGCGGCCGGTCGAACCGGAGGTGTAGATCAGGTAGGCGGTGTCGTCGGGGGCGGGCCCGGCGGGCCGCGAGGCCTTGGCGCGGACCTTGGGCCACTCGGCGGGGTCGTCGAGGAGCAGGACCCGGGCGGTGCAGCCGTCGGGGACGGGCAGGCGGCGCTGGGTGAGCAGGACGGGGGCGGCGCTGTCGGCGAGCAGGAAGGCCAGCCGTTCGGCGGGGTAGCCCGGTTCCAGCGGGGTGTAGCCGGCACCGGTGCGCAGCACGCCGAGCAGGCCGGCGACGAGTTCGGGCGAGCGCTCGGCGCTGATCGCGACCAGGCTGCCGGGCCCGACCCCCTCGGCGGCCAGCCGGACGGCGATCCGGTCGGCTGCGGCGTCGAGTTGGCGGTACGTCAGGGCGGCGCCGTCCTCGAAGGAGACGGCGACGGCGCCGGGGGTGCGGGCGATCTGCTCGGCGACCAGGGCGGTCAGGGTGGTGGCCGGGCGGGCGTTCGCGGTGTCGTTGAACCGCTCGACCTCGAAGGCGCGTTCGGCCGCGGGGAGGTCGTCGAGGGTGGACAGCGGGGCGTCCGGTCGGTCGGCGATCGCGGTCAGCAGCCGGGCCAGGTGCTCGGCGAGCCGGGCGATGTCGGCCTCGGCGAAGAGGTCGGTGTTGTAGTTGAAGGAGCCGAGCAGGCCCTGCGGCCACTCCTGGAGGAACAGCTCCAGGTCGAACCGGGTGCCGCTGGCGCGCACACCGAACGGCTGGACGTCGAGGGGGAGTTCGCCGGATTCGGCGGCCTCGCGCTGGACGGCGTAGTTCTGCACGGCGAGGACGGCCTGGAAGACCGGCGGGCGGCTGACGTCCCGGGGCACCTTGAGCTCGGTGACCAGCTGGGCGAACGGCAGCTCCTGGTGGGCGTAGGCCTCCAGGCAGGTGTCCCGGGTGCGGCGGAGCAGCTCGGTGAACGAGGGGTCGCCCTCCAGCCGAGCGGGCAGGGCCAGCACGTTGACGAACATGCCGACCAGCGCTTCGAGTTCGGGCTCGGTACGGCCGGCGACGGGCGAGCCGACCGCGAAGTCGCGCTGGCCGCTGAACCGGGCCAGCAGGGTCTGGAAGGCGGCGAGCAGCACCATGTGGACGGTGGCGTCGTGCCGCTTGCCGAGGGCGGTCAGCCGGTCGAGCAGCGCGCGGTCGACCTCGACGCCGTAGCCGGCGCCGTCGAAGGTCTGGCGCGGCGGGCGGGGGGCGGCGCAGGCGAGTTCGAGGGGTTCGACGCCGGCCAGCTCACGGGCCCAGTGGGCGACCTCGGCGGCGAGCCGGTCCCCGCTCAGCCGCTCGCGCTGCCAGATCGCGAAGTCGCCGTACTGCAAGGCGAGTTCGGGTAGCGGGTCGGGGCGTCCGGCGGCGTGGGCGGCGTAGCCGCGCAGCACCTCGCCGAGCAGCACCTCGCTCGACCAGCCGTCGCTGACGCTGTGGTGGACGACGAGCAGCAGCACGTGGTCGTCGGCGGCGAGCCGGATCAGGTGGGCGCGCAGCAGCGGCCCGTGCTCCAGGTCGAAGGGGACGGCGGCGGCCTCGTCGACCAGCCGTTCGGCCTGCGCGGCGTCGGCGGCCCCGGCGAGGGTGAGGTCGGCGGGGCCGGGCGGGTCGATGACCAGCAGCGGGCGGCCGTCGTCGGTGGCCGGGTAGCGCGAGCGCAGCGTCTCGTGCCGGGCGAGGACGGCGTCCAGCGCGCGGCGCAGGGCGGGGACGTCCAGCGGGCCGCGCAGCCGGCGCACGACCGGGATGTTGTAGGCGGCGGTGCCGGGGGCGAACTGCTCCATGAACCAGAGCCGTTCCTGGGCGTAGGAGAGCGGCACGGGCGCGTCGGCGGCGCGGCGGGCGATCGCCTGCCGGGGTGCGGTGCGGCTCCTCAGGCGGCGGCTGAGCAGTTCGCGCTTGGCGGCGGTGAGCCCTGCGGAGGAGCCGGAAGGGGTGGGGGTGGGGGCGGTGTCGGTGCTCATGACGGCGTTGCGGTCCCTTCCAGGGCGTCCTGCGCGGCGAGCAGCTCCTCGGCGGCGTCGTCGGACAGCGCGTCGAGTTCGGCGACCAGGGCGGCTTCGACGGCGTCGGCGAAGGCGGCCACCGTGCGGTGGGTGAAGAGGGTGCGCAGCGGCACGGCGAGGTCGGCCGCGGCGCGGATGCGGGCGACGACCCGGGTGGCGAGCAGGGAGTGGCCGCCGAGGTCGAAGAAGTCGTCGTGGACGCCGACCCGGTCCAGGCCCAGGACGTCCTGCCAGACCTCGGCGACCAGTTCCTCGGCCTCGGTGCGCGGGGCGAGGTAGGCGGCGCGCAGCTCGGGGCGGGTGTCGGGGTCGGGCAGCGCGCGGTGGTCGAGCTTGCCGTTGGGGGTGAGCGGCAGCGCGTCGAGGACGAGGACGGCGTTGGGGACGAGGTGCGCGGGCAGGGCGGCGGCGAGCGCGGCGCGCAGCGCGGCGGGGTCGGGAGCGGGCGACCCGGGCGCGGCGTCCGGCACGACGTAGCCGAGCAGGCGGTCCGCGCGGGCCAGCACGGCGGCCTGGCCGACGCCTGGCCGCGCGAGCAGCGCGGACTCGACCTCGCCGGGCTCGACCCGGTAGCCGCGCACCTTCACCTGGGCGTCGATCCGGCCGAGGAACTCCAGCGCGCCGTCGGCGCGGCGGCGCACCAGGTCGCCGGTGCGGTAGCGGCGGGCGCCGGGCGGCCCGTCCGGGTCGGGCACGAAGGCGCGGGCGGTGGCGCCCGGGCGGCCGAGGTAGCCGTCGGTGACACCGGCGCCGCCGACCACCAGTTCGCCGGGGGTGCCCGGCGGCACGGGCCGGCCGTGGCGGTCGAGCACGGCGACGGTGGTGCCGCCGACGGGCCGGCCGATCGGGGGGCGCCGGGCGGTGTCGGCGGCGCCGAGCTCGGCGGTGGTGGCGATGACGGTGGTCTCGGTGGGCCCGTAGGAGTTGACCAGCCGGACGGTGTCGCCGAACCGGGCGCGCCAGGCGGCGACGGCCTCCGGGCGGACCTGGTCGGCGCCGAGGACGAGCAGCCGCAGGCTCGCCGGCCAGGGCGTGGCGTCGAGGTCGGCGACCAGCTGGTGCCAGTACGGGGTGGGCAGGTCGAGGACGGTGAGGCCGTCGGCGGTGGGCTCGGCGAGCTGGTCCGGCAGCGCGGCGCCGGCCTCCGCGACGACCAGGGCGGCGCCGGCGGCGAGGGCCGGGAACACCTCCTCGGCGCAGGTGTCGAAGGAGAGCGAGGCGTACTGCAGGACGCGGTCGGCGGCGGTGAGGCGGTAGCCCTCGCGCATCCAGGCGACCCGGGCGGCGAGCGCGCGGTGCGGGACCAGCACGCCCTTGGGAGTGCCGGTGGAGCCGGAGGTGTAGATGAGGTAGGCGGGGTCGTCGGGCCCGACGGCGGCGCCGGCCGGAAGGGCCTCCGCTCCCCCGGCGACCGGCAGGACCGGCAGGACCGGCAGGGCCGCCGGCAGTCCGTCGACGGGCGCGCCGTCCGCCGTGACCAGGGCGGTCGCGCCGCTGTCGGCCAGCATGAAGGCGAGCCGGGCGGCCGGGTACTCCGGATCCAGCGGCAGGTAGCCGGCGCCGGCCCGCCAGGCGGCGAGCATGGCGACCACGGCGTGCGGCCCGCGCGGCAGGCAGAACGCCACCAGGTCCCCGCGCCGCACCCCGGCCGCCGCCAGTCGCGCGGCCAGCGCACCGGAGGCGGCGGCGAGTTCGGCGCGGGTGAGGCGGACGTCCCGCCCCTCGACGGCGGGGGCGCCGGGCTGCTCGGCGGCCGCCCGGTCGATCGCGTCGAGCACGGTCGCCGGGTGCGCGGGCAGCGCGGGTCCGGCCGCGCCGGCCGCCGCCTCGGCGCGCTCCTCGGCGTCGAGCAGCGGCAGCAGGTGCACCGGGGTGTCCGGGGCGGCGAGGGCGGCGCGCAGCAGGGTGTCGAAGCGGCGGCCGAGCCGCACCACCCACGGCTCGTCCAGCAGGTCGGTGCGGTAGCCGAGGACCGCCTGCAGGTCGTCGCCGTCCGGGCGGACGTCCAGGGCGAGTTCGAACTTGGCGGCGGTGTGGCCGCCGTCGATCTCGACGCAGCGCAGGTCGGCGAAGGCGTGCTCGCCGAGCGCGCCGCCGTCCTGGGTGTGCACGGTGAGCAGGGTCTGGAAGAGCGGGGTGCGCCCGGGGTCGCGGTCGGGGCTCAGTTCCTCGGCGAGCTGCTCGAACGGCACCCGGCCGTGGCCGAGCGCGCCGAGCCAGTCGGTGCGGACGCGGCGCAGCAGGGTGTCGAAGGTGGGGGCGCCGGCGAGGTCGGCGCGCAGCACGAGCGCGGAGGAGAAGTAGCCGACGGTCCGTTCGCTGTCGACGGTGGTGCGGGCGGCGGTGGGCACGCCGACGCAGAAGTCGTCCTGGCCGGTGCAGCGGTGCAGCAGGGCCTGGTAGGCGGCGGCCAGCACCATGAACGGGGTGAGCCGGCGGGCGCGGGCGAAGGCGTCGAGCTCGGGGCCGAGGCCGCGCAGGATCCGGGTGTGGAAGGCGCCGGCACTGCTCGGTCCGGTGGGCCGGGGCCGGTCCAGCGGCAGGTCGAGGGCGGGCGCGCCGGCCAGGCGCTCGCGCCAGTGGGCGAGCGCCTCGGCGGCCTCCGGCCCGGCCAGCCAGGCGCGTTCGGCGGCGGCGTGGGCGGCGTAGGAGGGCGGTGCGGGCGGCTCGGGCCGCGGGCCGCCGGCGAGGTGGGCGGCGTAGCGGTCGGCGAGTTCGGTGCGCAGCAGGCCGAGGCTCCAGCCGTCGGCGACGATGTGGTGCAGCACCAGGCAGAGCACGTGCTCCCGCTCGCCGGTGCGCAGCAGGGCGGCGCGCAGCAGGGGCCCTGCTGCGAGGTCGAAGCCGCGGTTGACGCGCTCGGCGAGGGCGGCGGCCACCTCTTCCTCCGGCCGTCCGCGCAGGTCGGCGAGGTCGAGCGGGACGGGCCCGGGCGGGTCGACGACGGCGGCGGGCCGGCCGTCCTCGGCGGGGAAGCGGGTGCGCAGCGCCTCGTGCCGGGCCGCCACGCCGTCGAGGGCGGCGCGCAGCGACTCCGTCGAGGGCTCGCCGGTGAGGCGCAGGACGAGCGGGATGTTGTAGGAGGGGTCGCCCGGGTCCAGCTGGTCGAGGAACCAGAGCCGTTCCTGGCCCACGGTGAGGACGGACGACGCGGACCGGCCCGTGTCCCGGGCGGGTTCGGCGCTTCCGCCGGGTTCGTGGACGGACTCCTGGGTGGTCGCGGGCATGACACTCCTCGGCACTCGCCTCACGGCGGAACGGCGGTAACTCGGACAACGCCCGGCCACATGCCCGCAGGGTGGGAGGGAGTAGCGCGCTCGGCGGATCGGCGGCGGGCCCCCGTACGGCCGCCGCAACGTCGATCATGCTAGGAAGCCCCCGCACGGAGCGTCAATGGTCTGGACCACCTTGACTGCTGGGGCCGGAGTGACCAATGGGACGAGTGGGGACGCCCCGGGACAACCGACCCCGGTCGGGGTCGGCGTACCCCGCGAGGAGGAGGAGCGCGGTCCCGTCCTCCGCCATCGGAGTGATCATGAACGCGACCTTCCGCCGACCGGACGGGCCCGACCCGGCCCCTAGGCTCGAAGCCGATCACCGGGGACACCGCCGGTGACCAGCGAGAACGGGCCGGCCACCGGCCGCGCGACGACAGACCGGGAACGATGACCACCTACCGCCACACCCTCGCCGAGCTCCGCGGGCAGCTGCGCCGGCTCGTCCTCAGCGGAGCCGCCATCGCCCTCGGCGTGGCCTTCCTCATCGCCTCGGTCAGCGGCAGCGGCGCCCTGGTCGACTCCTTCAGCCAGTCCGCGGCCGCCGAGGTCGGCCCCGCGGACGTCCAGATCACCCGCCCGCTCGCCGGCGGCGGACTCGACACCGCCGCCGCCGAGCGCGCCCGGCAGGTGCCCGGGGTCGCCGCGCTCGCCCCGCGCCTCACCGGCCGCGGCGGGCTGCTGACCGCCGACGGCCGCCCGCTCGACGCGGACGCGGCGGTCAGCGCCGTCGCCGCCGACCCCGCCCTGCGCTGGCAGCTGCTCACGTCCGGGCAGTGGCCCACCGGACCGGGCGAGGTGCTGCTCGACGCCGACACAGCGCAGCGCCTCGGCGTCCGCCCCGGCGCGGACGTCCGGCTCACCGGGGCCGACGGCGCCCCCACCACCGCCCGGCTCACCGGCACCCTCGACGGCCGCGGCGCCCCCAGCCTCTCCGGACACCCCGTCATCGGCGTCCCCGAGAGCGCCGTCGGCCGGTACGCCGTCGGCGCCGCCGCGGAACAGCTCGACCTGCGCCTCTCCCCCGGCACCTCCGCGACCCGCACCGTCGACGCGCTGCGCGAGGCGCTCGGCACCGGCGGCACCGCCCCCGAGGTGCACACCCGGGAGGTCTCCGTGCGGAACGCCACCCGGGCGAGCGGCACCCTGTACGGCGTGGTGCTGGTCGCCGCGCTCTCCTTCGTGCTGATCGCGCTCGCGGTCGCCCGGATGGTCGTCGGCAACACCTTCACCGTCGTGCTCGCCCAGCGCACCCGCCAGTTGGCGCTGCTGCGCTGCATCGGCGCCGACCGCGCCCAGGTCCGCCGGATGATCCGCCGTCAGGGCCTGCTGCTCGGCGCGGGCGCCTCCGCCGCCGGAGTCCTGCTCGGCCTCGGCGTCTGCGCCGCCGGCCAGGCCGTCGCCGCCACCGCCGACCTCGGCCCGGTCCACCTCTCGCTCACCCCCTCGCCGCTGGTCTGCGCCCTCGCCGCGCTGTTCGGCGTCCTGCTCACCCTGCTCGCGGTCCGCGGCCCCGCCAAGGCCGCCTCCGCCGTCCCGCCGATCGCCGCGCTCGACGCCGGCGGGCACGGCACCACGGGCGGCGCCGGCACGCGTCTGCGGGCCACCGCGTGGGCGGTGTTCCTGCTGGTGGCGGGCACCGCGCTGGTGGTGGCCGGCACGCTCGCCGCGCCGCCGCTCTCGCTGCTCGCCGTCACCGTCGGCGCCATCGCGAGCTTCTTCGGCGTCCTGCGGCTCGCCCACCGGCTGCTGCCCGCCACCGTCGCCCTGCTCGGCGCCCCGGCCCGCCGGCTCGGCGGCACCGCCGGCCGGCTCGCCACCCAGCAGCTGCGCCGCAACCCGCTGCGCACCGGCGCCACCGGCTCCGCGCTGCTGCTCGGGGTGACCATGATGGTCGGCGCCGTCACCACGCTGGAGATCACCTCCAACTCGCTGGTGCCCCTGGTCTCCGCCCGCCAGCCCGGCGTGTTCTCGGCGACGAGCGCCGTGGGGAGCGCCGGAGGCCCGGCCGGAAGCGCCGTGCCCGCCGGGGCGCTCACGGCGCTCACCGGAGCGCGCGAACTCTCCGTCACACCGGTCCGCTCGGCCACCGTCCGCGTCGACGGCCGCGACACCGTGGTCGCCGCCGCCGACCCCGCCCGGCTCAACCCCACCGCCGACGACCTCGACCGCGCCCGCGCCCTGACCGACGCCACCGCCCTCGGCGGCCTCGACGACGGCCGCACCCTCACCGTGGCCGGCGCCGACGGCCGCCCCGACAGCGCCCTGCGCGTCGAACCCGGCCGCAGCCCCCTCCCGTTCGCCCTCCAGAGCGGCGCCACCCTGCTGGTCACCCCGGCCACCCTCGACCGGATCGCCCCCGGCGCCCCCGCCACCACCCTCTGGATCACCCCCGCCCCCGGCACCGACCGCCCCACCGCCCGCCGCGCCGTGGACCGCGCCCTCGCCGCCCACCCGGGACTCACCGTCACCGACACCGCCGCCCAGGCCGAGAGCCTGCGCTCGCTGCTCGACCGGATGATGCTGATCTCGATGGCCCTGCTCGGCTTCTCCGTCGTCATCGCCGGCCTCGGCGTCGCCGCCGCGCTCGTCCTCAGCATCAGCGAACGCTCCCGGGAGATCGGCATGCTGCGCGCCATCGGGATGACCCGCACCCAACTGCGCCGGATGCTCACCCTGGAGGCGCTGCTGCTCTCCCTCGCCACCGCCCTGCTCGGCACCGCCCTCGGCCTCGGCTACGGCTGGGCCGGCGCCCGCTCCGTCACCGCCACCCTCGGCACCCTCGGCGGCCCGCCCGTCCTCCCCGTCCTCGGCGCCGTCGCCCTCACCGTCCTGACCGGCCTGGCCGCCGCCGTCCTCCCCGCCCGCCGGGTCGCCCGGATGACCGCCGTCGCCGCCATGCGCACGACGTAGCGAGCGCGGCCACGATCGGCGCACGACCAGGGCTTCCTGCGTCGAGCAGGGGTTGGACGAGGCCGAGACCGAACTCGCCCTGGCCCGCGGCCGGCTGGAGGAGTCCACCCGCCTGCGGAGGGGACTCGGCTTCCCGCCCGGCGGGGCGGCCGACCCGGCCGGCCCCGGACACCTCGCCACCCAGCAGGACCGGCGCGACGAGGCCGCCGCCCTGCTCGCCGCGGCCGCCGACCTCGCCGGAACCGCCGGCGCCCACGACCTCCCCTGACGGCGCGCCCGTCAGCCGCCCTGGTAGACGAAGGCCGCCCAGACGTCGAGCGCACCGGGGTCGCGGCGGGCCAGCGAGACGAGCTCGGGCGGCGCGCCCGGCGGCAGGCTTCGGTCCGGGTCCAGGGCCCACAGCTGGGTGCGCCGCAGCGCCTCGGCCGGCGGGTCCCCCGCGGCGAGGCGGCCGTGGAGGACGTACATCAGCACGCACACCATGTCGTCCACCACCTCCCAGCGCGAGCCGACCACCCCCGTCGCCCCGGCGGCGAGGAAGGCGCTGGAGAGCGTCAGCGCCTCGTCCACGTCCCCGCCGGTGTGGTCGCTGACGCAGGCGTCCAGCACGACCAGGCCGCCCGGTGAGTCCGGCGGCCGGCCCTGGGCCTGGCGCAGGATGTCGCCGACCGGCAGCCGCCCCAGCCGGTCCGCAGCCCGCGGGTCGGGTGCCAGACCGAGGTAGGCGTCCAGCGGCGAACGCTCCGACGGCAGCGCGTGGCAGGCCAGATGGAGGACGGACGCCCCGGCCCGCCCGGGCGCGGGCAGCGCCGCCAGCACCTCGGCCGGCGTGCCCGCCCCCACCGCGTCCTCGACGTAGCCGAGCAGCGTGCCGTGCGGGTAGTGGTCGGCGTGCAGGTACTCGGCCTCGGCCTCGGCGAACATCAGCTCCCTGGTCGGGTCCCCGACGATCACCGGCCGCTCGGCCAGCGGCAGCCGCGGCCGGCGGACCACCTCGCAGAACTGCCGCGCGGAGGCCGCGTACGAGATCGCCGCCCGCTCCACGGCCCGCACCGGCCGGCCGCCGTCCCGCAGCCCGCTGCTCAGCAGCGCCGCGTGCCAGGGGATGCCGCCGAGCTCGCCGAACGGCACCAGGACCAGCCGCGGCGGCGCCTGCGGGCCGCGCCGGACGGCGGCCCGCAGCGCGGGGTGGCGCAGCAGCGGGCGCAGCGCCGCGGTGCCCGCCCAGTCGCAGAGTTCGGCGAGGGTGGCCTGCCAGCGGCGCCGGGCGGCGGCCCGTTCCGGGTGGCGGGGCGGCAGGGTGTCGAGGGTGGCCTGCCGGTCGCGGTGCGCGTGCCGGTAGGACGCCAACGGGCCACCCCGTCCGAGCGCTTCGGAGCTGACCAGGGTGAGCGGCAGCAGGTGCGCGGCACCGCCTTCGGCAGCCGTGATCAGCAGGGCGTCGCCGCTGCGTCCGGCGCCCGGCGGCAGCAGGTAGACCAGGGCGTCCGCGCCGGCCGCGCGCAGGCTGCGGGCGATCTCCTCCAGCGGCAGCGGCCCCATCAGCGCCTCCCCGGCCGGGGAGGCGGCGAGGGCGGTGAGGGCGCGGCGGCGCAGGTCGTCCGGGACGGGGATGTCGGCGCCGCCGGGGAGCGAGTCGAGCAGGGTTCCGGGCAGGCCGAGCAGGGCGTCGAATCCGAAGGCGTCGGCGGCCGGTCCGTCCCGGTGGGTGCCGCCGGACAGCCACGCGTCCGCGAGGTCCGGATGTCCGGCGGCGCGCAGCAGGTCCGGGACGTCGGTGGTGGCGGTGGAGGCGTGCAGGACGAGGCCCCGGCCCAGTTCCAGCACGGCGACGGCGGCTGGCAGATCGGAATCGGCGCCCCCTGGCGCCTCCTCCCTGTCGGCGAGGTGCCAGCGGGCGATGGTCAACGCGCGGGTCGCGCTCTCCCGGGCCAGCACGAGGGCCGGGGCCGCCGATGCCTGGAGCAGGGTGGCGGCGGCCGTCTGCCGCAAGGTGGCCAGCCCGGCCTCGTGGGCGGCCTGCCGGTCCCCCGGACCGAGCCGCGCGCGGTGGGCCACGGCGGTGATCCAGGTCGCCGCCGCCAGCAACTGGGTCGGCGCCCCGTGCCGCAGCCCTTCGCGAACGGCGCCGGCCGCGGCCAGCGCCCCGGCGGCGTCCTCCGGCCGGCCCGCGCGCCGGTAGCGCGCGAGCAGCAGGACCGCCCGCATCAGGTGGGCACGGGAGCCCTCCAGGCCGGCCGGGTCGGCTCCGGTGTCGGTGAGGAAGTCGTCGAGGTACCGCAGGGCGGTCTCGGCCCGGTGCTCGGAGAACGAGGCCTCCGTACCGCCCATGGCGAGCGCCCCGAGGGCGGCGGCGGCCCGCAGGCGCAGGAACGGCTTGTACAGGTGCCCCGCCGGGGTCCGCTCCGCCGCCTCCGTCATCAGTCCGATCGCCCTCGCCAGCAGGTCCGTCCGCCCGTGGAGCGCGAGGACGAACAGGGCCGCGCCCAGGTCGCCGAGGGCCGGCAGCCGCAGCGGGTCGTCCTCGGGCACGGCCGCGACCAGTTGCTCCAGCGCCTCCACCGCCCGGACCATGCCGGGGACGTCACTGGCTGCCGCGGTCTCCTGGAACTCCAGCAGCACCCTGGTCCGTTCGAGAATCGGCCGCTCGGTGGCCACGAGCCTTTCCAGACCCGCGTGTTCGGCGACCGACAGATGGGCGAGCACCTCCTCGGTGTAGCGGCGGCTGGCCTCCAGGTCCCGCGGATCACCGGCGGCGACGTAGCGCTGGTAGAGGTTGACGGAGAGGTTCTCCAGGTAGACCACCCGGTTGGCGTCGTCCGGGTCCGCCCGGCGGAACGCGGCGCGCTGGTGGCGGATCGCCGCTTCGAGGTCGCCGACGGCGCCGGTGAGCGCGAACCGCTTGCCCATCGCCGCCGCCAGCGAGCCGTCCGGGTGGTGGCCGGGTCGGCGGCTGTCCGGCGAGGACCGCGCGCGGGCGGCGTCGAGCAGGCCGATCACCCGGTCCAACTCGGCCCGGTCGGTGGAGAACTCGTCCTTCGCCAAGGTGGCGTGGGCGAGGTGGTGGAGGACGTCGCCGCGGTGCAGGCCGCCCAACTCCTCCTCCTGCATGGTGTCCAGCGCCCGGGTGAGGTGGTGCAGGGCCTCCTCGACGCCGTACGCCTGCGGCTCGTGCTGGCGCAGCGCGTTGACGAGCGTGCCGAGCACCCCGTGCGCGGCGGGCCGCACCGGGTCGTCCTCGGCCATGCCCGCCACGCCCTCGCGCAGCACCTCGACACCTTCGCGGGCCTCGGCGCTCGCGGTGTACCCCTTCCGCTGAGAGAGGCCGGAGAGGGTGTCACCGAGCAGCCAGCGCACCGTCCCGCCGAGCGGATGCTCGGGCGGGAAGAGCCCGCGCAGTTCGCGCAGCCGGTCGAGCTGATGGGCGGTGTCGCCGTCCCCGTCGCCTCCGGAACAGTACAGGCCGACCAGGCGCAGGGCGGCGGGCAGCCGGTGGGGGGAGCTGGGAGCGGTGGCGGCCACGATCCTCTCCAGGTGGGCGACGGCCCGGTCGGGGCCCCGCGCGTCCGTGCCCCCCTCCGGCTCGTCCAGCAGCAGCCGGACGAGGCGCCCGCGCACCTCCAGCTCGATCGGGTCCGCGAGATCCTCCGCTCCGTCCGGACCGCCGGGCCCGCTCCACGGCGCCGGGTGGAACCGGTCGAGGAAGCCCTGCAGCACGGCGTCGGCGGCCGCACGGTCGGCCGCGGCGTGCTCGCGCCCGGCGCGGTCGGCGAGGGCGCAGCCGAGGGTGGCGAGCGCCGCGGGGTGCTGCGCCTCGTACGCGGCCTGCGCTGCCCCGGCCTCGTCCTCCCCGGCCGCCGACCAGGGGCCGGGTGGCACCGGGACGGGGCAGCTCAGCCGCAGGGCCTCGATCGCCCGGTCCAGGTCGTCCGGACGGGCCGTCGGATCGGCGACGCCGGCGGTCGCACCGTCCTCGAAGCGCGCGTGCAGCAGGATCCCGAGCTGCAGGGCCGCCTCCGCCCACTCCGGCGCGCCCCGGTCGTACGCGGCCACCGTGAGCGTCAACAGATCGACCGCCTCGGCCCGTTCGGCGAGCACGGCGCCGCGGATCCCCTCGTCCTCGGTGAACTCGGGCTGCCCGACGGCCTTCCAGTAGCGCGCCGAGAGCGTCACCCCGACCAGGAACCGTGCCTCGGCCGGCGTCCCCGCCGGCCCACCGGCCCCCGCCTCCTCCACCATCCTGCGCGCCGCCGAGAACGCCGTGAGCGCCCCGGACAACGCCAGGGCGGCCCGCCGCGGGTCGTCGGCCGCGTCGTGCTCCTCCAGCAGCCGCCGCCCCCGCCCGAGCAGCGCCCGCGCCTCGTCCTCCACCGCCACCGGACTCCCCTCCCCGTCCCCGCCGTTCCCCCGACCGCCGACCTCAGCAGTACGCGATGCGTTCGACCTCGAAGAGCTGGGCGGCGCCGATCCGGCCCGCCTCCAGCGAGAGCAGCCAGCTCACCAGCTCCGGCCCGGCGGGCAGTTCGTCGTAGAAGCCGAGCCGGAGATCCGCGATGCCCCACTCCACCAGCCACTCGTCGAGCGCGTCGTCGAGGTGGCGGTCCGCCGCCTCGGTCCGGGTTCCGGCCCAGACGGCCAGCCACGGCGCGAGGCTTCCCGTGCTGACGGAGACCGCCTCCAGGACGGCGGTGACGGAGTCGACGGCCGGGTACGCGTGCAGGGTCGACCGCCACCAGGCCCCCCAGACGCGCTCCAGCGCCCGCCGTTCCGGTGCCGGCCAGTCCTGCCAGCCGGCCGCGAGCAGCCGGGAGGCGACCAGCCCGTGGTCGACGTGCAGCCGGCCCGTGACCAGGAGGCGGACGATCCGGGGTGTCATCCGTCGGTACAGGGCGGCGAAGTCGTCCCAGTGGTCGGCCACTTCGGCGGCGACGGAGGGGACCAGCTCGTCCGGCACCCCGTGCACGGGGCCCGCGAGGGCTTCGAGATCGGCCCCGGTGTAGCAGGACGTGCAGCCGCCGACGGTGAACGGGGTCTCGGAGAGCGGCGCGAAGGCGGCGTCGAGCGCGTCGAGCGCGGTCTGGAGATGCTGGGAAGGTGTGGTCACGGGCACCTGCGGAGGACCTCATCCGGCGTACCGGAGAAGGGAGCGACGCTATCACACGGCTCGTCACGGCCGAGGGGACAGCCCCTCGGGGAGGCGGAAATCCGCTGGTCGCACCGCCCTCCGGCCGCTACGGTGCACGGACGACACCGAGGGGGTGCACGATGCGACCGCCGCTGCTGCTGGACGTCGACGGACCGCTCAACCCGTACGCGGCCAAGCCCCACCGGCGCCCCGAGGGCTACGGCACGCACCGGCTGCTGACGCCGCGCTGGGAGGCCGCCGAGCGCCGCCGGCTGACCGCCTACGGGCTTCCCGACAAGCCCGCCAAACCCCTGCGCGTCTGGCTCGACCCGGAGCACGGGCCCGCCCTGGCCGCGCTGCCGTTCGACCTCGTGTGGGCGACGACGTGGGAACACGAGGCCAACGACTTCCTCGCGCCCCTGCTGGGACTTCCCGCGCTCCCCGTCATCACCTGGTCCGAGCCCCGACCGCAGCCGGACGGAGGGGTGTTCTGGAAGACGCCCGACATCGTCGCGTGGGCGGCCGGCCGGCCGTTCGCCTGGGTGGACGACCAGATCACCGACGCGGACCGCGCCTGGGTCCGCGCGCACCACGGCGGCCCGGCCCTGCTCCACCGGGTCGACCCCCGGATCGGCCTCACCGCCGGGGACTTCGCCGCCCTCGCGGCCTGGGCCACCCCGGCGGCCAGGCCCGGACGGTGAGGGCCGCGGCCAGGGCGGTGGCGGCCGCGAGGACTGTCCGGGCGGGGGTGTAGCCGCCGGTCGTGTAGCGGAGCAGGCCGAGGGCGGGCGCCGCCGCTACAGCTCCCGGCGCTGCGCCGATCGCAACGCCGTCCGGCGGGCGGCTGACCCGTCGACGGGACCGTTCGCAGGGCCGATCGGATGGAACACCGGTCCTTTCACCCGGCCCGTGCCTCGGACGGACGGCCCGTCGGCCGGTCGTCGCCGACGATCGGCTCAGCAGACCCCCTCCGAACCGCAGAGAGGCCCCGCACCATGAGAAGACGCTCCCCGACCCGCGCGCTCGCCGCGGCCGTGCTCGCCGTCGCCACGCTCGTGCCGCTGACGCTCGGCGCCGCACCGGCCGCCGGACCCGCGCCCGTGACCACGGCAGCCGCCACGGCCGCCGGGGACGCCGGCGGCACCCCCGAACTGAGCCCGGCGCTCCAGAAGCAGCTCGACGCGGCGATCCAGCGGGTGATGCGGCAGGCGGGCATCCCCGGCGTGCAGGTCGGCCTGTGGATGCCCGGCCGGGGCGCCTACCTGCGGGCCTTCGGCGTCGCCGACAAGGAGACCGGCGCGCCCATGACGGACCGGATGACCGTGCGGATCGGCAGCGTGACCAAGACCTTCACCGCCACCGCCGTGCTGCAGCTGGTGGACGAGGGCCTGGTCGGCCTCGACGACCCGATCGCGGCGTACCTCGACGGCGTCCCGGGCGGCGAGGAGATCCGGGTGCGCGACCTGCTCGACATGCGCAGCGGCCTGCCCGACTACACCGAGGACACCGACTTCATCGCCGCGTTCCTCGACGACCCCCAGCGGGTCTTCACGCCCGAGGAACTGCTCCCGTACGCCTACCGGCACGACAACGAGTTCACGCCGGGCGAGCGCTTCCGGTACTCGAACACCAACTACCTCCTGCTGGGCCGGCTGGTCGAGCGGGTGAGCGGCCGGAGCCTGGAGGACTTCGTCCAGGGCCGGGTCATCGCGCCCAGCGGGCTGCGGCGCACCGTCTTCCCGCACGGCACCGAGCTCCCCGCGCCGTACGCCCACGGCTACACCAACCAGACCGCCAACGGCGAGGTCACCGATTCCACGCACTGGAGCCCGTCGTCGTCCTGGGCGTCGGGCGCGCTGGTCTCCGACCTGCGCGACCTCGGCCGGTGGGCGAGGGACCTCGCCACCGGCACGCTGCTGTCGCCCGGGACGCAGGCGCAGCGCCTCGACTTCCTGCCCACCGGCGTCACCGACACGGGGTACGGGCTCGGGATCTTCAACATCCACGGCTGGACCGGCCACGCCGGCTCGCTGTTCGGCTACCAGAACCTCACCGTCTACCTGCCGGAGGAGCGCGCGACCCTGGTCGTGCTGCTCAACTCCGACGTCACCGTCGACGGCGCCGAACCCAGCACCCTGCTGGGCCGGGCCATCACGGGCATCGTCACGCCCGACCACGTCTACGACCTCCCGTCGCGCTGACAGCCCCGGGTGCCGGAGCGGGAGGCCGGACGGGCCGATTCCCCGCTCCGGCCCCGCGGCCGGGGGCGGAGCTGCCAAGCTGGGCAGGCGGGTGCCGCCGGGGCGTCCGGCGGGTAGGTGAGGGGGCGTTCATGGGGGACGGTCCTGCGGGGGACGGCGGGGCGGCGGACGGCCGGGCCGCGCCTCCCCCTCCGTTCGATCCGGAGCTGCGGGCCGCGCTGACGGCCGCGGGGGCGGGCGCCCGGCAGCCGCTCACCCCGGAGAACCTCGCCGCGTGGCAGGAGCGGGACGCCGCCGCCCGCCCCCGGCCCACCGTGGCGGCGCTGCGCGACGGCGGACGGTTCGAGGTGGCGGAGCTGGACGCGCGGGGCGTTCGGCTGGTGAGCGCGCGGCCCGCCGGGGCGGGCGGGGCGCTGCCGCTGCTCTACTACCTGCACGGCGGCGGGCTGGTCACGGGCAACGCCTGGTCCGTACTCCCGCGCCTGCTGCGGGAGTTGGCTGAGCCGCTGGGCCTCGCCGTGGTCTCCGTCGAGTACCGCCTGGCACCGGCGGCGCGGTACCCGGCGGCGGTGGAGGACTGCTTCGCCGGGCTCCGCTGGACGGCCGGGCACGCGGACCGGCTGGGCGTCGACGCCGGGCGGATCGTCGTCGGGGGCAAGAGCGCGGGCGGCGGCCTCGCGGCGGCGCTCGCCCTGTTGACCCGTGACCGCGGCGGTCCGGTCCCGGCCGGACAGCTGCTGCTCAGCCCGATGCTCGACGACCGCAACGACACTTTCTCCGCCCACCAGTTGGCCGGCCACGACACCTGGGACCGGACCTCCAACGCGACCGCCTGGCGGGCCGCGCTGGGCGAACGCCGGGGCGCCCCGGACCTGCCGCCGTACGCGGCCCCGGCGCGGGCGGCGGACCGCTCGGGACTGCCCCCGGCCTACGTCGAGGTGGGCTCGGCCGAGACCTTCCGCGACGAGGCCGTGGCGTACGCCGACGCGCTCTGGCGGGCCGGCGGCGAGGCCGAACTGCACGTCTGGCCGGGCGCGTTCCACGGTTTCGACACCTTCGCGCCCGGAGCGGCGCTCAGCCGGGACGCCCGTGAGGCGCGGATCCGCTGGCTCCGCCGGATCCTCGCGCGCTGAGGTCTCCGGTCACTCCGCGGCCGGCTGCGGCGGAGTGCCGAGCAGGTCGGCGAGGGCGGCGTGGTCGTGGAAGTCCCGGCTGTGCACGACGAGGCCGTCCCGGGCGCGCAGCACCTGGAGGTTGGCCACCGTCAGCTCCCGCCCGGTGGTGCGGTGGCGGGCGCGGTAGTCCCACTCGGCGACGACCACCTCGGGGTCGTCGGTCGCGCGGACCACGACGTCGCGGGCGGCCAGCTCCAGCGGCGAGTGCTCGCCGACGGCGAGGAACCGCTCCCGCAGGGCCGCCCGCCCCTCCACCCGACGCGGGCCGACCGGCGCGAACACCATCTCCACCACGGCGTCCTCGGCGTAGAGCCCGTCCAGTTCGGCGAACCGCCCCGCCGTGATGCCGTCGAGCAGCGCGTGGAACACCTCGCGCGGTGACCGTGTTTCGGACATGATCAACCTCCGGAACGATGCACGGCCGCCGGAACCGGACCAGCGACTCCGTTTAGACCATACGGACTCGCCGCTCCGCTTGTCCAGGGGCGGAGGTCCGTCGTTTCCGCCGTCGACGAAGGGGAGTTGGAGAATTGAGCGGCACTCAGGACCGCCCGCTCCGGGCGGACGCGGCCCGCAACCGGGCCAAGCTGCTGGACGCCGCCACCGAGGTGTTCACCACCCGGGGCGTCGGCGTGCCGACCGAGGAGATCGCCCGCGCGGCCGGCGTCGGGGTCGGCACGCTGTTCCGGCACTTCCCCACCAAGGAGGCCCTGTTGGAGGCGGTGATGGTGCGCCGGCTGGAGGTGATCGCGGCCGGGGCGGCCCGGGCCGCCGCCGAGTCGGGTCCCGCCGACGCCCTGTTCGCCTGCTTCCGGCTGATCGCCGAGCAGTCGGTCGGCAAGACCGCCTTCGCCGAGGCCCTCGCGGCGGCCGGGATCGACGTCCACACCTCGCTGCGCGGCCCCTCGGCCGCGATCCGCGAGCTGCTGGCCGACCTCCTGCGCGACGCCCAGCGCGCCCGCGCCGTCCGCCCGGAGCTGACCCTGCCGGAGCTCCTCGCCCTGCTGGTCGGCGCCAACGCCGCCCTGGAGCAGCTGGGCCCCGACCCGGCCGCCCGCGCACGCGTCCTGGAGGTGGTCCTCACCGGCCTGCGGCCGCACTGACGGCGGCGCGGGCCCCGCCGGGCCCCGCGCAGGTCCCGCACGCCCGGCCGGGCGAACCCGGACGGCTGCACCCGGCCGGGCGAACCTCCCGCGTTGCTCCGGCCACAAGCCCGTGCGCGCTGGAAGCGTCACCCCTGGTGAGCGGCCGACGCGCGGGCAGAACGCCCCGGCGGCCACCACCTCCCCCCATGGCGCGTCCGTCCGACAGGTGGTACAGCAGCATGTCCCGAACCGGCAGACCTCCGAGCCCCTCCCCCGTCCGGGCCCTGGCCGCCCTGCTCGCCGCACTCGCCGTGGTCCTCGGGGCCGCGCCGGCGCTCGCCTACGAGGCGCCGAGCGGACCGGGTTCGGGCAGCCCGGGCTTCAACGGCCACCGCGACCTCCCGTTCCCCTCGGGACTGTCGGTGCGGGCGGCCGTCACCGGCAACATCGAGGTCCAGAACGGCCTCACCCTGAGCTCCATCGGCAGCCCCGCCTCCGCGCACTACCAACCGCCGGTGGACCCCTCGCGGGCCTACGCGATCCAGGTGCAGACGCTGCCGGCGCAGAACTGCCCGGCCGACTCCGTCTGCCCCGCGGGCACGCTCACCGTCACCTTCGAGCACCCCGTGCGCGACCCGGTGCTCAACCTCGCCGGCCTGGGCGCCGGGGTCAACGGCTCCGGCGGCCTCACCTCCGGCACGTACTCCCAACTGACCCTCACCGGTTCGGACCGCCCCGCCGCCATCGGCCCCGTCAGCACCGGCGCCACCCTGCTGGTCACCGGGCGGACGATCCGGCCCCGCAGCGGCACCGCGCGGGCGAACTGCCAGGACGCGAACGCCACCCTGCGGGCGGGCTGCGGCAGCGTACCGCTGGTGGGCACGGTCACCTCGCTGACCTTCGCCGTCGACTTCGTCACCGAGGCCGTGGCCGTCGGGCCGAACTCGACCACCAACGGCCGCGACGCCTGGGCGCTGTCCGCACTCGTCCGCGACGACTGCTCCAACGCGCCCGCCTCCTACGGCAACGCCTCGCACGTCATCGGCGATCTGACGCTCGGGCCGGACGTCACCGCCGACGTCCCCGACACCTCGATCACCCAGGCCTGCCGCAAGGACGGCGACGAGAACGACCTCGACCCCGACTTCGGCACCCTGACCGCCGGGACGGCCGGCCGGCCGTACTCGGTGACGGTCCCGGTGGCGGGCATCGGCGCGCAGGCCCGCGCGGCGGCGTGGATCGACTTCAACGGCGACGGCGTCTTCGGGGACGCCGAGCGGGCCACCTCACCGGTGGCACCCGGCCAGGCCTCGGTGACCTTCACCTGGACGGTGCCGGCGGGCGTCGTCGCCGGGCCGGCCTGGAGCCGCTTCCGCCTGGGGTACGACCGGGCGGACGTGGACGCCCCGACCGGGATGGCCGACTCCGGCGAGGTCGAGGACTGGCCGCTGACCATCGCCCCGGCGCCCTCGCTCACCCTGGCCAAGGCGGCCGATCCGGCCACCATCGCCGGGGCCGGGGAGCGGATCACCTACACGTTCACCGTCACCAACAGCGGGACCTTCGCGATCACCGACCCGGCCGTGAACGAGGTGTCCTTCTCCGGCACCGGAACCGCCCCCCAGGTCGTCTGCCCGCCCGGCACCCTCGCCCCGGGCGCCTCGGTGGCCTGCACCGCGACGTACACCGCCACGCAGGCGGACGTCGACGCCGGACGCATCGACAACACCGCCACCGCCACCGGCACCCCGCCGCCCGGCATGAACCCACCGGTCTCCCCCGAGGCCTCCACCACCGTCACCGCGCCCCCGCGGCCGGGCCTGGCCCTGCGCAAGACGGTCACCGAGACCGGCGCGCTCCAGGTCGGCGAGGTGCTCCACTACGCCTTCGAGATCACCAACACCGGCAATGTGACGCTGACGGCGGTGGGCGTCGACGAGACGGCCTTCACCGGACGCGGCACGCCGCCGCAGACCGTCTGCCCGGCGGGTGCCGCCTCGCTCGCCCCCGGCGCGGTGGTCACCTGCACCGCCGAGTACACCGTCACCCAGGCCGACGTGGACGCCGGCTCGGTCGAGAACACCGCGACCGCCGCCGGCACCCCGCCCGGCGGCGGCACCCCCGTCACCTCCGATCCGTCGACCGCCGTCGTCCCGTTCACTCCGCGGCCCTCGCTGGAGGTCGACAAGCGGGCCGACAAGCAGCGGCTGGTCGTCGGCGAGACCCTCACCTACACGTACACGGTGACCAACACCGGCAACGTCACCCTCACCGGCGTCACCGTCAACGAGGGCGCCTTCACCGGCACCGGGCCGCTCTCCCCGCTCACCTGCCCGAACGCGCCCGCCACGCTGGAACCGGGCCGCTCGGCGACCTGCACGGCGACGTACACCGTCACCCAGGCGGACGTGGACGCCGGGCGGATCGACAACGCCGCCACCGCCACCGGCACCCCGCCCGGCGGCGGCACGCCTGTCACCTCGCCGCCCGGCGGCACCACCGTCACCGCCGACCGCGAGCCCGCGCTCACCGTCGTCAAGTCCTCCGACAAGGAGCGGTTGGTCGCCGGGGAGACCGTCACCTACACCTACACGGTCACCAACACCGGCAACGTCACCCTCACCGGGATCGCGGTGGGCGAGACCGAGTGGACCGGCTCCGGCCCCGCGCCGCAGGCCGTCTGCCCCGGCGGCCCGCTCGCCCCCGGGGCCTCGGTGACGTGCACGGCGCACTACACCGTCACCCAGCAGGACGCCGACCGCGGCACCCTGCGCAACTCGGCGACGGCCACCGGCGTCCCGCCCGGCGGCGGCACGCCCGTCACCTCGCCGCCGTCCTCGGTGATCCTCCCGCACGAGTCGCGGCCGGCCCTGGGCCTCGTGAAGAAGGCCGACCCGGCCACCGTCGGCAAGGCCGGCGAGCAGGTCGTCTACACGTTCACGGTCACCAACACCGGCAACGTCACCCTCACCGACGTCAAGGTCACCGACACGGCGTTCACCGGCAGCGGCGGGGCGCCCGAGGTCGACTGCCCGGGCAGTCCGCTCGCCCCCGGCTCCGTCCTCACCTGCACCGCGCGGTACGTCGTCACCCAGGCCGACGTGGACGCCGGGCGGATCGACAACACCGCCACCGCCACCGCGACCCCGCCCGCCGGGCTGGACCGGCCGGTCTCCCCCGAGGCCCCGGCCACCGTCACGGCCCCGCCGCGGCCCCACCTGACGCTGCGCAAGACGGCCGCCGAGACCGGCGCGCTCCAGGTCGGCGAGGTGCTGCACTACGCCTTCGAGATCACCAACACCGGCAATGTGACGCTGACGGCGGTGGGCGTCGACGAGACGGCGTTCACCGGGCGCGGACCGGCGCCGCGGGCCGTCTGCCCGGCGGAGGCCGCCTCGCTCGCCCCCGGCGCGGTGGTCACCTGCACCGCCGAGTACACCGTCACCCAGGCCGACGTCGACGCCGGCTCGGTCGAGAACACCGCGACCGCCGGCGGCACCCCGCCCGGCGGCGGCACCCCCGTCACCTCACCGCCGAGCAGCACCGCGGTGCCGTTCGTCCCGCGGCCGTCCCTGGTGGTCGAGAAGAGCGCCGACCGGCAGCGGCTGGTCGCCGGGGAGACCGTCACCTACACCTACACGGTGACCAACACCGGCAACGTCACCCTCACCGGCGTCACCGTCACCGAGGGCGCCTTCACCGGCACCGGGCCGCTCTCCCCGCTCAACTGCCCCGGGGACAGCATGACGCTGGAGCCCGGACGCACCCTCCTCTGCACCGCGACCTACACCGTCACCCAGGCGGACGTCGACGCCGGCTCGGTCGAGAACACGGCCGTCGCCGGCGGCACCCCGCCCGGCAGAGCCACCCCCGTCACCTCGCCGCCCGGCGGCACCACCGTCACCGCCGACCGCAGGCCCGCGCTGACCGTGGTCAAGTCCGCCGACCGGGAGCGGCTGGTCGTCGGGGAGACCGTCACCTACACGTACGCGGTGACCAACACCGGCAACGTCACGCTCACCGGCGTCACCGTGAACGAGACCGAGTGGACCGGCTCCGGGCCCGCCCCGCAGGCCGTCTGCCCGGACGCGGCGACGTCGCTGGCGCCCGGCGCGCAGGTGCTCTGCACGGCGACGCACACGGTCAGCCAGGCGGACGTGGACGCGGGGGTGGTCCGCAACACCGCCGCCGCCCTCGGCACCCCGCCCGGCGGCAGCGCGCCCGTCACCTCGCCGCCGTCGTCCGCGACCGTCCCGCAGACCGCGCGGCCGGCGCTGACCCTGGAGAAGGCGGCCGCCCCGACCGGCGTCGGCAAGGCCGGCGAGCAGGTCGTCTACACGTACACGATCACCAACACGGGCAACGTCACGCTCACCGGCGTCCACCCCGTCGAGACCGCGTTCACCGGCACCGGCAAGCGTCCGCCGATCGCCTGCCCGGCCGGGTCGGGCGAGCTGCGGCCCGGGCAGCAGCTGATCTGCACCACCGCCTACGTCGTCACCCAGGCGGACGTGGACGCGGGGGTGGTCCGCAACACCGCCGTCGCGCTCGGCACCCCGCCCGGCGGCAGCCCGCTGCACAGCCCGCCCGCGACGGCGGACGTCACCGCCGCGCCGGCGCCGGGGCTGAGCCTCGTCAAGAGCGCCGACCGCGGCAGCGCGGCGGCCGGGGAGACCGTCACCTACTCCTTCACGCTGACCAACACGGGGAACGTCACCCTGCACGACGTCGCGGTGCGGGAGGGCGCGTTCAACGGCTCCGGGCGGCTCTC
Source organism: Kitasatospora sp. NPDC056184 (assembly GCF_042268405.1). Classification (NCBI taxonomy): domain Bacteria; kingdom Bacillati; phylum Actinomycetota; class Actinomycetes; order Kitasatosporales; family Streptomycetaceae; genus Kitasatospora; species Kitasatospora sp. NPDC056184. Next base: position 280,648 of record NZ_JBHJUI010000010.1, on the reverse strand, counting down.
CGCCGTCTCCTGCCCCGCCGCGGTCCTCGGGGTCGGCGAGCGGCTGGTCTGCGCCGCCGCCTACCGCGTCAGCGCGGAGGACGCCGCGGGCGGCCCGCTCACCAACACGGCGAGCGCGACCGCCGGCCCGCGGGTCGAGACACCCCCGTCCACGGCGACCGTCACCACCACCCGCGCCTCCCTCCCCCACACCGGCTCCCACCTCGCCACCACCGCCGCCGCGGCCGCCGCCACCCTCACCACCGGCGCCGCCCTGACCCTCCTGACCACCCGCCTCCGCCGCAGAAGGCAGTAACCGCCACCCCGACCCGTGGGGGGGGGGGGGGGGCCCCCCCCCCGACCCCCCCCCCCCCCCCCCCCCCGCCCCCCCCCCCCCCGGGCCGCGGGGGGGGGGGGGGGGGGCGCCCGCCCCCCCGCCGGGGGGCCCCC
>NZ_JBHJUI010000010.1:0-280209 GCF_042268405.1 Kitasatospora sp. NPDC056184 | reverse complement strand
CAACATCAACCCCCCCCCCCCCCCGCGCGGGGGGGGGGGGGGCCCGCCCCCCCCCCCCCCCCCCCCACGCCGTTACGGGCCCCGTCCCCCCTCGGGGGCGAGCGGCGGCGGGAGGGGAACGCGCGCACCGGAAGCCGGGCCCGCCGCCTACCGACCTGGAATCTATGCGAGTAGATAGTGGGGCGGGAGCAGGAAGTCGGCGGGTCCGACTTCCCTGGTGCCCGGTAGTCGGCGGCGAGGCGGAGGGGGAAGTCGGGCGGGCCGACTTCCTATTCCGTGGGGGTGGGGAAGTGGCGGGTGGTCCAGCGGGCGAGGTAGCAGGCGAGGGGGAGCATGAGGAGGAGGGCGGCCCAGAAGGCCTGGTGGCCCCAGAGGGTGGCGAGGGAGCGGAACCAGGGGGCCAGGACGGGGATGCGGAGGGCTTCGAGGGGGCCGAGGGGCGGGGGCCAGGCGCCGAGGGCGACGGTGCCGAGCGCGGCGGCGGCCAGGAGGCGGCGGGCGGCCTGGGGGGTGGCGCAGGCCGCGAGGAAGGCGAGGGCGGCGAGGAACAGCAGGTAGTCGGCCTGGTAGGCGGCACCGATCACGCCGGTGCCCCAGGACTCCGGCTTGGGGTAGTGGTCCCGGTCGACGACGGCCAGCCGGACCTCGACCGCCGCCCACAGCAGCAGGATCAGCACCACCGTCCCGCCGAGGCCGAACAGCAGCCGCTCGCGGAAGGCGGCGGTGTCGCCCGCGCGGGCCGGCCGGCGGCGGGCGGCGAGGCGGCGGCGGTCACCGGCCGCCCGTTCCGAGGCCGCGTGGGCGGGCCCGAGCAGCCAGCGCGCCGAGCGGCCGTTGAGGAACAGTGCGAGCACGACCGCACCCATCGCGCCGACGCCCGCCCAACTCCCCATCCCTCCCTCGAACATGACCACCCGGTCGACCACCTCCTGCGGCGGCCTGAGCACCGTCATCGGCGGTCCGAGGTGCAGGTAGCCGACGGCGAAGGAGGCCGCGACGGCGAGGAACAGCACCCGCCGTCCGATCCGGGCCGGGAACGCGGCCACCGCCACGGCCGCGACCAGCGCCGCGCCGAGCTGACCCGCCGTCGCCCGCGCCGACGCCTCGCCCGCCGTCCGCAGCGGGCCGTCGAACGGGCCGTCGGGCAGCAGCTGCGCGCCCGCGCCGAAGTCGACGGCGGACCGCCAGACCGTGCCCGCCCAGACGGTGATGCCGAGCGCGAGGAACAGCAGCACGCCCGCCACCGCGCGCCGGGGCAGCACGCTGCGTGCGCCGCCCCACCAGGCGCGCAGGTCCGCCTTCCACGCCCCCCGGTTGCGGCCGCTCCCCCTGCCCTCCGCCCGGACGCTGCGCACGTGCAGCACGGCCGCCGCGGCGAGCACGCCCCGGCCGTCGGCCGTGGCCGGGTCGGCGGCGAACGCCCGGCGGCTCAGCTCCGACCAGCTCCGGCCGAACGCTCCGCGCCCACCGCCGCGCACCCGTGCGACCACGGCACCCGCCGCTCCGCCGACGGCCGCGACCGCCGTGTGGACGCGCGGGGGCAGTCCGGCCAGCGGGCCGGGCAGCGCGGAGATCCGCCGAACGACCGCGCGCCGCTGCTGGTCCGGCTGGACGGTGAGCACCAGCGCCCAACGCCGCGCGGTCTTGCGCTCGTTCGCGGTCAGCCGGCCGCGGAGGCTCCGCGCCTCGCGCTCGACCGCGTTCAGCACGGCCGCCAGTTCGGTGAGCCCGAGCAGCCGGGCGCAGGCCCGCTCCGGGCAGGCGGTGTGTCCGCAGTGGAAGCGGGCGGCAAGCCCGGGCAACCCGGCGGCGACCAGCTCGTCGACGAACGCCAACCCGTCCGCCTCCCCCGCCAGTTGCGCCAGCCCCGCGGCGTCCACCCGGCGGTCCCGCACGTACGGGACGGCCTGCGGCGCGAACGCCGCGCCGAGCGCCAGCACGGCCCGGGAGGCCGCCGCCGACTTCTCCGCCGGGGTGCCGCGTTCGACGTCCTTGAGGTAGTGCAGGTCGAGGACGGTGTCCTTGACCTCGTCCCGCAGCCAGTCGCGCAGCCGCCGCGCCCCGCCGCTGACCAGCCACGCCGCCGCGTCCGCCGACCGCCCGAGCAGCGCCTCGGCGAGCGCGGCCGGGTCGTGGAAGTCCTCGCCGCGGAAGGCGATCGGACGGTGCGCGGGCCCGGTCGCCGCCGACCCGGGCGGCGGCGGGTCGACCCGGCTGCGGACCACCTCCGGGCTGCCGCCGGCCAGCCAGGCGCGGACCTGGTCGGCCGTCCAGCGGTCGGCCGGGTCCTTGGTGAACAGCCCCTGGAGCAGCAGGCGGCGCCGTTCGTCGGCGATCGCCGAGACGTCCACCTCGGCGTCCATCACCAGCCGGATCTGCAGCGCCTCGTCGCTGATCAGCCCGCCGTCCGCCCGGCGGTAGCGGCCGGCGCCGGTGAACACCTCGTGGAGGATCGTGCCGAGCGCCCACCACGGGCCGGCCGGGTGGTTGTGGCCGGCGAGCTGCTCCGGCGCCATGTAGGCGACGGTGACCTGCATGTCGGTGGAGAAGCGGCGGCTGGCGGTGAGTTTGGCGACGCCGCCGAAGTCGGCCACCACGAACTGGGCGGCGTTGCGGCCGTCCTTCCCGGCCGGGCGGACCAGGATGTTGGCGGGTTTGAAGTCGACCGGGTTGCGCGCGACGGTGGTCTGCCAGAAGGCCAGCAGGTCGACCAGTTCGCGGATGATCCGCTCGGTCTCGCCGGGCCGGTCCAGCCGGCGCCGGGTGCGCAGCTCGGCGACGTGGTCGGCCAGGGTGACCGGGAGGTACTCCATCGCCATCCAGTCGCAGAGCGCGCCCGCGTGCTCGACCCGGCCGTGGCCGAGGATCTCGGGGACGTGGCGGCGGAAGGCGGGGCCGCCGGCGAGGTGGGCGAGGAGGTCGGTGTCCGCCCGGACGCCGGGATTGCCGACCTTCACGGCCGCGTCGCCGCCACCGTCGGCGCGGCGGACGTGCCAGACGGTGCCCTCGCTGCCGGAGCCGACGGGGCCCAGCGGGTGGTAGCGGTCGGTGAGGGCGGCGGGGAAGGCCCCGGCCGGGTCGGCGGTCGGCGGGGTGGTGGCGGGATGGTCGGCGGGCGCGGCCCCGTCGGGCGTGGCCGCGTCGGCGGAGCCGGCCGGGCCGGGTCGGCCGGTGGGGCCGCCCGGGCGCTGGACCCGGGTGCGGCCGCCGCGCTGCACGCGGGTACCCGGACTCGCCCCGTCGGCGGGCGCCGGGGCAGGAGCCGGCTCCGGACGCTCCCGCTGCACGCGCGTACGCGGGCTCGCCCCGTCCGCGGGCGCCGGGGCAGACACCGGATCCGGACGCTCGCGCTGCACCCGGGTACGCGGGCCCGCCGCGTCGGCGGCCCCGCCGTTCGGGCCGCCGGGGCCGCGCTGGACGCGGGTGCGCGGGCTCTCGGCTGGGGTGTCGCCGGATCCCTGACCCCGCTGCGGGGACTGGCCGGGGACGCGGCCCCGGCCGTTCGCCTGCCCGCGGCCCTGCTTGCGGGTGGGCGGGCTCGGCTCCGGCGGTGTGTCGGCCATCGCGCCGCTCTCCTCCTCGCGCCCCCGGCTCACCGGGGAGCGCCGAACTCGTCGATCTCGATCACCTGGGCGTCCACGTCCATCGCGAACCGCAGCCGCTGCCCCGGCCCGATCCGGGTCGGGCCGGTGATCCGGCGACCGTCGACGAACGTGCCGTTGGTCGAGTCCAGGTCCTCGACGTGCAGCGCGCCGTCGATCCAGCGCAGCCGCGCGTGGCGCCGGGAGAGCTGGTCGAGGCCGGCCAGGCCCGGGACGGCGGCGCAGTCCGGCTCGTCGCGGCCGACGGCCAGTCCGCCGCCGCCGCGCCGGTGTTCGCCGTGGACGGGCAGCATGGCCCCGGCGATCACCAGGGCCAGCCGGACCACCGGCCGCTCGGGCCGGCGCGCCGGACGCGTGGCGGGGGTGGCGGGGCCCGCGGCCTCCCCGGCACCGGCGGCCGCGGGAACAGCCGAGGGCTGCGGCGCGGGAGGCGGCGCGAGAGGCACGTCCTCGGCCGGGTCGTACCGCTCCAGCTGCTGGAACATGTGCACCTGGCAGTACCCCCGGGTCGCGGAGGTCGGACACTCCCCCGGTGCGCCCACCGGACAGCGGTAGATCACGGTCGCCACGAGGTCTCCCGAAGGGTCACGCCGCGCCGGACCAGGTCGCGTTCGATCCGGCCCAGGTCCCCGGGGCGCGGCACCCCGATCACCCGGACCTCGCCCTCGCTCACGCGCACCTGGAGTTCGGGCCGCTCCGGCCGGTGGTCCAGGAAGGGCGCGTACCGCTCGCGGCCGAGCGCCGTGCGGGTGAGCAGGCGCTGGTTGGCCGAGCCCCGCCAGACCAGCCGGGTGGGCTGCCCGGCGCGGTAGCGGCCGGTGATCACCGCGTCCGCGCCGTCCAGGGCGGCGGCGGTGATCGGGTCGGCGGCCAGTTCCTCCGGCTCCCAGCCGGTGTACACCAGCAGGTCGGCCGTGGCGCCGGCCCGGCGGCGTTCCGCGTCGGCGGCGGCGAGCAGCGCGGCGAGGGCGGCGGGCTGCTCCAGGGGCTCGCCGCCGCTGACGGTCAGGCCGTCCAGGCCCTCGGCGAGCGCCGCCCGCCACAGCCCGGTGAACCGCGCGATCGTCAACTCCCGTCCGGTGGAGCGTTCCCAGGTGTGCCTGGACATGCAGCCGGGGCAGGCCAGCGTGCACCCCTGGAACCAGACGCCGAGCCGCCGGCCGGGGCCGAGCGCGGTCACCGGCCGGGAGACCTGGGCGACCAGCGCGGCAACGGCGCCGCCGTCGGCGCTCAGCCCGGCCACCGTTCGACCTCCAGGCGGTAGCCCTCGCCGTCCCCGTCACCCTCGACGGCGACCACCTCGATGCGCTCGCCGCGCCGGGGCGGGTTCCGGAAGACCTCCTTGGCCAGCGGGTTGACCAGCGCCGACTCGACCGCGGTCAGCACGCCGCGGCCGCCGTGGTCGAGCCGCCGGGTGGCCTCCACCCGCAGCACCTCCCAGGCGTCGTCGGCGAGGGTGAGCGCGGCGCCGTGGACCTCCTGGACGCGGGCCGCCACCGAGGCGATGGCCTTGTCGAGGATCTGCGGCACCCACTTCTCCTGCATGAAGTCCATCGGGATGAAGTTGTCGCCGAAGCGGTTGCGCAGCTCGGGCCGCTTGATCGTCTCGTTGAAGAAGAGGTCGAACGCTTCGCGAAGCGCCTGACGCACCATCACCGGGTCGTCGTGTCGCCCCAGTTGCCGCCCGACCGTACGGGGAGCGCCGGCACCGGACGCCCCCGCCTCCGCCACCTCGGCTCCGGACTCGCCGCCGCCCGGCGGGTCGCCCACCACGGTGGCGGCGACGCCGAGGTTGGAGGTGAAGATCAGCACGCACTCGGTGAAGTAGACGGTGGCGCCGCGCCCGTCGGTGAGTCGGCCGTCCTCCAGGATCTGCAGGAAGAGGTCGAACAGCCGCGGGTTCGCCTTGTCGATCTCGTCGAAGAGCAGCACGCTCATCGGGTTGGCCCGCACGGCGTTGGTGAGTTCGCCGCCCGCGTCGTGGCCGACGAACCCGGGCGGGGCGCCGATCAGCCGGTCCCGGGCGTGCTCCTCGGCGAACTCGCTCATGTCGAAGCGGATCGGCCGGGCGTCCTTGCCGAGGATCATCTCGGCGACACCCTTGGCGAGTTCGGTCTTCCCGACACCGGTCGGGCCGGAGAGGAAGAGCGTGCCGCGCGGGCGGCTGGGCGAGCTGGACGCCTGGGCACCGTTGAGCCCGGCCGCCGAGCGCATGAAGATCTCCAGGGTGCGGCGCACGGCGTGCGGCTGGCCGATCACCTTGCCGTTGAGGAACTCCTCGCCGTCGGCGATGCGTTCGCGCAGCGCGGCGGTGGCCCACGGGTTGTCGAGCACGCCGATCCGGTACAGGCGGGCGGCCTCGTCGAGCCGTTGCACCGGCAGGCCGCGGTCCAGGGCCATCCGCCCGATCGCCATGACCTCCGAACTGCCCATCCCGTGCGAGGAGTCGGCGAGCGCCTTGGCGGCCGCCGCGGTCTCGGCCCCGGTGAGGGAAGGGCCGCCGGTCGCCGCCTGGTAGCGGGCGAGCCCGCCGACCACGTGCCGCGCGGCGGCCAGGCGCTGGTCGTGCGGTGGCTGCGGCACGTTGATCACCCGCACCGCCCTGCTGCCGACCGCGAACTCCCTCGGCAGCTCCTCCTGCCGCTCCACCACCCAGAACACGGTGTTGTACGGCGTGACCGTGCTCGCGCCCTGCACCGGGCGGGCGGTGTGGCCCAACTCCTCGGCGGCGGCGAACAGTCGGGCCGCCTCCCCGTCGACGGGCGCCTGCGGCGAGCCGAGCCGGCCCGCGTACGGGACCACCAGCGCGATCGGCGGGCCGGGGTGCTGGACGACGCCGACCATCGCGTCGCGCAGGCGGTCCAGCAGCTCCGGCTCGCTGTCGTCCTCGCCGGAACCGCCCTCGCCCGAACCGTTCGGCGACGCACCGCCACCGCGCCGCCACCGCTCGTCGCGCTCGACGAACTCCCGGATGACCGCCGGGATCTGCTCCGCGGTGGCGCTCAGCCGCAGCAGCGCGATGCGGTCGTTGACCTGGTCGACGAAGGCGATCGCACCGTAGCCGCGGGCGGCGCAGATCGACTCGATCACTCCGGCGAGGCCGTACGGCGCGAGCGTCTCGCTGCGGCCGGCGGCGTGGTCGTCCGGCAGCAGGTACTGGTCGCGGACGTTGCCGGTGAGCAGCACCTGCGGGTAGACGGTGAGCGCCATGTCCAGTTCGCGGATCCAACTGGGCGTGGTGGGGCGAGCGTTGTCATCAGCCGGGTCCGGGGCTTCCGGGGCCTCCGGGGCGGCGTCCTTGCGCAGGTCCGCACGGTCCGCGTGGTCCGTATCTCCCGCATGTCCCGCGCGTCCCGCGTCCTCCGGGTGTCCCGCGCGGTCGGCGGGCGGCGGCTCAGCGGTCACGGTGGCGCTCCTGCGGCTTCTGACGGACACCGGCCGACTCGGTCCTGGCACCGCTGCCGCTCTTCCTGCGGCGGCGCGGCGGAGCGGCCTCGGACGGCGGCTGCGGCCACCGTCCGCCCGGCACGAGGCCCGCGGCCAGCGCTCCCGGCGGCATCGCGGACGTCCGCTCCAGCCGGACGCCGTGCTCCCGGACGCCGTCCTCGATCGCGGGCAACTGCTCCTCGCAGAACCACTGCTGGACGTCCTCGTCCCGCTCCTCGTCCTGCTCCCGGTCACCGGTCCCACCGTCGTCACGGCGGACCACCGCCGTGGTCAGGGTCGCCTGGCCGGGTGCCAGCACCAGACGCAGCCCGTACCCGGCGGCGGGCGGCTCGCCGTCCGTCCCGCCCGCGCCGGAGGCCGCCGCCCGGCCGGGGTCCGGATCACCGAACGGCACCACCACCGCGCCCTCCTCGGCGAGCAGGTCCGCGAAGTCCTCGCCCACCTGGTAGTCCCGGGCGCGCAGCACCTCGGCGAGCGCCGCGACCACCGGCGCCCGGTGGCGGCGGGCGTCCGCCCGGGCCACCGCCTCCTCCACGTCGGACCGCAGGTACGCCGGATCGTCGGCGGCGGCGAGGGCCGCGAGCAGCCGGTCCCGGTCGGCCGGATCCGCCTCCCGGGCCAGTTCCGCCAGGGCGGCGCGCAGTTCGGCGCGCTCCTCCTCGCGGGCGCGGCGCTGCACCGAGTGCTGGACGAGCGCGGCGAGGTCGGTGAGCGTCGTCCGCACGTCGGAGACGGTGCCGGCCGCCTTCAACGAGCGCACCAGGCCCGCGACCCGTTCGAGGTCGGCCGGGTCGCAGCGGGGCACGTCGCGGTCGAGGATCGCCTGCGCCTCGGCGAGGGCGCCGGCGCGGACCCGCCCGGTCCGTTCGGTCCGCTCGCGCTCGGCGGCCTCGGCCGCGGCGGCCACCGCGGCGGCGCCGCCTTCGTCCGAGCGGGCCGGGCGCGGGCGTTCCGGTTCGGCCACCGCCTCCGGCAGCACCGCCGACCAGACGTCCTGCACCGCCTCCGCCAACTCCCGCGCCGCATGGGCGTTGGCCGCCTGCGCGCGCTCGATCGCCCGCGTCAGCTCGGCCTCGTCCGCCCCCGCCCCGACGGTCACGGTCTCCACGGTGACGCGGGCCGTGCGGTAGGCGCGGCGCAGCTGCTTGGCCTCGCCCCGCAGCCCCTGGGCCTGCTCGCCCAGCTCACCGAGCCGGGCACGCAGCTCCGACCGCCGCTCCTCGGCCCGCCGGAGGTTCTCGGCGCGCTGGGCCTCGGCGGCCAGCCGTGCGCGCAGCCGCCGGCGTCGCTCGGCCTCCTGGTCGACAAAGGACCACCCGTATCCCGCGGAACTGCTCACCGGCCGCCTTCCGAGCGCGAGTCGTGACCTGCGGCGCGGACCGGGCACCTGCCACCGGTCCGGACCCCTGCGCACGCGCCGCCGAGGCCGGTGCGGGTCGTGCGTGAGGACCCACGACAGACGACCGCGCGCGAACCGGCACCGCCCCCGAGGTGCTGCTGAGTCCCCATCATGCCGCAGATCCGCCCACGGCCGTCCGACCTTTGCAAATCCGAGATCACGACCCGGCGAGCGGCCCGACGCGCTAGATTGGCGCACGGTCGGCAGGCGCGGACCGGGATCGGAACCGGGCGGGGGGGGTGAGGGACGGTGGTGTCGCCGCAGGAGGTGCTGGCAGTGCTGCGCGCGCACTGGGACGAGATCTGGGAGCTCCTCGACGAGCCGTCCCGGGCCAGGCTCCGGGCGCTCGCCGAGGACACCACCGGCGATCCGGAACGGGTCGCACGCAGGATCGAACGGCTGCTGCTCGCCGTCCTCCCGGACGGGCACCCGGTGCGGCGGGTGTTCGACGACTCCGTGCGCTACGCCCGGGGCACGGATCCCGACGGGATCGTCAACAACACCCTCACCAGCACGGACATCGGTTCCCTCGTCATCCAGGGCGGCGTCGCGAACCTGCTCCGGCCCGCCTCGGTCCCCTCGGAGGCCACGCCCCCCGACGACGCCGACGACTGGCTGCTCGCCGCCGACTCCGTCACCGCCTCCGCCTACCGGGCCGGCGGCCACGACCCCGCCGACCCCGACCTGATCCGGCTGACCGACCGCCAGGGCACCGTCCGGCTCCCGTCGTTCCAATTCGACGGTGCCTCCGGCCGCCCGCTGCCCGTAGTCGTGGCCGTCAACCGCCTGCTCGACGCCGACGACGATCCGTGGGGCGTGGCCGACTGGTGGCTGGGCGCCAACGCCTGGCTGGACGCCGTACCCGCCCGCCTGCTGGGCACCGCCGGTGAGCACACGCTGCTCGCCGCCGCCCGCGCCGAGATCGCGGAGTGGTGAGGGCATGCCCGACGTGAAGGTTCCCGCCCCCACCGTGCGCGCCACCCCGTTCCGCGAGGTCCTGCCCGCGGGCACCGTCCTCCACCGGGTGCACCTCGCCGCCTTCCCGGCCACCTCGTTCAACCCGTACCCCTCCGACAGCCACTACGAGGGCGGCCGGTTCTGTTCCTACGAGGGCGACGGCACCCACCTGCCGTTCCTGTACGCCGGGTTCTCGGAGCGGACGGCGGTGATGGAGACGCTGGTGCGCGGCGTCCCGTTCGACGAGCGCGGCTGGCGGCGGGTCCGGCGCGCCGCGGTGCGGGGCAGGGTGCTGTCGCGGATCGAGACCACCTGCGACATCCCGCTGGTCGGCCTGATGACGCTCGACCAGCTCGCGGCCGTCCACCAGGACGAGTGGCTGATCCACTCCACGCCGGAGGCCTACCCGCGCACCCGCCGCTGGGCGGCCTGGATCCGCGGCCAGGCGCCGTGGGCGCAGGGGCTGCGCTGGCCGTCCAAGCGGGACCTGGGCAGCAGTGCCTGCGTCCTCTACGAGCGCGACCCCGCCACCCCTCTCGTCAAGCCGGCCGACACCGCGCCCGTTCCGCTGGACACCGCCGAGGGGGCCGAGTTGCTCAACCGCCTCCTCGCCCCGGCCCGCACACGGATCGACCCCCCGCGCCGGTAGGGTGCGGGCGTCACCGGCGCTCGGCCGCCGCCCGGCGCCGTCAGCACCGCACAACAGGACGCCCCGCCCGGACGGGGGCCGGGCGGGGCGGGCCTGCGGGGGGTGCGGCGCTACCTGGTCACCCGGTCACGGGCAGAGGCGCCCGGGGCGGCACTCGGGGTCGGTCGGGCCCCCGCCGGGGCGGTAGTTGGACCACCAGAGCGGGGTGCTGCCCGCGTAGACGACCAGGTTGCCGCTGTTCTGGACGGCCAGGTAGGCGCCCGGGTGGTACGGGGTGCGGCTGTTCCACACCGCGCGCATGGCGGCGTCGTACGCGACGAGGTTGCCGTCCGCCTGCATGTAGAGGTAGCTGCCGACGCCGTACGTGCCGACCGCCGTCCAGATGGCGACGTTGTTCTTGTACAGCACCACGTGCCCGTCCCACTGCTGGTACAGCACGGTGCTGCCGTCGGGCGAGGACCAGCTCTCGCCGCGGTTCAGGCCCGCGGTCCCGTAGATGACGGTCTGGTTGGCGTCGGACACCGCGGCGGGAGCGGCGGCCGCGGGGGCAGCGGGGGCGCCCGCGGCCGGTGCGCCGTCGGCGGCCTGGGCCGGACCGCCCAGCAGCCCGGCCGCCATCAGGACGGCGCCGAAGGCGACACCGGCCCGGGGAACGAGGGATCGCGCGATTCTCATGACGGGCACTCTCCTGAAGTCGCGGCTGTGTGAGGAACGTTGGTGAACGTTCCAGTACACCGGCGCCGTGATCGCGCCGGCCCCGCCAGTCTCACCGGGCGCGCGACGGGCGGGCAAAGCCCTTCGGCCTCCCTCGAATCCGGACGCGGCCGCCGTTCGGCCCGGGTCAGTCCGCGTCCGCCTCCACGGACTCGCTCACGGACTCGCTCACGGGCTCGTCCACGGGCTCGTCGGCGCGCTGGTCCTCGGTGCGGCCGAGGCGCCAGTAGCCCATGAAGCAGACGGCGCGCCGGTCGTAGCCTCGCTCGCGGACCAGGTGGCGGCGCAGCTCGCGGACGTCCGCCGCCTCCCCCGCGACCCACGCGTACGGCGTGCCGTCCGGCAGGTCGGCGGCGCGCACGGCGTCGGGGAGGGCGGGGGTGCCCGGGGTGCCGCGGTGCAGCCAGGTGATCTCGGTGCCGGGGCGGTCGGCGGGCAGGTAGGCGTGCTCCCGCGGCCCCTCGACCTCGGCGAAGACCTTCACCGGCAGGTCGGCGGGAAGTTCGTCGAGGATCGCGGCGACGGCGGGCAGGGTGGACTCGTCGCCCGCGAGCAGCACCCAGTCCGCCCCGGCGGGCAGCCGGAACTCGACGCCGCCGGCGTCCTCGATCGCCGGCCCGCAGACGACCACCCGGTCGCCGGGCGCCGCCGTCATGGCCCAGCGCGAGCCCGGTCCGTGGTCGCCGTGGACGGCGATGTCGATGTCGACCTCGTCGGGGTCGCGGCGCTGCGCGCGGACGGTGTAGGTGCGCAGCACCGGGCGGACGGCGGGGTCCATGGCCCGCCAGCTCTGGTACCAGCCGAACTCCTCCTCGCCCTCGGGCACGAGGGGTTCGGCCTGTCCGGGGAGGGGGAGCAGGAGTTTCACCCGCTGGTCGAGGCCGCCGTTGACGAATCCGGCGAGGTCGGGGCCGCCGAGGGTGATCCGGGCCATGTGCGGGGTGATCCGGGTGGCCCGGAGCACCTGGAGCGGGAAGAGCAGGAAGCGCGCGGGGGCGGCGGTGCTGGTCAGGGCCGTCTCCTCTCATCTGAAATTTAGGTAAGGCTAACCTACTTTCCGGCGTGTTCGCCGCAGCGGCGGCCGCCGCGCCGCCGTATCGTCCGGAAAGAGACGGTCCGCCCCCCCCGGCGGTCCTCGGAGGAGGTGGTGTCGGAATGTGGCCACGCGTCAACGGCCTGCGCTCGATGGAACTCGGCACTCCGGGCGCGATGCGGGCCGAGCTGAACGCCCTGGCGCTGGCCGGCCGGAAGACCGCCACCACCGGCCTGCTGGCGGACTACGCCGAGGAGGCCGAGGGGCTGGAGTACCCCGGCGAACGGCTGGCGCTGATCGACGACGACGGGCGGCTCGTCGGGGTCATCGAGATCACCGGCGTGGAGGTGAAACCGTTCGCCGAGGTCACCTGGGAGCACGCCCGGGCGGAGGGGGAGGGTGACGCCTCCCTGGAGGAGTGGCGCGCCGGGCACCGCGGCTACTGGGAGCGACTGGGCGCCCGGGTCGAGGAGCGCACGCCCGTGGTCTGCCTGGCCTTCCGCCTCGCCGGGGGTCCGTAGGCGTCGCCGGTCGCCGGTCGCCCGCCGTCAGCCGCCCGTCCTCAGTCGCCCAGGAACCCGGCGACCAGGTCGCGGAACACCGCCGGCTCGTCGACCCACGGCCAGTGCCCGCACCCGGGGAGCACCTCCAGGCGGCCCGCCGGGTAGCCGGCCGCGACCCGGCGCGGTGTGCCGACGCCCGCCACGCCGTCCTCGGACCCGGCCACCACCAGCACCGGGTTGGCGACGGCGGCGCGGCGGGCGACCTCGGCCTCCGGCGAGGCCGGGTGCACGTAGAAGGCCTCGCGCAGCCACGACGGCGGCTGCGGATAGCCGGCCTCCGCCTCGTGGTGCCGGCGCGCCGCCTCCGACCAGGCGCCGTAGCTCCAGGGCTCCGCCCCGGCCGCCAACGCTTCGGCGCTGCCCGGCTCACCCGCGCGCCGCGCCCGGATCGCCGCCACCTCGGCCTCGTCCACGTCCCGGAAGACCAGGCCGGGCGGGGTGACCAGGACGAGCCGGCCGAGCTTCTCCGGGTGGTCGGCCGCGAACGCCTGGGCGGTCATCGTGCCCGCCGAGTGCGCGAGCACGTCCAGGCGCTCGATCCCCAGCCGTCGCCGCAGTTCCTCCAGGTCGCGGGCCTGCGCGGTGAAGGCGCAACTGGCCCGGTCCGCCGGGGTCCCGGAACGCCCGGCGGCCCGGCCGTCCAGCATGACCAGCGTGCGGTACTCGTCCAACCCCCCGAGGCTGCCGAGGTCGCGCACATCCGCACCCGGCCCGCCGGCCAGGCAGAGCAGGGCGGGACCCTGTCCGACCACCGAGTAGAACAGCCTCGTTCCGTCGTACGAGATGAAGTCAGGCATCCGGCCATCCTCGCAGCAACGGACCGCCCCCGAGGCCGAACGAGGACAGCCCCAGCCGTCGATCACGGCTCAACGCGTGTCGACCACGACTGGCCGGAGCAACCTCACGGCCTCGCCGCCCGGCTCCTCCCGGAGGCGTCCGTCGGCCCCGCGCACGCTGTACGGTCCCCAGAGCCGCGTACCGGCGGTGCCCGCCAGGTACCACCGACCGCCGACCAGCGCCAGGGAGTAGTACGGGTCCTGGGGGTCGACCTCGACGAAGGACGGATCGACGCCGCACAGGACGTCCACGCCCAACCGTTCGCCGATGTGCTCCGCGAAGCGCAGGTCGGGGTACGGCCCGAGGTCGCACGCGTACACGTGCACCACGAGGCCGAGCGGCCACGCCGGATCCTCGGTGGGCTCCAGGATCGCCCACAGGCCTCCGATCCCGTCCGGGACATCGGCTCCAGGGGGCTGAACCGCCAACGGCAGTCCGGGCGGGACCAGTTCCGCGAACACGGCCGCCACGTCGGCGACGCTGAGGGCCCGTGACACGGTGATGCTGAACATGGTCGCCATGGAACCACGACCCCCGGGAGCGCCGTCGGGGCCGGTGGGTGGGACGCTGTCACCGTGATGGAACGGAAGTCCTTCCAGACGCACCTGCGGCAGGCCGCCACGGGCATCCTGGAACGCGTCCCCGAGCAACTGAAGCCTGAGACCTACGTCCTGGCCTTCAACATCTGGCGCGTCGACGCCGACAACCGCCGCCCGCACGTGGACGTCGGCTACAACACGAAGAGCCGGTACGAGCAGGAGATGCGGCGGGGCGCCGACCCCTGGGAGGCGCGCTGGAACTACGCCTTCTGGATCCTCGACGGCTTCGACAGGCTCGGCAACGTCCCCGAAGACCCGGTCGGCGGCCCGCTCTACGAGGAGGAGGCCCGGGAGCTCGGCCTCTGGTACGACGGCGCGTTCGACCTCGGCCGGATGCTGGACGACGACGAGCTCCGCACCAAGTCCGGCCTCCTCGAACTCCACTTCCACGACGCCGTCGTCGACCTCGCCCGCCACCTCCACAGGAGCGGCACCGTCACGAGGATCTTCGGCCGCCCCCTGCCCGTGGTCGTGTTCGACATGGACTGCCCGGGCTGGGAGGAGGAGGCCACCAGGGCCGCCAACCCGGCCGAGCTGATCGAGGACTTCCTGGCGTGAATCACCCCCGCACGCGCCCCTCGGCCGGTCGACGGAGCCAACTGAACTCCGTGGACGCAGACCTCTGCGGCGGTCGCCGCGTTGGCGCACGACGACCCGGAGTCCGCACATGATCATGCGTCCCACCGGGCAGGCAGAAGGACCCTACGGTGCCGCCTTCCTGCCGCGGCGGCAGATGACCGTCAGGGCGGCGGAGCAGCCGATCTCCGATCCGGTGGCCAAGCTTGGTGGACAACCCGTCTGGTTGGCCGATCCCGCCTGGCCGGTGGACCCGTCCAGCGGGCGACCGCTGGTCTTCATCGGTCAGTTCCCGATCCCCGGCGACGAACTCCGCCTGGCCTACCTCTTCCTCGACGAGGACGACCTGATCATGGGAGGGATCGACCCGGAGGCCGGCGACGCGGTCCTCCTTGTGCAGCCCGACGGCCGTATCCCGCCCTTCGCCGTCATCGGGCCACCGGGCACGCGCGGCCGGACGCTCTGGCGCCGGGGCGCGGACGATTCCGAGCTTCCGGTCGAATGGCATGTCGACCTGCAGCCGGTTCCGCCCGGGACCGACCGCTCGATCGACGACCAGGCGGCGTTCGAGCGCAGCATGCGGGGCGAGGGACCCGCCGTCGGGATGCCCGACGGCGAGGTCCTCCACGACTACGTCGGCGGCACCGCCTGCTACCCCAACCACTACGCGCGGGTCGAGGCCCCTTGGCAGTTCCTCTTCAAGATCAGCGACACACCCGACGACGAGGATCCGTACTTCCTCAACTTCGGATACGGCTACGGCTTCGGCTTCGTCAGCCCCGACCACCGCGAAGGCCGCTTCTTCTGGGAGTCCTCATAGGCGTCCGGCTGTGCCACGAACCAGTGGCACGATGATCGGCCGGCCGGCCGACGCGGAAGCACCGGTCATCCGACGCGGGGCAACGATCGGGAGTGGGAAGTCGGCGGGTCCGACTTCCTGCTCCGGGGCAGTCGTCCGCTCGGGCGGCGGGGCGTCGGCCGTGGGTGGCGAGGAGGTGTTCGGTCAGTCGCCGATCCCGAGATGCAGGATGGTCGCCCAGTCGCCGGTGACCAGCAGCAGGTTGCGCCACCAGAGCTCGCCCGCGTGCGGGCCGTCGACGTCGGCGGAGCTTCGGACGGGCCCCAGATGCGCTTCGACGAGGTCGGCGACGCCGTCGGCGAGCTCGCCTGCCCGCCGGACCTCGACGGGCGTGCGGAGGTCCGGGTCCGCGTACCGGTGAGCGGGCTGCAGGAACCCCTCGGTCACCTGGCGTCGGAGGATGTCCCGCCAGACTCGCGGTGACTCGAACGGGACGACCGGCGTCCCTACCCGGTGTCCGCTGGTCCCCGCGTCGTACACGGCCTGAGCGAGACTCCTCATCCGGTCATGCCCGGGCCGCGTCCCGGCCACCGGGACGACGGGGAACAGGTGGACGGACGACACGTGGTTGCAGTCGTCGAGCAGTTCCTCAAGCGGTTCGGCCGCGGCTGACACCGCGGCCGGGGCGTCGAGGGGGTTCAGCATGGGCGTCCGGGTCCTCCGTGCGGTTGCGTGTTACGGGCTCAGCGTGTCAGCCGAGCACCGGGTCCGGCTCCCTGAACGCTGCCAGCGCCCTGCGGGCGGCGGGGTAGAAATCCGCCGGGAAGCGCCGGTCGGACGCCAGCGCCGCTTCGAGCAGAGGTGCCGCGTCCGAGGCCGGGGCGCCGATCCGGGCGATGTACCGGATCGCCGCGCGGCAGGGGTCGTCGGCCTCGCCCGACCTCAGGCGTTCCAACGCGGCCAGAAGCACCGGGATCGCGGCGTCCGCGTCCCCCGTGATCCGCCACCAGGCGTGGGCGGCCTGGACACGGGTCCACGGGCCGGGCGACTCCAGCAACGGCCGGAGCGCCGTCGCGCAGTGTGCCGCCCGCGGCCCCAACTCCGCCAGCCGGCCGAGATCGGCGGAGCCCAGGCCCTGGGCCGCCGCGTCCTCCAGGAAGGCCAGGAAGACCTCGGGGTCACCGGTGATCCGCCAGTGCGCCCACGCCGCGTTCTGGGCGCCGTGCCACCGTCGTCTGCCGGTCGCCACCGGGGTTCCGCCGTCGTGGCGCAGTGGCTGGACGACGCCGCAGGCGAGGTCGGCGAGGGTGTCCGCCGCAGGAGCCGCCGGCGCGCCGATGGCGCCGAGCGCGTCGCAGGCCCATCGCACGTTGCGGGTGGCGAGCACCGGCACCAGCTCCGGGACCGCCGCGCTCGCGGCGGGGCCCCACGCGGCCACGGCGGTAAGGACCGAGCGCAGCGACTCTCTGTCGGCCGAATCGACGAGCACGCACCGGATCCCCGGGAGCAGTTCGTCGGCCCACCTCACCAGCGGTCGGAGAACCTGTCCGAGTGAAGTGACCTGGAAGAACGGGAAGCTGTCGCTCGCCGCCAGCCAGCGGTGCACCGGCCCCAGAGCGCCCGGATGGCCGAGACGCGCGAGAGCCAGCGCCGCCGGCCCGGCAACCCGGTCGTAGGAATCGTCGGCGGCCGCGATCAGGGCGGGAACGGCCGGTGCGACGTCCTGGGTGGAGTCCACCGAGACGAGTTGCGCCAGGACCATGGCCGCGTCACCGCGGGCATGGGAGTGAGGGGAATTCAGGCACCGCACCAGGCCGGCCACCAGGTCCAGCCGGGGTGTCCGCCAACGCCGCAGGATGTCCGAAGCGACGGCGACCGCCCCCTCGGCCAGTGCGGGGCGCTCGGAGTCGAACCCGCCCATCGCTATCGCGACCCCGCGATCGACGTGCTCGTACACGTCCAGCCGAAGCTCCTTCGGATCCACACCCGCGTGGGCGAGCAACTTGCGGGCGTGGAATCCGTGCAGCGCCTCGGTCGCATAGGTCATGGCTCGCAGGCTACCGCCGTGGCCCGGCCTCGATACCCTCACCAGATGAGGACTCCGCCTCCCAGCGTGAGCGCCCGCCCGGCAGTGTCCTCGATGATCGCCAACCGCGCCGAGATCGCTTCCCCGTGTTCCTCGACCGTCCGCACCGGTTGCGTCTCCGCGACGATCCTCCCCAGGTTCTCGCGGAGCAGGCGGCACTCCCGCAGGAACGCGGGGACCTCCTCCGGTTGAACGTGGAGGTCCGTCTCCGCCAGGACCGGGAAGAAGCCGGCCCCCAGCGACCGCACCGCCTCCGAGCCCCACACGCGCGTGCGCCAGTCCTCGAAACCCGCGAGGTCCGCGCTTGCCTCCGGGGTGTCCTGCACCCGCGTCTCCCCACCCGCATCGACGAGGAAGACATGCACCGTCAAGCTCATGGGCGCAGTGGATCACAAGCCTGACGGCCCGGTCCACGGGATTCCGCACAGCAGGAGCGGTCAAGGACCGAGCGATGCGATCCAGGACGCGAAGTCCTCGGACTCGACCTCGAAGGCCTCGGGGCCCAGATCGCCCAGGTCGGACGAGAACACGGCGGGGCACGGGTCATCTGCGCGCAGGAGGAATCCGCGCCCGCCGCTGTCGTCGCCGATGAGGACGAACCCCGGTGCGTACTGGGTGACTTCGTAGGTGGCGTTGCGTTCGCCGATGCAGTCGGCCGAGTAGACGGTCACACCGGCGTCGGTCATCAGGCCGTCCGTCACCTGCCACAGGGCCACCAGCGGCTCGGGCAGGCTCGGCTCGATCTCGGCCCGAGCGCGTGCCACGTCGACCGACGCGGCAGCGGAGGCGGCCTCGGGCGCACCGGCCCACTCGGTGGCCAGCACCGCGTACACGGCGAGGTCCGCGCGCCGGCCCTTGAGCATCTCGCCCTGCACGAAGAACGCCTCGCGACGCATGCCGAGGCGTTCCATCAGCCGCGCCGACGAAATGTTGTTCCCGTTGCACCTGCCGATCACCCGGTGGAAGCCGTACCGCTCGAACGCCAGCCTCAGGACCTCGCGGCCGGCTTCGGTGGCGTACCCGCGGCCGCCGTGGTCGGGGTTCATCACGAAACCGATCTCGGCGCGGCCCAGTTCGGCGCTCAGCCAGTCCAGGTTGAACTCGCCGATGAGCCGACCGGACGCGCGCAGTTCCACCGCGACGGCCAGGTTGTCGCCCTCCCCGGCCAGCTCGGACTGCGTGATCCTGGTGGCCAGCGCGGTGCGGGTCTCCTCCCGGGTGCGGGCGTCCCACAGCAGGTACCGGGTCACGTCCGGACGGCGCTGGATGTCGTACAGGTCGTCGAGATCGCTCTCGGTGAAGGAACGCAGCACCAGCCGGTCGGTGACAACAGGATCCACAGGTGAGACTCCGCACGGGATTCTTCGATCAGGGGTTCAGCGGATAGTAGCATCAGCAAATCTGCATACAGAGGAGCCAACACCGGTCCCGGGCAGGCCGCTTACGCCCACGACCGGAACGGTCACCGTTCCGGTCCAGGCTCGCCCTCACGGCTGAGCCCGCCTTTCCGACCGCCGTCCGCGAGTCGTACGACACGGTCGCCGCCGACTGCCTCGAACGCGTCCCGCCACCGGCCGCGATGGACCCGCTGTCACGCGCGATGCCGGCCGGGTTCGCCGAACTCGTGCGGACGGCCGGCCCGGGACCGGTCGCGGACCTGGGATGCGGCCCCGGCAGTGTGACGGCGCACCTCGCCGGGCTGGGGGTGCCCGCCTTCGGCGTCGACCTGTCGCCGAAGATGATCGGCCTGGCTCGGCAGGCCCATCCGAACCTGCGGTTCACCGTGGCTCGATGACCGCGCCGGAACTGGGGGACGACGAACTCGGCGGCGTACTGGCCTGGTACGCCACCCATCACACGCCCTGATCGCAGCCTTGGAGCAGGAAGTCGGCGGGTCCGACTTCCTGCTCCAGGAACCGGCGGCTGTTCAGGCGGTGGCGTGTTGACCGTGGGTGAGGAGGGGGAGGGAGCGGCCGAGGGTGGCGAGGGCCTGCCGGGTGCGGGCGTGCTGGGCGGGGCTGAGGAGGGCGGGGAGGTCACGGGGTTCGGCGAGGCGGGCGCCGAAGAGGTTGCTGCGGTGGCGGGGCGGGACGGTGATGCGGGCGGCGTCACGGTCGGTGAGGGTGCCGCCGTCGAAGACGAGGGTGAGGCGTTCGAGGTAGCGGTCGGCGAGGGTGAAGTCGACGGCGAGGAGGTGGGTGACCGGCCGGTGGAGGCCGGTCTGGGCGTGCAGGACGCGGGTGGCGGCGCGGTGCGGGGGCTCGTTGGTGCGGCAGGCCCCGCCGGGGAGGAGGTGGCCGTCGAGGAAGTCGGGGTCGACGAGCAGGACGCGGCCGTCGTCGGTGCGCAGCAGGACCTGGGTGCCGAGCCGGCAGACGGGGGGCTTGGCGAGCAGGCGGGGGTCGCGCGAGGGGAGGGTGCGCATGGCGGGGGCTACTTTCCGGTGGTGGTGCGGTTGAACCCGGTCATGAGGGAGGAGGCGAAGAACAGCCACCAGACCAGGTCGGAGGTGTGAGGGTCGGCGAGCGAGGCGGCGACATGGGCGACGAGGCTCGCGGCGGCGAACACGGCGGCGGCGGTGAGGAGTTCAGCGCGGGTCGGCCGGTTGCTGGGCCTGTTCATGGCGCAGCCCCTTTCGGAGGAGGTCGATGATGCGCTCGATCTGCTCGGTGCGGGCGGCTCCGAGGCTGATGAGGTAGCAGCCGGTGCGGCGCCCGAAGTCCCAGTCGACTTCGAGGGAGGGCAGTTTGGCGTCGGCGAGGGCGAGGACGGCGGTCAGGTCCTCGACGGCGTACGCGGCCGCGCGCCGCTGGTCGGCGGTGGCCCGGTTGAGGATCGCCCCCATCAGGCCACACCTCGGCGGGGCTCGAACGCCCGGTACGCCGACTCGGCGGCGGTGAAGGAGGAGAACCCCGCGAGGAGGCCGGAGTTGTCGTGCAGCCACTCCCCCGAGGTCTCGTTCCGCACCCGGTAGCACCGGGCCGACGGGTCCCAGCGCACGCCGTAGCCGTGGAGCTTGGTGGGGGGCTGGATTCGGGCAGGTCTCATGGGAACCCTCCGCAATCAGGTTTTCACGTTCTGTGCCCATAGTGGCGCGGATGGGGTTAGCATCGGAAGCGCCGAACGACTTGACCCCATTTGCGGGGAACGTTGGGGGAACCACCATGAACAAGAAGGAACTTGACCCCACGTCGAGCCCCTGGGCTCCCTTCGGAGTGCAACTCCGCAGGTCACGCGAAGCGCGTGGACTCACACAGGCCCAGCTGGCGAGGCTGATCGGGTGCGACCCGTCCCACGTCTCGCTCGTCGAACTTTCCCACCGGCCGCCCAGCTTGAAGTTCGCCATGAAGGCGGACGAGGCGCTGGAGACCGGCGGCACCCTGACGCTGATGTACTGGCAGCACAGGAACACAGCGCTGGTGCCGGGCTTCCCCGAGTACGCAAACTACGAGGCGCGGGCGGCCGAGATCCGCATGTTCGAGATCGACGTCGTCCCAGGGCTGCTGCAGACGCTTCAGTACGCGACCGCGCTCGAAGCCGGCCACGTCCGCCAGGGCGGAGCGACCCAGGAGCAGGCCGAGGAACGGGTCAGCTTCCTGCAGACGCGGCAGCAGTGCCTCGACCGCACCCCACCGCCGCTCGTCCACGCGGTTCTCGACGAGAGCTGCATCCGGAGGCTCGTGGGAGGCCGGGACGTCATGGTCGCCCAACTCCTCCACCTTGAGGAGCTGACGCAGCGGCCGAACATCGTGATCCAGGTGGCGCCGTTCAGCCTGGGTGAGAACCGGCCCTTCATGCGCACGGTTTCGCTCATTACCATGCCCGACCAGAAAGTTCTCGGTTATTCCGAGAACGAACACCGCGGGTTCCTGGATCGCGATTCCGAAGCTGTTGCCCCGTTGATCAGGGGCTACGATCGGCTCCAGATCGAGGCCATGAACCAGGCCGACTCGCTGGCGATGATTCGCTCTGCAAGGAGGGACCTTGAATGGATGTCAACCTGACTGAGGCACGCTGGAGGAAGAGTTCCTACAGCGGCGGTGGCGGCGCGTGCATCGAGGTGGCCGACGGGCACCCGGGGCACATGCCCGTCCGCGACTCCAAGGACCCCGCCGGGCCCACCCTCCTCTTCCCCACCGACGCCTGGCAGTCCTTCGTGACCGCCATCCGGGCAGGCGAATTCGACAACCGCTGACGCACCCACCGTCTGGAGCGGGAAGTCGGACCTGCCGACTTCCCACTCCGCGGTCACCCCGTCGCCGGGACGGCGGAGAGCAGGGCCGTGGCGGCCCTGTCGAAGGGAGCGACGCTTCCCGCGGCGCGGCACAGGATGTGGGCGCCTTCGAGTGTCGTGACCATGAGGGTGGCCAGATCGGCCGCCCCGGACGCGTCCATTCCCGCGTCGGTGAGCTTTCCGGCCAGCTCGCCCTCCCAGCCGGTGAACGCTTCGGTGGCGACGGCGCACAGACCCCCCTGGTCCGCGATGGCCGCACCGCCGTCGACGGTGACCGCCGCGATCGCGCAGCCGCCGCCCTCGGCGGACGCCCGCACGACAGGGCGGACGCTCCCGAGGAACGCCTCCACGACTTCGCGCGGCGTGTGCGCCGGCAGTTCGCCCAGGTACCCGCGGACGTCCTCCCCATGACGGCGGGCGGCTTCGAGGGCGAGTTGCTGCTTGCCGCCCGGGAAATGGTGATAGATCGCCCCGCGCGCAGCACCGCTCTCGGCCAGGACATCGCTGAAGGTCATCGCGGCCAGGCCGTGGCGTTGCAGCAGTCCGATCGCTGCGCCGATCATCCGGTTCTTCGTGTCTGCGGCCATCGCAACCCCCTTGACTAGTACGGCCATCCTAGTCCACGCTCATGCCACTAGGACGCACGTACTAGTAGCGCGGGCCGGACAGGCCCCGAACCGGAGGTTCGTGATGGGCAAAACGTTTCTCTACACCGAGATCCAGGCAGCAGTCCCGTTCGATCAGTTCGACTGGCACCCGGTCAACGAGGCACTGAAGACCGCACCGGGCCTCATCCGCAAGACGTGGCTGTCCGGCGTCGGCACCCACACCGTCGGCGGCTTCTACGAGTTCGACAGCGCCGAGAACGCCCTGGCCTTCGCCCAGGGACCGTTCGCCGAAGAGGCCCGCCGGGCCGGAGCCCCGGCCACGACCCGGCTGTTCGACGGCGACATCGTCAAGGGCGCCAGCCTCGACCTGAACTCGCCGTACTACGACTGACACCGCGACCGCCCCCGAGGCAGCCCCGGACACCGCCTCGCTCCACTGCCGGAGCGAGGCGGCCCTGCGGAGAGACATCCCGATGAACACGACTGCCGGGTTCGTGGCGGCGAAAGCCCCTCCTCCTCAGTAGTGCTCAAGCCAGGTCGCGGTGTCGTTCATCATCGCGGTGGCCTCGGGGGCCCGTGACGCGGTGAGGAGGTCGCCGGTCTGGGGGTCGTAGGCGCTCAGGCCGGTCTCCTCCTCCACGATCCCCGCCAGGCCGTACACCAGTGCCATCACCCGCTCCGCCTGCTCGCCCCGGTGCCAGTACGGGACGCTCATCGACACGTGCGCGCCGTACGCCGACAGCTGGAGGCCGGACGGGTCGTGCCCGATGCCGAGCCATGACGCCTTCGCCCCCACCTCCGCGTCGCCCAGCAGTTCCAGCGCCCTCGGGGTGATCCGCTGCCACGCCTCGGCCAACTCCTGCGGCACGGCGGACGACTGGCCCTCCCTCGCCTCGATCGCCTCCGACACGGAGGGGTAGCGGCGCAGGTCGAGGAAGGAGACGTCGTAGCTCATGGGTGCCACCGTAGGACCACCGTCCGACAACGGACTCATCCGTCGGCCTCGACCTCCAGCAGCAGATCGGCCTCGACGAGCGGGGACTCCTCCTCCACCGGTTCCGCCAGCGCCCACGGGCCCGGCCGCCGGCCGAGGCCTCCCGCCACGAAGAAGTACTCCTCCCCGCCCACCAGCGCTGCCACGATCCGCCCGGCGCCGTTCCAGGTCACGTCCTTCTCCCCCATCCGCCACACGCTCGGGTTCCGCTGCAGGTGTCCGTTGTGGGCGAAGACGAACGTGCCGCCGCGCCCCGCCTCCAGGCTCCGGATGTCGAGCAGGTTCCGGGCCATGATCTCGTCCCTGGCCCCCAGTAGCCCCGCGAGCCGCTCGCCGAGCTCCATCGGCCGCGCCGCCTGCCGGTGGTAGCGCAACAGCCCCGCGCCCGCCGTCAGATGCGTCCTCGCCCTCACCCACTCCTCCCTCGACGTGGTCGCGATCAGCTCCGCCGCCCTCGCGTGCAGCAGGCCGAGCAGATCGTCCGCGACCGCCCGCAGCCGGTCCGCCTCCGCCGAGGCGCCCGGCGACATCACGGCGTCCAGCACCGCCTCCGTCCGGCTCCACCGCTCGTCGTCCCCGACCAAGGCCGCCACGTCCAGGTCGATCCCCAGGTAGTCGCGGGCGTGTTCGAGGTACGGGCGCGGGCTCGGGGCCGTGGTGTTCTCGGTCGGGGCGTCGAAGCCGTGGAACGCCAGGCGCTCCTGTGGCGGCCGGTTCCGGTTGTACGCGCGCATCCACGCCACCAGCCGACGGTTCGGCTCCTGCTCCCCGAAGCCGTGGGTGAAGCCGTCGCGCAGCACGCCGTCCAGCGATCCCACCCCCTCGCGGACGAAGGCGTCCACCGCCAGCGCCGCCACCCGGTCCGTCTCCAGGACGACCGACCGGAAGCCCCGCTCGACCAGCTGCGCGAACAGTTCGTTGCGGGCCCGCCCGAAGGCCGGCTCCTGGTGCGTCGGCTCGCCGAACGCCACCAGGCCGCACGACGGGGGCAGGAACTCTCGGATCTCCTGTGTCATGAGCCTCAAGCGTATCTTTGAAAGACCGGTTGAGACTTTCACGGTCTCAGCCCGGCAAATTTCTTGTAAAGTCTCAAAGTGTCCAGCAACCCGGCCCAGAAGCCGACCCTGCGCCCGGCCGACCTCGCGCGCGAGCACGGCCTCTCCGCGCAGGCCGTCCGCAACTACGAGCAGGACGGCTTCCTCCCGCCCTCCGACCGGACCCCCGCCGGCTACCGGATCTACACCGAGCTGCACGCGGCGGCGCTGCGCACCTTCCTCGCGCTCGTCCGGGCGTACGGGCACCGGACCGCCGGCGCGATCATGAACGCCGTCCACGACGGCCGGACCGACGACGCCCTGACCGCCGTCCACGGCGGGCACGCCCAGCTGCTCCGCGACCGCGAGACGCTCAACGCCGTGCGCGCGGCCGTCGGCCACCTGACGGCCTCCGCCGCCACCCGGGAGCACGAGCCCGACGCACCCCTCCCCCGCACCATCGGCGAACTCGCCCACCGCCTCCGGCTCACCCCCGCCACCCTGCGCACCTGGGAGGCGGCCGGCATCCTGTGCCCCGCCCGCGACCCCGCCACCGGCTACCGCGTCTTCGACGCGACCGACGTCCGCGACGCCGACCTCGCCCACCTGCTGCGCCGCGGCGGCTACCGGCTCCAGGACATCGCGGCCGTCGTCGAGCAGATCCGCACGGCCGGCGGCACCAGCGCCCTCGCCGCCGCCCTCGCCGGCTGGCAGCAGCGGCTCACCGACCGGGGCCTTGCCATGCTGAACGCGGCCGCGCACCTCCACAACTACCTTGCGCGGTAGAGCGGTTACCATCGTTCGCATGCCCAAGCGGAAGCGCCGCCCCGCCCCCGCCCCCGTCCCGGCACTCCTCGACGCCCCGGAGAACCGCGCGCTGATCGCCGACCTCCGCGAGCGGGCGGCCCTGCCCAGCGGCCCCGACGACCTCACGCTCGGCCCCTGGCAACTGCACACCCACCCCGACCTCTGCAGCCGGCTCTCCGAGTTGGCCCCGCGCCACCCCGTGGAGGCCGCCTACGGCCTGCCGGTGCTGGCCTTCGAGGGCGTGGCCGCCGTCGTCGCGGCCGGCCTCGGCCTCCTCCTGGTCCGCCTGCCGGCCCTCCCCGAGGGCATCGAACCCGGTGGCCCGTGGCCGCCGCTCACCGACGGCGAGTGGCGCTCCGTCGACGCCTACCCCCGGAACTGCGCCCGCGCCGAGGGCGACGCCCGCCTCACCGCGCTGATCCGCGAGGCCCTGGTGCACGCCCGCGACCTGAGCCGCAACCGGCCCCGGTACCGCAGCTCCACCGGAGCGGAAAACGGCTGGCCGGAGCCGCCGCCGGTGGACCACCATGGCGTCCCATGACGCTCCTGCTGCTCGCGCCCCGGATCAACGAGACCGGCCTCCAGCTGCTCACCCACGCCCGCCGGCGCGGGCTGCGGGCGCACACCGCCGTGCGCTGGGACGTCCCCGCCGAGCTCGCCGGACTGCGGCCCGCGCACCTCTACGGCGGCCCGCTGTTCGCGGACGTCGCCGCCGGGCCGCTGGGCGTCGCCCCGCTGGAGCCGCCCGCCGACTGGCTCACCGCCCTGCCGGCCGAGCTGCTCGGCCGCCGGGTGGAGTGCACCACGCTGGCCGAGGCGCGCCGGCTGCGCCGCCCGGCGTTCCTCAAGCCGCCGGTCGACAAGCTGTTCCCCGCCCGGGTCCACCCCGACGGCAGCGGCCTGCCCGGCCCGGACGCCCTCGACGACGACACCCTGGTGCTGGTCAGTGACATCGTCGCGTTCGCGAGCGAGTACCGCCTGTTCGTGCTGGACGGCGAGGTCCGGACGGCGAGCCGCTACGCCGTGGCGGGCGCGCTCGCCGTCTCACCGGAGGTCGGTCCGGACGTGCTCGCGTTCGCGGCGGACGTCCTGGCGGCGGGCGGCCTGCCGAGCGCGGCCGTGGTCGACGTCGGCCGGATCGCCGACGGGAGCTGGGCGGTGGTCGAGGCCAACCCGGCCTGGGCGAGCGGCGGTTACGCGTGCGACCCGGACCAGGTCCTCGACGTCGTCCTGCGCGCCGCCGGTCCCGCCGAGGCGCTCGCCCCGGCGGACCTCGGCTACGCGCGGCCGGTGCCGGAGGTCGTCCGGTAGGCCCGGCGTCAGGCGCGGGCTCGGGCGCGGGCGCGGGCGCGGATTCAGACGCGGTCGAGCGGGCGGTGCGGCCCCTCCGGCAGCTCGGCCTCGATCGGGTCGCCGGGGCGGATCACCCCGCCCGCCCGGACCACGCCCATGATCCCGGCCTTGCGCACCACGTTCCCGGCCTCGTCCCGCCCGACGACCTCCTTCAGCAGGCCGTCCTGGAAGCGGTCGATCTGCAGGCACGGGTTGCGCAGCCCGGTGACCTCCACCACCGCCTCCGCCCCGATCCGCAGCAGCGTGCCGACCGGCAGGCCGAGCAGGTCGATCCCGCGTGTGGTGACGTTCTCGCCCAACTGCCCGGGCGCCACGGCGAATCCCCGCTCGCCCACCTCGGCGAACAGCTCCTCGTGGATGAGGTGGACCTGCCGCAGGTTCGGCTGCGTCGGATCCTGCGCGACGCGCGACCGGTGCTTGACGGTCACCCCCGCGTGCACGTCCCCCGCCACCCCGAGCCCGGTGAGCAGCGTGATGCTCTCCCGGTTCGGCTTGGTGAAGGAGTACTCCCCGTTGCTGCTGACCGCGGCGACCGTCCCACTCATCCGTGCGAAACCTCTCGTCCCAAGCGATGATCCACCCCCCACCCTAAGGGGCCGCCCCGTGAGGGATCCTTGAGCGGTTCGAGGCACGGTCGATCGGGGGGCGGGGTGTGGGAAGTCTGCTGAAGGGCGTCTCCAGGGTCCGCTGGGCGGACCTCCGCGACGCGACGGGGGCTCCGGCGAGGGGCATTCCCCCACTGCTCTCCCGGATCGCGTACGGCGACGAGGACACGGCCCGCACTGCCGTCGAGGAGCTGGGCGATGCCGTCTGCGCACTCGGGTTCGTGGTCGGTGAGGCGACAGCTCCCACGGTCCCGTTCCTCCTGGAACTGGCCGGGGCCCCACACGTGGCGTGCAAGGCCGAGGTGCTCGACCTGCTGGGAAGCATTTGCCGGACCTCCCAGTGGCACTCCGCCGCCGCGGCCGCCGGACACGGCGAACGCGACACGGGCTACCGGCTGCAGCCCGGCTGGGAGGCTGCCGCGAGGGCGGCCGTTCACGCGGGCCGGTCGGCCATCGCGGGTGTCGCGTCCTCCGTACGTCCGGAGGAGGCCGCCGCCGCACGGAGGCTGTTGCAGCTGATGGACCACGCCCTGCCGCTCCCGGCGCTGTGACCCGTCGTCCGACGAGGTGTCGAGAGCGCCGTGGAGGGGTGGGACGTCACGGGGCGGGGGCGGCTGGCGTGTCGAGGGCGAGGGCGAGGGCGAGGCGGCGCAGGATGACGGTCGGTGAGGGCATGACCGCGTACCAGGTGTTGGCGGTGTCGTCCTCGACCGGGGCCCAGGCGGCGACCACCGGGAGTTCGCAGTGGTCGCCGGCCTCCAACGGCGGCAGCCGCCACGTCATGGCGGGGCTGCCGGTGGCGTCGACGCCCCAGCCGTCGAACTTGTTGCCGTGGACCTCGTCGAGCAGCGCCGTCCAGCGCCGGGGGGCCTCGCCCGCCTCAGCGGCCCCGCAGATGGCCTCCTCGTCGTTGCCGCCGACGGTGAGGCGGGTCCGCTCGTCCTCGACGGTGAAGGCGGCCAGCGCCTGGCCGCCGTCCCAGCCGCTGTCGGCGCCCTCGGGGAGCGGGTGCGGCAGCGACGCCTCGAACCGTACCCGCGCGAGCGGGGCGAGGGCCTCGATCCGCCAGACCGCCGCCCGGCAGTCGGTCAGCGGTCCCCAGGTATCCGGGTCCAGCTCGGGGTCGTAGGCGGTGAGCAGCAGTTCGACGCGGGCCGAGGGGCGGGTCCACCGGGCGATCAGGCGGCCGCCGGAGCCGCCGGGCAGGACGAAGAGTTCGTCGGGCGCCGACGGGAGGGCGGTGTCCCCGAGGACCGTCTCGAAGGCGAGCGGGCCGAACGGCGTGTCGACGGTCGGCCGGAACGGCGGCCGCAGGCGGTCGCGCGGGGCGGCGGGGAGCAGCATCGGGCCAGCGTACCCGGCGGGTCCGGCGTCAGGCGTAGGGGCTGTGCATGGTGAGCCAGCGGATCTCCAGGTCCTGCTCCAGGTAGTCCATCCGGTGCTCCCAGAAGTCGCGCATGTGCGGCAGCGCGAGGTGGGCGTCGAGGTCCTCCTTGCTGCGCCAGGCCTCGTAGAAGACGAAGACGCCCGGGGCGTCGCGGTCCTCGTGGAAGTGGTACTCCAGGCAGCCGGGCTCCTGGCGGGTCGGCTCGACGAAGGAGAGGAGGAGCCGGCGCAGGTCGTCGACGCGCCCGGGCTTGGGGCGGGCGGTGCCGACGAGGGTGTAGGGCTGGGTCATGGGGCGGATCCCTTCGAAAGGTATGAGCAATCTCGTACCTCGGGACGTTAGGCGACCAGGGAGGTACGATGCAAGTCATACCTGGGAGGTGGTGGCGATGCCCGACGACGAGGGGCACCCGGACACGGCGGAGATCGAACTCGGCCGGGTCCTCGCGGCGCTGGCCGACCCGCTGCGGCGGCGCGTCGTCCGGGAGCTGGCCGCCGGGCCCAGGGACGGTGCGCGGACGTGCAGTTCGTTCGCGCTGCCGGTCAGCAAGGCGACCGTCACCTACCACTTCCGCACGCTGCGCGAAGCCGGGCTGATCCGCCAGGTCGACCGGGGCAACAGCCGGATGGCCACGCTGCGCCGCGCCGACATCGAGCAGTGCTTCCCCGGCCTGCTGGCGATCCTGACCGCGGAGAAGGCGGAGGAGGCGGGGGAGGCGGACCCGGCGGAGTGAGCCGTCAGCCCTGCGGCGGCGGCGCGATGCGGAACAGGACGTTGCGGCGCAGCGGCCCCTCGGGCGCTTCGGGGTCGTCGAAGTCGTCCGCCGGGTCGGTGGTCATGCCGAGCCGGCGCATCACCGCCTGGGAGCGCAGGTTGCCGGCCGTGGTGACGGCGAGGATCTCGGGCAGCGCGAGCGTCCCGAAGCCGAAGGCGAGGACGGCCCGGGCCGCCTCGGTGGCGTAGCCGTGGCCCCAGGCCGAGCGGGCGAGCCGCCAGCCGACCTCGACGCCGGTGAACGGCAGGCCGTCGTCGACGTCGTCCAGGCCCGCGAAGCCGACGAACTCCCCGGTGGCCCGGACCTCCACGGCCCACCAGCCGTAGCCGCGGCGGTCGAAGTCGGCCTCGAAGCGGGCGACGGAGGCGTCGCTCTGCTCACGGGTGAGGACGGCGCCCAGGTGCTCGCGGACCTCGGGGTCGGCGTTCATCGCCGCCCACGGTTCGAGGTCGGTGTCGCGCCAGCGGCGCAGGAGGAGGCGGTCGGTGTGCAGGTCGGTCATGCCGCCCAGCCAAGATGATCACACCCTCGGGGGCAAGCGGGTTTCGCCCCGAACCCGGCACCGGCACCGGCACGGGGGAATGTGGCGTGGATCACCGCAACGGCGGTGCGCGGCGGGACAGGGCATGGCTGTGGAGAATTCGATGCGCGCCCGGGTGCGCGCCGGGGACACGGCGGCGTTCGGGCAGATCTTCGAGGATCATTCCGGCGCCGTGCACCGGCACGCGCTCCGGATGACCGGCGACTGGGCGCTGGCCGAGGACGTGGTGTCGCTGACCTTTCTGGAGGCGTGGCGGCTGCGCGAGCGGGTGGCGCCGGAGGGCGGGAGCCTGAGCCCCTGGCTGCTGGGCATCGCGACCAACGTCATCCGCAACACCCGGCGCGCGGCGCGCCGGCACCGCACCGCCCTGGCCAAGCTGCCGCCGCTCGACGCCACGCCCGACTTCGCCGCCGAGGTCGCGGGCCGGATGGCGGACGCCGAGCAGCTCGCGGCCGCCAAGGCCGCGCTGGAGCGACTGCGGCCGGGCGACCGCGAGGTGTTCGCGCTCTGCGTGTGGGAGGGGCTGGACCACGCGGCGGTCGCCGAGGCGCTGGGTCGGCCGGTGGGGACGATCCGCTCGCGGCTCTCGCGCGCCCGGGCCCGGCTGCGCGAGCTGACGGAGCGGGAGTTGGCGGCGTCGCGCTCCGCGCGCTCGGCAGCCGCACTGCAACGCCCGGGCAGCGGCGGACAGTTCACAGGTGATCGCGCACTCGCGGTCCGGTCGATCAAGGAGACCCCCCGATGAACGCCACCCCCGAGGACCTGTCCCAGCGGGCCGAGCGGGAGGAACTGGCCCGGCTGCTGCCGGCCGCGGCGGCCCGGGGACTCTCCCCGCACCGCCACCTCCTGCGGAAGGAACATCTGATGGACGCTCTCACCGAGGACTCACGTCCCGCCCCGGCGGTCCGCCGACACCGCGGCCTCGCGCTGCGTCTGGCGCTCCCGGTCGGGTTGTCCGTCGCGGTGGCGGGGCTCGCCCTGACCTCCCTCCCCGGCGACCCGGCAGGCCGGAACGGGTCCGCGTTGTCGCCTGCCACGTCAGCCTCGACGTCAGCCTCGACGTCAGCCGCGACCTCGCCGGGCTCTCCCGACAGGATCACCAACGCGGCCTACGAGCTCGTGCACACCGACGACCGCGTCACGCTCACCGTCCTCGACGGCACGAAGCCCGTCGACACCGAGCAGCTCCAGCGCGACCTCGACCGCCTCGGCGTCCCCACCCGCGTCTACGGCGGTCAACCGGGCTGCGGGACCTTCAGGTCGATGGTCGCGCCCGTCCCCAAGGACGCCACGGGGAAGGGCTCGGCGTCCTCGGCGTTCATCGATGCGTCGGCCCACGGCGGCAGGACCGTCTTCTCCATTCGCCCGGGCAGCATCAATGCCGGCGAGGAACTGATCCTCTACCTCCCGGTCGCCCGGCCCGGCACCCCCGGCGGCCTCGACGGGCTGGAGGCGGGCGTCCTGTTCGGCGCCACGCCCAGTTGCGCGCCCACGACGAGCCCCGCCCCCACCCCTTCGGCCGGCTGAGGGGGGCCGCGCCCCCTGCCCGGAGCGGGACGGCGGACCGGTCGGCCTCCCGCTCCGGGGGGTCGGTGCCTTCGCCGTGACCGGGAGGCCGGGAGGTCGAGCGCGCTCGACGTCACGTCGCGTCATTCCAGCAGGCGTTCGGCGTCCTCCGGGACCCACGGGAAGGGGACGTCGGGCCAGCGGGCGGCGGCCCAGGCGTCGAGGTCGACGGCGAGGACCGCGTCGACGAAGACCTGCGGCGGCCGGTAGCCGTGGGCGGTGATGTAGTGCGTGATCAGGAACGGCGCGGCGTAGGCGATGCCGGGCCCGCCCGGGATCCGCACCTCCCCGTTGCCCTCCGGGGCCTCCTCCTCCGGGCAGAGCCCGCAGTCGTGCACGCCGAGGCAGACGTTCATCCACTGGACCTCCTGGATGGCGTCGAGCTTCGCCACGAAGGCGGGAGGGACCGGTCCGGTCGGGTACGGCCGGCCGGATTCCAGCCAGCCGACGTTCAGCCGGGTGTACGTCGGGCGGTACCAGAGCCCGAAGACACCGGACTCCGGGTCGCCGAAGGAGTCGTGGGGCTGGTAGTCGTACTCGGTGAGGTCTTCGTAGAACACGCGCTCATCATCGCCGAGGGCCCGCGAGGGCGTACGCGGCGGTACCGGCGGCCGCCAGCGCGAGGGCCGTCCAGGTGGCGGGGGCCGTGCCGGGCGGGAGGAGGGGCCAGGTGAGGACCCGCGTCACGAGGTCCGGGCCGGGCGGGACGACGAAGGCGGCGCAGAGCCAGCCGAACGGGAGCAGCCAGGCGTGGGCGCGGCCCCCGCAGACGGCGCCGAGGGCCGCGAGGCCGGTGAGGCCGGCACTGTCGCGGACGGTGAGGGCGAGCGGGCCCGGCGGCAGGACGGCGGCGGCGAGGACGGCGCAGAGCAGGACGTGGGCCGCCCGGCGGAACGGCCAGCGCAGGGCCGCCGTGCGGTCCAGGTCGAGGTCCTGGCCGCCGAGTCCGGCGGAGAGTGCCATCGCTGCGGCGGCGAGCAGGAGGGCGGCGACGCGCGGGCCGCCCAGGCCGCCGTCACCGAGCCGCGCGAGCACCGTCAATACCGCCAACACAGCCAGCGCGGCGGGCAGTTGACGCGAGCGCGCGTACAGGGTCAGCCACCTCACCGGGTCACACCGCCCGCCAGCACGTCGAGCGGGTCGCCCGTGCAGGAGACGGCGGCCGTGTGCAGGGCGGCCATCCGCCGGCGCTGCTCGGCGGGCGCCAGCGCGCCGAACGCCTGCCAGGCCGGGGCGGCCAGCTCGGTCTGGTCCTGCGCACTGAACATGGTCCCGTCGAGCGGCAGCAGGTCGCCGAGGACCCAGGCGGCCGCGATGCTCTGGGCGACCACCTCCGGCAGCGTGCCGCTCTCGCGCGCGCTGCGGGGGTGGCAGAGCGGCACGATGCCCTGGCCGACCAGCGCCCGGGTCAGCGCCTCTCCCCCGGCGGCGCCGATCACCGCGTCGTCGAAGTCGACGAGCAGCGCCTCGCGCGGGCGTTCCGGCGTGCCGCCGATGGCGCGCGGGGCGGTGCTCTCGCGGACGGCGGCGGGTGCCTGGTCGCCGAGGGCGCCGCGCAGCAGGCCCAGCGCGTCCCGGCCGCGGCCGGCCAGCTCGTCCAGGCGCGCCCGGTGGGCCGCCGTCACGCACACCGGGCCGTCGCACACCGGGGCGGTCGCGGCCCGGTCGAGGACGTAGGTGTCGCGGGGGTCGGCGGGAAGCACGGGCAGGGCGAGCGCCGCGCCCGCGAGGAGGGGGGTGAGGGCGAGCAGCCGGGCGCGCGGGGTGGCGGCGGCCAGCAGGGCGAGCCCGGTCGCCGCCAGGCCGAGCAGCCAGAGCGTCTGGCCGAGGTGGACGGGGGCGGCGAGGGTGAGGACGGTCTGGCGGACGTCGGCGACGGTGGGCGACAGCAGCGAGAGCCGGTTCGGCACGGCGGAGGTCGGGACGGCGGCGTCGGTGGTCTGGCGCAGGACGTTGGTGAGCACGAAGCCGGCGACCGCCAGGGCGGGCGGGGTGAGGACGGAGGGCAGGGTCCGGGCGACGCCCATGCCGAGGACGGCGCCGGCGCCGAGGGCGAGCGCGCCCACCAGGGAGATCGGCAGCCAGCCGGCGCCGGTGGACGCGGCGCCGCCGGCGAGCAGCCGCGCCGCGCCGAGGAGGACGAGCAGCGCGAAGGCCCCGGCGAGGGCGAGGGCCGTCGGGCCGGCGAGGGCGACGGCGCGGTGGCGGGCCGGCCGCGGGGTGGTGGCGAGGAGTTCGGCGGTCCCGGAGCGGCGGTCGCGCAGACCCTGCAGCGCGCCGAGGCCGAGGGCGAGCGGCCACAGGACGACCAGCAGGTGCCGGGTCCACAGGGCCATCGACGTCCACTGGGCCGTCCACAGGGTGGTGCCCTGCGACCAGGGACCGGGGGCGAGTTCCAGGAGGGCGAGCGCGATGGCCAGGACGGCGGCGGCGGCCCAGGGGGCGACGGAGCGCCGCAGTTCGGTGCGCAGCACCCGCAGCGGGACGGTCACCAGGCACCTCCGGTCCGCGCCGGGGCGGCGAGGAGGGCCGAGTAGCCGCGCTCCAGCGGGCTGTCGCCCTCGTGCTCGGGGCCGCCCGCGGCGGCCAGCTGCTCCGGGGTGCCCTGGAAGACCAGCCGCCCCTCGGCGAAGAGCACCACGTCGGTGCAGGCGGCGGCGACGTCCTCCACCAGGTGGGTGGAGACGACGACGCAGGCGTCCGTCCCCAGCTCCTGGAGCAGCTGGCGCAGCCGCAGCCGCTGCGCCGGGTCCAGGCCGACGGTCGGCTCGTCGAGCAGCAGCACGGCCGGGTCGTTGACGATGGCCTGGGCGATGCCGGCCCTGCGCACCATGCCGCCCGACAGGGCCTTCATCCGCTCGTCGGCGCGGTCGGCGAGGCCGACCCGCTCGACGGCGCGCTGCACCGCGGCCGGGACGTCGGCGGCGGGCACCTCCTTCAGCCAGGCCATGTACTCGACGAACTCCCTCACGGTGAAGCGCTTGTAGTAGCCGAACTGCTGCGGCAGGTAGCCGATCCGGCGGCGCAGCGCGCGGTACCCGCCCGGGCCGCCGAGCGGCTGCCCGAGGAGTTCCAGTTCACCGCCGGCCGGGCGCAGCACGGTGGCCAGGGCGCGGATGAGGGTGGTCTTGCCGGCGCCGTTGGGGCCGAGCAGGCCGTGGACGCCGGTGCCGAGGGCCAGGTCGAGGCCGTCGACGGCCATCCGCCGGCGGCCGGCCCTGACCTTCAGTCCGCTCGCCCGGATCTGCCAGGCGTAGCGGGTGGGGGCGAGGTCGGCGCCGCTCACTGCGGGCATGGTGCGGTTCCTGTTCTTCCGGAGGGTCAACGGTTTTCTCCCTGTACGGCGTAGGCGCCCCGGCGGGCGAGGACGACGGCCGCGCCGAGCGCGAGGAGCAGGCCCCAGCCCCACGGCGGCAGGCCGTCCGCGCGCAGGACGGGGGGTGTGCGGCCGGCGGCCAGGGTCGGCGCGGCCACCGCCGCGGCCCAGACGGCGAGCAGGGCGACGGCGGCGCGGGTGATGCCGACGAGTCCGCCGAGCGCCAGGGTCGCGGCGGTGCACGCCAGGCTGGGCAGCAGCCACTGCGCGGCCGTCAGGCCGGTGGCCCGGCCCGCCGCGAGCAGGGCGGGGATCACCACGGCGAGCACGGCGACGGTGCGGCGCAGCACCAGCGGCAGGCCGGCGCGCGGGGTGGCGGCGGTGAGTTCGTACGCGGGGTCGAGTCCGCGCGACCAGGAGAGCGCCACTCCGGCCACCGGCAGGACGGGAGCGAGCAGCAGGACGAGGGAGATCCGCTCGGGGCCGGGGCCGGCCAGGTCCAGCAGGAGGGCGAGCAGGGTGACGGCGAGGACCATGGCCAGCCACGGGGTCATGGCGGGCGTCGTCCAGGTCGCGAGGCGGGCGATCAGGCGGCGGCGCGGCGGGGCGGGGGCGGCCCCGGCCAGCCGGGGGGCGAGGTCGGCCCAGACGGCCTCGGTGAGCGCCGCCACGGCGGGGGCCCCGGCGGTGACGGCGGCCGCCAGCCGGTCCCGGCAGCTTCGGCAGGCTTCCAGGTGGGCCTCCAGGGCCCAGACCTCGTCGGTGGCGAGGTCGGCGGCGCCGCGCGCGTAGCCGTCGACGAGCCGGGCCGACGCGTGTTCCGTGCCGGTCATGCCAGTGCCTCCCGCATCGCGATCCGGGCCCGGCGGGCGCGGGTCTTGACCGTGCCCTCGGGCAGTCCGAGGACCACGGCGGTCTCCCGGACGGACAGTCCGTCGAGCACCATCGCCCGCAGGACGTCCCGCAGTTCCGGGGCGAGGCGTCCCAGGGCGTCCCCGACGTCGCCGCCGACGGTCGCCACCAGCGCCTCCTCCTCGGCGGCGGGCGCCACGGGGAGCGGGGCGGCCGCGGCGGGCGGCTCGGCGTGGTGGGCGCGGCGGCGGAACGCGTCGACGAGGCGGCGGGCCGCGATCGTCCACAGCCAGCCGACGGCCGTGCCGCCGGTGCGGCTGCCGGCGAAGGACCCGGCCGCCCGCCACACCGCCAGGTACGTCTCCTGCATGACCTCGGCGACGAGCTGCTCGTCGGCGCAGCGGCGGCGCAGCCGCACGGCCAGCCACGGCGACGTGCGCCGGTACAGCTCCTCGAAGGCGGCCCGGTCCCCCCGGGCCACCCGCTGGAGGAGGCCTTCCTCGTCCAGTTCCTGCGGCGGTGCCGCCTTGGCGCGTTTCACACCTGCTAGACGCCGGGGCGGACCTGCGGGTTTTCGACGGGGGGTGATCCCGGTCACATCGCCGCGTCAGATGACATCAAAGGTGTCATGATGACACCGTGAGTGTCAGTCAGAGCGCGGACGAGGACGGCGGGCCGGTCGTCGAGGGGCTGCTGGACGAGGTGATCCGGCGGCTGTGGCCGGTGCACCGGGTGATCGTGCGGGCGGTCGAGCGCGGGCTGGCGGGGACGGGGATGACGGCCGGGCAGCACGCGGTGCTGGACGCGCTGCGGCGCGGGGGGCCGCGGACCGTGCCGCAGTTGGCGCGGGCGCTGGACCTGGACCGGCAGCCCGTCCAGCGGCTGGTGAACGACGCCAAGGCGCTCGGGCTGGCCGAGACCGTCGCCAACCCGGAGCACCGGCGCTCCTCGCTGGTGCGGCTCACCACGCGGGGCGAGAGCGTGCTCGCCCGCGTCCAGGGAGCCGAGCGCGAGGCGCTGCGGCGCCACCTCGGCGACCTGGACCCGGGCGAGGTCGCCACCGCTCTGCGGGTGCTCGACCGGCTCGGCGAGGTGTTCCACGCGCTGGAACGCGCGGCCGGGGAACGGAATCCACAGGACCGGAACGACCCGAGCGACCCCAACGAACCGAACGACCGAGGAGCGGACGGACCATGACCGAAGCACGCACCGGAACCGTGACCGTCGAGGGGGGCGAGCTGTCCTACGAGCTCGCGGAGGGCACCGGGCCGGCCGTCGTGCTGCTGCACGGCGGCTTGCTGGACCGGCACAGCTGGGACGAGCAGTTCACCCGGCTCGCCGCCGCGGGCCGGCACGTCGTCCGCTACGACGCCCGCGGCCACGGCCGCTCCTCCACCGTCGGCGGCGACCACTCCCACCCCGACGACCTGCGGGCGCTGCTCGCCCACCTGGACGTGCCGCGCGCCGTGCTGGTCGGGCTCTCGCTCGGCTCCCGGATCGCCCTGGACACCGCGCTCACCCACCCCGGCTGCGTGGCGGGCCTGGTCCTCACCGCGCCGGGCGTCAGCGGGCGGCCGTTCACCGACCCCTTCGTGACCCGCCACACCGAGCAGCAGATCGCCGCGCTGGGCGCCGGCGGCGAGGAGGGCGTGGGCCGGTTCGTGGAGCACTTCCTGCGGATGTGGGCGGACGGCCCGCACCGCTCCCCCGCCGAGGTGGACGGCGCGCTGCGGGAGCGGCTGCGCGCCTCGGTGACCGCCAACGTGCTGCGCCACGCCGCCGGGTTCGGCGCCGGGCGCGCCCGGGAGGCGGGCGCGGCCGGGCGGCTGGGCGAGCTGGCGGCGCCGGCCCTGGTCCTGACCGGGGAGCTGGACGGCGCCGACATCCTGGCCAACGCCCGGGCCGTCGCCGACACCGCCCCGCACGCCCGCGGGCTGCTCGTGCCCGGCGCCGCGCACATGGTCCCGCTGGAGCGCCCGGACCTCTTCGAGGCCGAGCTGGACGCCTTCCTCGCCGCCTTCTGATCCTCACCGCCGTTCTGGCGCCCGCCGCCCGCGGCCGGTCACTCCCGGACCGCTCAGCCGGCCAGGCCGTGCCCGACCAACCGGCCGCGCAGGCCCGCCAGTTCGCGCCGGACCAGAGGCGGCAGCCCGTCCTCGCCGTCGCCCGCCGCCAGCACCGACCGGAGCAGCTCGGCGGCCGCCCGGGGATCGTGGGCGAGCAGGTGGCAGTCGGCCACCCGGACAGTGAACAGCAGCCGGGCGGAGGGCAGTTGGTCGGGGGCGAGCAGGGCGAGCGCGGTCTCGGCGGCGTCCACGGCGCGCCGGGCGAGCCGGGGGTCGTCGACGGCGGCGGCCACGTCGCGCAGCGCGGCGGCGGCGCCCGCCTCGACCCGCAGCCGCATCGAGGCGATGGAGAGCCAGGCGGCGTCGGACTCGTCGTGGACCCCGATGTGGTCCAGGTGGTGCCGGGCGCGGGCGATGTGGCGGACGGTGGCGTGGACGTCGCCGGTCATGGCGTGGGCGCGGGCCAGGCCGATCTGGCCCATCGCGCCGGCCCAGTGCCGGGCGGGGGCGACCCGGACGATCTCGTGGGCGTAGCCGAGGGCGGCCGCGGGGTCGCCGTCGAGGCGGGCGAGGAAGCTCATGTCGCTGAGCGCGGCGACCTGGGTGGCGGCGTCCTCGGCGAGTTCGGCCCAGCCGAGGGCGCGGGAGAAGCAGGCCATCGCGGTGGCGTTGCGGCCGTCCTGCATCCGCAGCGCGCCGGCGGCGTGGGCGTACTCGCCCGCGAGCCGGGCGAGCGGGCGGCGGGCGGGCCCGGCCGGGTGGGCGGCCAGGCGGCGCAGCACGACGCGCAGGGTGTCCTCGACGGCCTCGGTCCCGGGGGCGCCGGGGCTGTCGCCGGCCCGCAGGTGGGCGGCGAGCAGGCCGGCGAGGGCGTGCACGGTCTCGGCGTCCAGGGGCGGGGCGGCGGCGGGATCGGCGGCGCGGAAGGCGGCGTGCAGCGCGGCGAGGTCGGCCGGCGGGGGGACGTCGCAGCCGGCGGCGTCGTGGAGCGGGCAGAGCAGCCCGTAGTCGGGGAGGCGGACCGGCAGCTGGGTGGCGAGGCCGGACGGAAGGGCGGGGACGAGGGCCGCGACGGGCGGGCCGGGCAGCGGGGCGCGGGTCCAGTCGCCGGGTGCCGGCGCGACGCCGTCGGCGGCCGGAGGCCCGGCCGGGGCGGGCAGGGCGCCCTCCTCGGCGAGGCGGCAGGCGGCCCGCAGGTCGCCGTCGGCCAGGAGCAGGTCGTCGAGCCGGTCGGCGATCCGGGGGCTGGTGCGGCGGGTGCCGTGTTCGAGCTTGCTGACGGCGGTGTGGTCGTAGCCGATCTCGGCGCCGAGCTGGGCCTGGGTCAGGCCGGCGCGGCGGCGCCACTGGCGCAGGCGCAGTCCGAAGGCCCGCCAGGCCTCGTCCTCGACGGGCTTGGTCGCCGCCCGGTTCCGGTGCACGGGGCTGCCCTCCCGAGTGCGTTCCGGGCCTTCCGAAAAGGAGGTCCGCTGAGGAGGACGGTACTGGACGAGGACCTCCGCCGTACATGAGATGGTCTCAACCACTTTCCGTCACTGGTCTCTACCTCTCCCCTCTTTGGTCTCAACCTCTCCACCCGCCCGGCCCGCCCTCCCCCGGCACCGGGCGCCCGGTCGGGCCGCCCGCTCCCACCTGGCCGGATGCCCCGTCGGCCGCGAACTCACCGGCGGGTAAAGGTTCCTGACGTGACTTGACGGAATTTGCCAACCGCCCGCCCGGCACGCCCGAACCGTTGACCGGGCCATGACGGCGTGTGAGGGTTCCGGCACCCGAGCGCGGACGCCCGCAGCGGCCGTCCCCCAAACGGCCCCGCGGTGAGCGCCCTGACGGCACACCGTCCGCGGTCGAGCACCCCCACGTTCGAGGAGCCTCGGAATGAAACGCAGATTGCTGACGGCGGGAACCACCCTGACCGTCCTGGCCGGCATGCTGACCGCCACCGCGGTCGGACAGGCCGCCGCCGATCCCGGCCCGGCCGCAGCGGCGCCCCCGAGCGCCCTGGC
This sequence comes from Kitasatospora sp. NPDC056184, assembly GCF_042268405.1. Lineage (NCBI taxonomy): Bacteria > Bacillati > Actinomycetota > Actinomycetes > Kitasatosporales > Streptomycetaceae > Kitasatospora > Kitasatospora sp. NPDC056184. The sequence continues at coordinate 240,807 of NZ_JBHJUI010000010.1, read as the reverse complement.
CGCCGCCGTCAACGCCGCCGACCTGGCGGCCGCGGCAGGCCTGGACGCCCTGGCCAAGGGCCCGGACGAGACCTACGAGCGCCAGTCGGTCACCCCCTGGCTGGGCGGTCTCTACTCGGTCGCCTACGAGCGCAGCTACAAGGGCCTGCCGGTGGTCGGCGGCGACGCCGTCGTCCTCGCCGACGGCCAGGGCAAGGTGCGCGGCCTGCAGTCCGCGACCTCCGGCCCGGTCGGCGTGCCCACCACCGCCCTGGTCAGCGCCGCCAACGCGGAGAAGACCGCCCGTACCAAGCTGGCCCAGGTGGACGGCGTGCAGTCCCGCCGCCTGGTCGTCCGGGTCCAGGACGGCGCCGGCCGGCTCGCCTGGGAGACGGTCCTCACCGGCCGCACCGCGACCGCCCCGAGCACCCTGCACGTCTTCGTCGACGCCCGCAGCGGCGAGGTCATCGACAGCTACGACGACGTCCGGGCGGGCACGCTCAACAGCAAGTGGAACGGCCCCTCGCCGACCATCAGCACCACCGGCTCCGGCAGCTCCTTCTCGCTGCGCGACCCCAGCCGCCCCGGTCTGAGCTGCGCCGACAACGCCACCGGCCAGGTCTTCAGCAAGTCCTCCGACACCTGGGGCAACGGCAGCGCCACCAGCAAGGAGACCGGCTGCGGCGACGTGTTCTTCGCGGCGCAGAAGGAATGGGACATGCTCCGCGACTGGCTCGGTCGCAACGGGCACAACGGCAACGGCGGCAGCTGGCCGGTCAAGGTCGGCCTCAACGACGTCAACGCCTACTGGGACGGCTCCTCCGTCTCGATCGGCCACAACAACGCCAACGAGTGGATCTCCTCCATCGACGTCGTCGGCCACGAATTCGGCCACGGCATCGACCAGTTCACCCCCGGCGGCGCCAACAACGAGAACGGCCTGGGCGAGGCCACCGGCGACATCTTCGGCGCGCTCACCGAGGCCTACGCCAACCAGACCTCCCCCTACGACGCGCCGGACTACCTCGTCGGCGAGATGATCAACCTCGTCGGCAACGGCCCGATCCGCAACATGTACAACCCCTCGCTCGTCAGCAACAACCCCAACTGCTACTCCGCCTCCATCCCGAGCACCGAGGTCCACGCGGCCGCCGGCCCGCTCAACCACTGGTTCTACCTCCTCTCCGAGGGCTCCAACCCCGGCGGCGGCAAGCCCACCAGCCCCACCTGCAACAACTCCACGGTCACCGGCGTCGGCATCAAGGACGCCGGCCGGATCTTCTACGGCGGCATGCTGCTCAAGACCAGCGGCATGACCCACAAGAAGTACCGCACCACCACCCTGACCGCCGCCAAGAACCTCGACCCCAGCTGCAACCTCTTCAACCGCACCAAGGCCGCCTGGGACGCGATCAGCATCCCCGCCCAGACCGGCGAGCCGAGCTGCACCGGCGGCCAGACCAACGAGTTCTCGCTGTCGCTGAACCCGGGCTCCGGCTCGGTCCAGCCCGGCTCCTCGGCCACCGCGACGGTCAACACCCAGGTGACCCAGGGCAGCGCCCAGAGCGTCAACCTGAGCGCCTCCGGCGCCCCGAGCGGCGCGAGCGTCAGCTTCAGCCCGTCCTCGGTGCAGACCGGCGCCTCCGCCACGATGACCGTCTCCACCAGCGCGACCACCGCGCCGGGCACGTACACCATCACGGTCACCGCCACCGGCCAGGCCACCCACACCGCGCAGTACACGCTGACGGTCGGCGGCGGCAACCCCGGCGGCAGCGCGCCCGACATCAGCGTCGCGAACGTCCAGGCGCACCTGGCCCAGTTCAACACCATCGCCTCGCAGAACGGCGGCAACCGGCGCACCGGGACCTCCGGCTACAGCCAGTCGCTGGCCTACGTGAAGGCCAAGCTGCAGGCGGCCGGCTACCAGGTCAGTGAGCAGACCTGCTCCACCTGCACCTACACCGCCAACAACCTGATCGCCGACTGGCCGGGCGGCCCCGCCGACCAGGTCACCATGTTCGGCGCGCACCTGGACGGCGTCAGCGCCGGCCCGGGCATCAACGACAACGGCTCCGGCTCGGCCGTCCTGCTGGAGACCGCGCTCGTCCTCGCGCAGCAGAACCCGACCCTGACCCGGCACGTGCGGTTCGCCTGGTGGACCGGCGAGGAGCAGGGCCTGCAGGGCTCCAAGCACTACGTGAGCCAGCTGAGCTCGACCCAGCGCAGCGCGATCAAGGGCTACTACAACTTCGACATGGTCGGCTCGCCCAACGCCGGCTACTTCATCAACAACGTCAACTCCACCACCTCGGCGCCGATGAAGGCGTACTGGGACTCGCTGAACCTCCAGCCGGAGGAGAACGTCGAGGGCCAGGGCCGCTCGGACGACGCCTCGTTCCAGTCGGCCGGCATCCCGACCTCGGGCTACGCGGCGGGCGCCAGCGCCACCAAGACCAACGCCCAGGCGTCGAAGTGGGGCGGCACGGCGGGCCGGGCGTACGACTCCTGCTACCACTCGTCGTGCGACACCACCAGCAACATCAACGCCACCGTGCTGGACCGCAGCGCCGACGGCGTCGCCTACACCCTGTGGAAGACCTCGGTGGGCAGCGGCCCGATCCCGACCAACGACTTCTCGGTCTCGGTCAACCCGTCCACCGGCAACGCCAAGCCGGGTGACTCCCTCTCCGCCACGGTGAGCACCCAGACCACCTCCGGCTCCGCCCAGACGGTGAACCTCGCCGTCTCCGGCGCGCCGGCCGGTGTGACCGCCTCGGTCAGCCCGTCCTCGGTGCAGTCCGGCGGCTCCGCGACGCTCAGCATCGCGGTCGGCTCGTCGGTCCCGAACGGGACGTACAACCTGACCGTCACCGGCACCGGTTCGGTCAGCCACACCAGCAGCTACTCGCTGGTGGTCTCCTCCGACCCGGGCCCCGGTGGCGGCACCTGGACCCCGGGCACCACGTACCAGGCGGGCGACGTCGTCACCTGGAACGGGGTCAGCTACCGGTGCCTCCAGGGCCACACGGCCCAGGTGGGCTGGGAGCCCAACATCGTCCCGGCCCTCTGGCAGGCGATCTGAGCGGACCGGATCGTCTCCGGGACGGGATAAGGGCGGTGCCGCGGTTCGTCGAGGGGGACGGACCGCGGCACCGCCGCACGTTCACCGCCGGGGCGCACCGGGCGGCGGAAGCGGGCCGCCGCCGGCCGCCGCGCGCGGCGGGCGGGCCGCCCACGCCGCCAGCGGCGCGACGAGCAGGGCCACCAGGGCGCAGCCCACGGCCAGCGTGCCGTAACCGCCGGCCGCCACCACCGGGCCGGAGAGCAGTCCCCCGGTGCAGCCCGCGACCGACAGTCCGACGTCGGCCAGGCCCTGGACGGCGGCACCGCGGGCGGGCGGCGCGGCGGCGGTGACGACGGCGGTCCCGCCGACCAGTCCCAGGTTCCAGCCCACGCCGGCCAGCAGCAGGGCCGCCGCGAGGACCGGCACCGAGTCCGCCGGCGCGAGGCCGGCCAGCAGGGCGGCGGCGGCGAGCGTGACGCCGGAGGCTGCGGCCACCGGGAGCGCGCCCCAGCGGTCGACCAGCAGACCGCTGAGCGGGGACGGCAGGAACATCGCGGCGATGTGCAGCGAGACCACCAGGCCGATCGCGCCGGTGCCGTGGCCGTTGGCGGCCAGGTGGACCGGGGTCATGGTCATCAGGGCGACCTTCGGCAGCTGGCCGAGCACCATGATCCACAGGCCGGTCGCCACACCCGGCGTCCGGACCGGGTCCCGGGCCGCCCGGTCGGCGGGTTCCGCCGCGGCCGCCCGGTCGGCCGGTTCCGCCGCGGCCGCCCGCGCCACCGCCGGAGCGGGCGGGGGCGCCCAGGACCGGGCCTCCCGGAGCGGATCGGGCCGCAGCAGGGTGCCGAGCACGACGGCCGCCACCGCGTACCCGACGGCCGCCAGCACGAACGGCGCGGCCGTCCCGGGAATCCCCCGGGCCTCGGCCGCGCCGCCGACGAGGGCCACCAGGTTGGGCCCGGCCACCGCACCGAACGTCGCGGCGAGCAGGACCCGGCTGACGGCCCGGCCGCGCCGCTCCGGGGCCGCCAGATCGGCGCCCGCGTACCGGGCGAGCAGGTTGGTGGCGGTGCCCGCGCCGTAGACCACCAGGGCGGGCAGCAGCAGGGCCACCCGGTCGGCGGCCACCGCGACCACCACACCGACGCTGCCCAGGGCGCCGACCGCGTACCCGAGCCCGAGCCCCGCCCGGCGCCCCCAGGACTGGCAGAGCCGCCCGAGGCCCAGCGCGCCGAGCATCGACCCGCCGGTGAACAGGGCGGTGGGCAGGCCGGCCAGCCCGGTCGAGCCGAGCATCTCCTCCGCGATCAGGGAGCCCACCACGACCCCGGCGGTCAGCCCGACGCCGCTCACCAGCTGGGAGGCGACCAGGACCGCCAGCACCCGCCGCTGCGCCGGGTGTTCCGACGGGGGCCGGGGCCCGGCGGCGACCTGCGGGGAGACCGTCATGCCGCCGCCGTCGGGCGCAGCGCCGAGATCTCCTCCAGCGACATGCCCAGTTCCTCGCGGAGGTAGCGGACGATGGTCCAGTGCTCCGGCGCGCCCTCGTCGAAGGGTCCGAACTCCCGGCAGTAGAGCGGGATCCAGCGCAACGCCTGCTCGGCGGCCCGCTCCCGGCCGGGCTCCTCCTGGTACGCCTCGTACGGGATGCCGCGGTGGTGGACGAAGTACCGGCCCGGCAGGCGTTCCTCGCACAGGGCGCGGTACTCGCGGGTCTGCAGGATGAGGTAGTGCCAGATCTCGTCGATGTGCTGCTCGACCGGCAGGAAGAGGCCGGCGAGCTCCTCGCGGTGGCGGGAGACCAGGTAGAGGTAGCGCAGGCACTCGGTCACCTGCCGCTCGGCGTCGGCGGGTGCGGCGCCGGTGCGCCCGGTCGTGTAGGCCACCACCTCGGCGTGGAGGTCCTCGCCGAGCAGGGCCCTGAGGTCCTCGGCGGTGACGCGGGGCCGGTCGGCGGTCATCGGGCGGCTCCGTGGGTGTCACCGGCGGTCGGGGGCGGGGTGGTGGCGAGCCAGGCGTACTTGCCGGAGGCGCCGATCGGCAGGTGGTCGCGGTGCTCGACCCGGCACGGCCGTCCGACCAGCCGGCCGGCCTCGCGGGCCAGGGCGTCCGACTCGGCCGCCGTCAACGGGGCGCCGTCGAAGGTGGTGCAGCGCAGCACGGCCTCCTCCCCCGGGCCCGCCACGTCCAGCCGGTGGAGGAAGGTCCGGGGGGTGACGGCGGCGACCACCTCGTCGAGGTCGCCCTGGGCGACCGGTCCGCGCGGGGTGGGGAGCAGTTCCTTCTCCCGGCCGCAGAACCGGGCGATGCGTCCGGGGTCCGCGCTGCCGTCCAGGGTGCGGACGCAGTCCCCCGAGCGGTAGCGGACCAGCGGCATCCAGGGGTTCCGCACACTGGTGACGATCAGGCTGTGGATCCCGCTCCCCGGGGCGACGGGGAGGAGTTCGACGCTCATCCCGTCGAGGTGGGGCAGGTACCGGCCGCCGCTGTCGCTGGAGTAGAGGTAGCCGAGCTCGGTGCTGCCGAACAGGTCGACGATCGGGCAGTCGAAGTGCTCGCGCAGGTACCGGGCGACGTTCGCGGGGGTGTACTCGTAGGCGTGGACGATGCTGGCCGGCGGCGGGAAGTCCGCCCACAGGCCCCAGGCCCGGGCCTTGCGCACCAGGTGCGCGAGGTGCGAGGAGGAGCAGTCCAGGTGGTACCGGCCGCGCGGGTGCGCCCGGGCGGCCTCCCGGATCTCCGCGAGCATGCGCTCGACGTCCGCCCGCTGCCAGTGGTCGGGGTCGAGGCGGAGGTTCAGGTAGCAGGTGCGGTCGTCCAACCACCGGTCTTCCAGGGACGGTTCACCGTCCGGCTCGCCGCCGCGCCTGCGGGCGTTGACCCGGGCGACGTGCTCGGTCGCCAGGACGGTGGTGAGGGAGACCCTCGCGCAGCCCTCCGCCCAGGTGTCGGAGATGTCGGGGTGTTCGCTCCACAGCCGGTAGTAGGAACGCAGCAGGAAGTACGGCGGTCGGATGATCTGCATGCGGGCGTGGTTGGTGCCGGTGGAGAGCACGAACTCCGCCTCACCCGCCGCGAGGGCCGCGGCGAGGGCGGGCGTCATCCAGTTGTCCGGGAATCCGCGGGCGATCTCGGGCTTCTCCAGCACGGGGAAGTACCCCCGCTCGATCGAGGCGCGGTAGAGGGGAATGTCCTTGATCCGGTCGACCACGTCGGCGGTCGGCTGGCCGTTCACTGTCACCTCCGGTCGGTGGGGCCCGGGCCGGGCGCTCGGCCGGCCCGGGCCGTCTCGGCTCCGGCCGTCGCGTCAGGTCAGGTCAGGAGATGCAGCCGGACTTGGCCACGCTGATGCACCCGGACTTCGCGACGCTGATGCAGCCGTCCTTGGCGCCGCGGGCCGAGTTGGCCGCGACCCAGCGCTTCCACTTGTCGTCCTGGGTCATCCGCTTGATGAGCTGTTCCATTCGGGCCTCCGAAGGGTGCCGGTCATCCGGCGGCGCGGATCGACGCCGCCATCGCGACAGTAAAGCGATGGTCAAGGACGTGTCAATGACGGGTCATCAGACTCGGCCACAGCGCGCGGGATCGGCCATCGGGGAGCCTTCCCGGCCGACCGCGCCCCGCACCGAGAAGGTCTAGACCGGAAAAGTGATCACGGCCCGCGAACTGGGCTTTCCCGCCAGTAAACGGGGGTCGTTCCGGCCGCCTAGTTTCCCTCCCGTGGGAGATCCACGGCATTGGGCGGGGGGAAGACCGCCGCGCGTGCGCGGCGCCATTGGAAAGGAGGCGGACCGAGTGGCACACCAGCCACCCTCAGACTGGTACGGGGAAGCCCTCGACCGGGGCACCGCGGCGGAGATCCCCGAGGGTGTCCACCGGTGGCTGCAGCACGACTTCCTCCCCTTCTGCACCACCGAAGCGTTCCGAATAGAGGGTGACCCGCGCGTCGACCCGTTGGACGTCGCCACGGAGGGCGTCATCCGCGCCCTCTGCGACTGGGAGAACACCTGCGCCGACCCACCGACCATCGTCTACGACACCGTCATGTCCTGGGCCGCCCAGCGCCGCCGCGCCGCGGCCGCCGAGCGCGCGCCGCTCGCGCTCCAGCAGCTCTCCCGGATCCTCCGCGGCCACCTCGGCGAGGACGCCGACCGACTCGCCGCCGTCGACCGGCTCCAGCCCCGCCGACGGGCCGTCTACCACTGCCAGATCGTCTTCCGGATGAGCCGGGCCGAGGCCGCCGAGGCCGTCGGCATGGGCAAGGCCACCGTCGGCACCACCCTGCACTTCGCCCGGAAGGCGCTCAGGAAGCAGGAGCCCGACCTCGACCACATCGAGGGCCTCATCAGGGAAGCCATGCAGGTCAACAGAAAGGATGACTGACACATGCTCACGCTCCAGACCACGAAGGAGACGCACGACAGCGAACCGCCCCCTGCCACCAGGCTGAAGACCTCCGCACCGAGGGCCTGCCCAGCGGTGTCGGACGAGGACTACCAGCGGCTGCGCGACGAGGTCGAACGCCGCCGCCGGCTGCGCCGCAACGGAGAGGAGAACGTCGTGCTGCTCAACCCCGCGGCGAGCACCAGGCCGAGCACGCCCCGGGGCCGCCGGGGAGCCATGGTCATCAACATCACCTTCGAGAGCACCCGCGCCGACCTGGCCTGGCTCGTCATGGTCGTCCTGGCCGGCGTCCTGGCCGTGGTGATCGAGCCGACCAGGTGGACCGTCGGCCTCACCGCCGTCGCGGGCGGCGCCCAACTCCACCGGATCGCCCATCTGAGCACCGGGTGGCGCCGGGGACCGTGACCTGAGCAGCGTTCAGGAGCACCACAGGACAGCTGCCCGCCGACGCGGATTCCGGCCCTGGCCGGCGGACAGCCCCGACAAGCACTCATCAGGAGCACTCGACATGTTCAACAATGGCACACCACACATTCGAGCGGGCAAACACCAGGAGAAGAGCGCGGCGATGCCCGAAACCGCTCCGCCGGAGCGGATCGACGCTACCCTTCCCGCCGTCGACGGGCACCTGCCCGTCCAGACCGGCCCCGGCTGCCCGAAGGACTGCCCCGACGGCGGGTCCGACGGCGGGCCCGCCGACCGCCCCGACGGCGGGCCCGACGACCGCCCCGACGCCGGCCCGCGGTGCGCCGCCCGCGCCAGGCCGGGCCGCACGCGCCACCGGGTCATCACCGCCGTCCAGATCGCCGTGTTCGCGGTCGGGAGCGCCCTCGGCCTGGCGGGCGGCATCGTCGCCCTGCGGCACGGCAACGGCCTCCAGTTGTTCGCGGCCAGCGCCTTCCTGTTCGGCGCCGCCACGGTCCTGCAGTTCTTCCGTCCGCAGTCCGCTCCCTGAGGAAGCGTCAACTCCCTTCCCGGCGCCTCGTCGATTCGGGGCCCGGCGGACTGCGGCCGCCGGGCCCCCGCGCTCGCGCGCCGTCGCACCGCGGCGCCCGCGCGCCGCCCGGCGGCGCGGCGGCTGACGTAGAGTCGGCGCGGGCCGACCGCCACCGACCGAGGAGATCCTGTGACCGCCACCGCGAACCCCGGCTCCTCGCCCGCCGCGCCCGCGCCCGCGCCCGTGCCCGAACTGCCGTCCGAGGCGGTCGAGGAGTGGCGCGCCGAGGAGGCCGAGCTGGTCGACCTGCTGGCCCGCACCCGGCAGCGGCTCGGCGGCGTCGCCGCGTTCCGGATCGGCCCCCGGCCCACCGTCCTGGTCACCGACCCCGAGGCCGTCCAGCACGTCCTCGGCCGCCACCCCGAGCGCTACGTCAAGCGCTCGCACCGCGCCCGGATGCTCGCCGGGGACGGCGTGCTGTCCGCGACCGGCGACGCCTGGAAGCGCCAACGGCGAATGCTCCAGGCCCAGTTCACCGGAACCGGAATGCGCCGCTACGAGCAGCGGATCGCCGCCGCCGCGCGCCGCACCGCCGACCGCTGGGCCGGCTACGCGCGCACCGGCGAACGCATCGACATCGGCGAGGAGATGCGCCACTTCGCCCTCGACACCATCTGGCGCGCGCTCACCGGCCACCCGCTGGACGCCGCCACCGAACGCGAACTCGACCGCATCCCCGCCGTCGTGGCGACCCTCCCCCAGCTGCCCGACGGCGAGCAGGCCCGCGACGCCGTCGCCGGGGACCTCGCCCGGATCGACGCCGTCGCGCACGCCGCCATCGACGCGGCCCGCCGCCACGAGGACGGCCCCGACGGCCCCGGGGTGCTGCGCGTCCTCCTCGACGCCGCCGAGGAGCACCCCGAGTACACCGACCGGCTCATCCGCGACGAACTCGTCACCCTGCTCGTCGCCGGCCACGAGACCACCGCCACCACCCTGACCTGGCTCCACCTCCTCCTCGACGCCAACCCCGACGCCCGCGCCTGGGCCCTCGCGGCCGGCCCCGAGGGCTCGCCCGAACGGCGCGAGGCGGTGCAGGCGCTGGTCAGCGAGACGCTGCGGCTCTACCCGTCCGCGTGGATCCTCCCCCGGCACGCGCTCACCGAGGACACCCTCGCCGGCCACCGCGTCGAGGCCGGCACCGACCTGCTGGTCTGCCCCTACCTCACCCACCGCGACCCGGCCCTGTGGCCCGACCCGGAGCGCTTCGACCCCGCCCGCTTCGCCCCCGGCGGCACCCGCCCCGCGCACCTCGGCGCCTACTTCCCCTTCGGCCTGGGCGCCCGCGCCTGCCTGGGCACCCAGTTCGCCCTCCGCGAGTCCACCGCCCTGCTCGAACTCCTGCTCCCCGCCCACGCGGTGGAGTTCCTGAGCACCCCGTCGGGCTCCGTCTACAGCATCACCGTCCGCCCGGACGGCCCGACACCGGCGGTCCTGAGGGCGGCCGCCACCGGCTGAGCGGCCCGCCGTGCGGGCTGTACGGCTACCCTGCCGGGATGCCGTACGAACTCACCGCCGTCCTCGGACGTTTCGACCTGCTCAGGAGCCGGACCGCCGGGGTGCGGGATGCGGTTGTCGCCCCGCTCCGGCAGCGCATGGGGCTGGTTCCGGTCACGTCGGCCGGCCTCCTCACCGGTCGGGACGGCGCCGGGCCCGCGGGTCGGCCGGTCACGGTGATGTCCCCGGCCTTCGAGCGGACCTTGGGCCAGTGGTCCCGGGGCGGACCGATCGCCTATGTGGAGGCGGACTTCCACGGAGGGCACGGGCACCAGAGCGCCGCCGTGTGGCGGGACGGCGCGAAGGTGTGGGGCCCGGCCCGTACCCGGGACTTCACCGGTCCGCGGGAGGGCTGGCCGATCAATGCCGCGCTCGCCCTGCTCGATGTCGTTCCGAGCGGCTCCGCGGAAGCGGGCCACCGGGACCTGTTCCTGGAGGTGGGCCTCGGCTGGGAGCAGGACCTGGACGGCTGGCAGTCGGCCGGCCGGACCGCCCGATGGGCGGCGACCTACGACGCGTGGCACGCGGAGCACGAGCGGACGGCCCGTGCCGCCGCGGAGTCGGCGAGGTCCAGGAGGCTCCCGGACGTTCCGGTGGCTCTGGACGGCAAGGCGATCATGGACCTGCTCGGCCTGCCCCCGGGCCCCCTGATCGGTGCGGCCACCCGCCACCTCCAGGACCTGCAGCTCGAACGCGGCCCGCTGTCCCGGGACGAGGCCGTCACCCGCCTGCGGACCTGGGCGGCGGAGCAGAGCCGGTGACCGGCCGGGCCGTCGTCAGTGGTGGCCCGTGCGGCGGAACTCCGAGGGCGGGCAGCCGTAGTGGGTGCGGAAGCGGCGGGTCAGGTGGGCGTGGTCGGTGAAGCCGGCGGTGGCGGCGATGTCGGCGAGGGGCAGGGAGGTGCGGGCGGTGAGGTGGCCGGCCACGTCGAGGCGGACGGCGAGCAGTTGGGCCTGGTGGGAGGTGCCGGCGGCGGCCAGGGCACGTTGGAGGGTGCGCGGTGCCACGCCGAGCAGTGCGGCCGTGGCGGGCAGGCGCCAGGGGCGGGCCGGGTCGCGGGCGAAGTGGGCGCGGACGGCGTCCAGCGGGCGCGGGGCGGTGGCGGCGGAACCGTCGGACCAGTGGAGGCGCCAGCCGGCGACCCGGGACGCGCCCGTACGCAGCACCTCCTCGGGGCGGCCCGCCGCGCCGTCGGCGATCACCTCGACCCGGGCGGTGCGGCCGGCGGCGGCCGCCGTGCCGACCGCGTCCAGGGCGCAGACGAGGAGGGATTCGGCGGGGCCGGGGTCCCTGCCCAGGGACGGGAGGTGGCGCACGGTCAGGGTGCGGTCGTCCGTGAGGACCCGCAGGGTCCGGTGTCCGGCGTGGAACCAGGGTTCCACCAGCCCGACGCGGGCCAGGAGTTGCGATAGGTCGCCGCAGCGGGCCAGGTCGGCGAGCAGCGGGTCGGCCGCGAGCAGCCGGTCGGCGGCGGTGCGCAGCGCGGGCCAGCCGCGGGCCGCGAGGGCCGCCACCAGCCGTGCGTGCAGGCGCTCCGGTACGGGCAGGCCGTCGCCGAGCAGGCGTTCGACGCGCCGGCCCGGGTCGCCGGCGTGGTGCGGGCCGAGCGTGCGCAGCACCGCCCGGGCCATCGTCGGGCGGACTGACCGCGCCGGATCGGCTCCGGCTCCGGTTCGGGGCATGGCGCGATCGTACAAGCGGACCGGACCTCGTCGGTCCACGATGGCGGGCGTGAACCTCAGCTCGCAGCGCATCCTCGTCACCGGCGGCACCGGCGGAGTCGGTCTGGCCCTCGCCGAGTCCCTGACCGCCCTCGGCGCCACCGTCGTCACCTGCGGCCGCACCGCCTCCGGCGGGCACGCCGTCCGCGCCGACCTGGCGGTACCCGGGGAGGCGGCACGGGTGGTCGCCGAGGCCGTCGAACGGCTCGGCGGCCTGGACGTCGTGGTCGCCAACGCCGGTGTCCAGTACCCCACTCCGCTCACCCTGGGCCCCGATCCGGAGGTCCTCGCGGCGGCCCGGCAGGAGATCGCGGTCAATCTCGCCTCGGTGGTCGAACTCGCCGCCGCCGCTTGGCCGCACCTCGCCGCCGCGGCGCCGGCCGGTCCGCCGGGTGCCGCGTTCGTCGCCGTGACCTCCGGCCTCGCGTACGCGCCCAAGCAGAGCGCGCCGGTCTACTGCGCCACCAAGGCGGCCGTCCACATCCTGCTGGAGTCGCTGCGCCACCAGGCGCGGACGACCAGCCCGGGCGTGCGGGTGCAGGAGATCGTGCTGCCGCTCGTCGACACGGCGATGACCGCGGGCCGCGGGGGCCCGGCCCGCAAGCTCAGCCCGGCGCAGGCGGCGGACGCCGTCGTCCGGGGCATCGTGCGCGGGCGCCCCGTGGTGGCCGTCGGCGCCGGCCGTGCGCTGCTGGCGCTGCTGCGGCTGGCCCCGCCCGTCGGCCGCCGCATCCTGCGCGACGGCTGACGGCTGACGGCCCGGGCCGGGCCCGACCGGGCGGTGGCTATGCTGCGGCGCATGGACATCGTCATCCCGCTCTTCGAGGGGTTCGAACCGCTCGACGCGATCGGCCCCTACGAGATCCTCGCGCTCGTCCCCGGTGCCACCGTACGCTTCGTCACCGCCGAACCCGGCCTGGTGCGGGACGCGTTCGGCGCGCTGCCGGTCCACGTCCCGACCGCGTACTCCGAGGTGGAGCGGTGCGACGTCCTGCTGGTCCCGGGCGGGGGCGGCATCCGGCCCATGCTCGCGGACCCCGCCTTCCTCGACTGGGTACGGCGGATGCACGCGGGCACCCGGTTCACCACCTCGGTCTGCACCGGTTCCGTGGTGCTCGGCGCGGCCGGCCTGCTGAAGGGCCTGACCGCGACCACCCATTGGGCGGCGACCGCCGAACTGGAGTCGCACGGCGCCGTCTACACCGCCGACCGGGTGGTGCGGCACGACCGGCTGATCACCGCGGCCGGCGTCTCCTCCGGCATCGACATGGCCGTCCGGCTGGCCGCCCTGCTCACGGACGAGGTCACCGCCCAGGCGATCCAGCTCTGCACCGAGTACGACCCGCAACCCCCGTTCGACAGCGGCTCGGTGGCCAAGGCCCCGGCCGAGGTGCTCGCCCGCGCGCAGGAGCTCGGCTAGCAGCCTCGATCCGGTCCCCGAGCACGGGAATCAGCCCGGTCACGGTGGCCGTGTCCAGGGGCGTCGTCGACGGCCGGCGGGTGCCGGGAAGCTGCCGGTCCTTCTGCCGCAACCCCCTACGGCGGCGGCCGTAGCCTGGGCGCCCGGCGCGCAGGACCACGCTGACGCGCCGCCAGTTCGGCGGCCCCACCCGGCCGCCGCCCCCGCCCGGAAGGATCCCGAGCCCCGCCATGACCACTCTCCGCACCAGAGCCGCCGCCCTGGCGGCCGTCGCCGCCGTCGGGTTCGCCACCCTCACCACCGGAGCCGCCCACGCCGCCCCGGCGGCTCCCGCTCCGGCCGCGCCCCCGGCCGCCGGGGCGCCCGCCGCCGCGACCGCGGCGCTGTCGGCCCCCACCCGCATCCCCGGCAACACGTCGATCGGCCGCAACCAGGCCTGGTACTCGCCGGACGGCCGGGTCATGCTCGCCATGCAGGGCGACGGCAACGTCGTGCTCTACCGCGACAGCAAGCCGGTCTGGGTCGCCCCCGGCGCCATGCCCAACGGCAATGTGCTGGTCATGCAGGGCGACGGCAACCTGGTCGTGTACTCCGCGAACAGCACGCCGCTGTGGAACAGCCAGACGGGCGGCCGCTGGGGCGCCGAGCTGGACATCTACAACGAGGGCCTGATCGCGGTCTCGCTGGACGGCAAGGCCCTGTGGACCTCCCTGCCGCCCGGCCCTGCGCCCCTCCCCCCGTGCCCGCCGTGGGGTCCGCCGATCCCCGGCCAGATCGTCTGGCCCTGGTGCCCGACCTGGCCCTTCCCCGCCTGACCCTCCCGCACGGCCCCGCCGGTGGAACGGCGGAGCGGCGCCCCCTCACCACGGAGGGGGCGCCGCGTCGGCGGGCCGGGACGGCCGCCCCGGTCAGCCGGATCGGCGGCGGCTCCCAGGGTTCTGGGATGGGCACGGCCCGGGCCGGTCGGCAGAATTGGCATAGACCACTGGATCCCCCACCGCCGGGCCCGGCCCACGGCAGTGCCCGGCCGACCGGAGGCACCCATGAAGCGCAGACCCGCCCGGATCCTCGCCCTGCCGGCCCTCGCCCTGGCCCTGGTGACCGGCCCGGCCGTCACCCCGGCCTCCGCCGTCACCGAGCACGAGTTCATCAGCGACTACGGGCAGGTGGGCCCGCTGCCCGCCCCCGTCACCCCGCCCGAGAAGTGCGTCTACCGGCAGCTGCACCTGGACTCCGGCACCTACGCGTGGACCCTCAACAGCCCGGGCGGCAGCGCGCCCGGGGAGGACATCCGCGTCCAGGACGGCGACTACCGGTGGTCGCTCTGCGTGTACCCGCTCTCACTCGTCTACACCCTCGAAACCGAGATCCGACCGGTCGGGTCGACCACCGGCTTCAAGAAGGCGATCACCTTCTCGACCACCTTCCAGCACACCGCCACCTGGGGCTCCGCGCTCTACCGCTGGGGCCCGCTCTAGCCTGCCCCCGTCAGGCCGGAGCGCCCTCCGACCCGAGCCGGGTCGGAGGGCGCTCCGGGCCGGGGCCGTCCGCCCCTCAGCGCCGCCCGCCGGGCGGGGTGGCGGAACCCGCGGACGCGCCGCCGGCCGGCGTGCCCGACGCGCTGCCGCTGGCGCCCGGATCGGTCCTGGGCGCCGGGTCGGGGATGTCCGCCATCGGCAGCGACTGCTTGGGCGTGCCCCGCAGCGCCTGGTTCATGGCGTCCCGCCAGATCGGGCCGGGGCCGTCGGCGCCGAACACCTCGGCGCGGTACTTCCCGTTGATGGTGATGTTGCGCATCTCCACACCCCCGGCCGGGCCGCCGAGCCAGACCGAGGTGGCGAGCTGCGGGGTGTAGCCGCTGAACCAGGCGGCCTTCTTGTGGTCCGAGGTGCCGGTCTTGCCCGCGATCTGCCGGTCGCCCTCCAGGCTGAGCGCCGAACCGGTGCCGCCGCTCTCGGTCACCCCGTTCAGGATGGTGTTCAGCACCTTGGCGGTGTTCTCGGAGAACGCCGTCTCGCAGCGGGCGGGCGGGACCGTGACGTCCTTGCCCTCGACGGTGGTGATCTTGTTGATGGCGACCGGGGCGCAGTACGTGCCGCCGGACGCGAAGGCCGCGTAGACGCCGGCCATCGTCAGCGGGCTGACCTCCTCGACGCCCAGGGCCATCGCGGGGACCTCGTCCAGCGGCTTGCCGCTGGCCCGGGAGGTGATGCCGAGCTTGTTGGCCATCTGCTTGACCGCGCAGAGGCCGATCTCCTGCTCCATCTGCACGAAGTAGGTGTTCACCGAGAGGGCCATCGCCTGCTTCAGCTGGTACGGCCCCTTCTCGCTCGCGGACTCGTTGGGCACCGTCGTCTTGGGCTTGCCGGTGTTCTTCCAGGTGCCGTCGCAGGTCTTCATCGTCGGGTACTCGATCCGGTTCGGGGACGAGTACTCCTGGGTCGGCGGCAGCCCCGCCTCCATCGCCGCGGCCGCGACGACCGGCTTGAAGGTGGAACCGGGCTGGAAGCCGTTGCCGCCGCCCATCGCCGCGTCGACGTTGAGGTTGACGACGGTCTGGTTCTTGGAGGGCTCCAGGCCGTACGGGCGGGTCTGGGCCATCGCCAGGATCTTGCCGGAGCCCGGCTCGACCATGCTGGCCGCGGCCGAGACGCTGTCGGTGACCCGCACGTTGGAGCTCACCGCCTTCTGCGCGGCGGCCTGCTTCTCCGGGTCGAGGGTGGTGTAGATGTTCAGACCGCCCTGGTCCCAGAACTTCTTGCGCTCGGCGGCGGTTCCGCCGAAGACCGGGTCGTGCTTCACCACCTGCCGGACGTAGTCGCAGAAGAAGCCCATGCCCTCCTGGGCGGTGATGCAGCCCCGCTGCGGGTCCTTGTACTTCAGGCCCAGCGGAGTCGCCTTGGCCTCCTTCGCCTGTTCCTCCGTGATGTGCTTGTTCTCCAGCATCTTGTCGATCACGGTGTTGCGGCGGTTCAGCGCGGCCTGCGGGTGCGCCTTCGGGTCGTACTGCGAGGGGTTCTGGACCAGGCCGGCCAGGGTGGCGGCCTCGGCGACGGTGAGGTCCTTGTTGGACTTGCTGAAGTAGCGCTGGGACGCGGCCTCCACGCCATAGGCGCCGTTCCCGTAGTACGTGATGTTGAGGTAGTTGGTGAGGATCTGGTCCTTCGTCAGGTCCTCCTCCAGCTTGATCGAGATCTTCAGCTCCTGGATCTTGCGGCCCAGGGTCTTGCGCATGGCCTCCCGGACGGCGTCCTGGTCGTCGCCGGCCTTCTCGATGTTCACGTTCTTCACGTACTGCTGGGTCAGCGTCGAGGCGCCCTGGGAGGCGGTGCCGCTCTCCGCGTTCTTGCTGATCGCGCGCAGCACGCCCTTGAGGTCGACGGCGCCGTGCTCGTAGAAGCGCGCGTCCTCGATGTCGACCTGCGCCTGCCGCATGTACGGCGACATCTGCTCGGCGGTGACGACGGTGCGGTCGCGCTCGTAGACCTTGGCGATCAGCCCGCCCTTGGCGTCGAAGACCTGGGTGGCCTGGGTCAGCGGCGGCGTCTTGAAGTCGTCCGGAATGTCGTCGAACCCCTCCGCCGTGTTCTTGGCGGTCAATCCGAGTGCGCCCGCGGCGGGCAGGGCGAGGCCGGCGAGCAGTGCACCGGACACCACGCTCACCCCCAGAAAGGTCGCGCCGTAGCGGGCGAACCGCAGCGCTGAATTCCGGGAAGGAGCGGGAGGCTCGTCTTCGGGTGCACTCCATATCGGGGGGAGATTCGATGCCATGTCGGAATGCTAGCCCTCGATCCTTGTGGATCGAACAGTTTTTCGCGGCGGACTGTCACAGCTCTGCAACAGGCCGGGCGGGCGACCGGAACCCGACAAATTGTGCACGAACTTCGATGTTGCGAAAGGGTATTGGGCACGGCACCCCGACACCACTGTGACGCGGTGGGAGCGGCGAAAGGTTGCGCACCCCCGGGAAGGATCCGGGCCGCCGGTTCGGACCGGAACGGCCCGAAAGGGCAGCCGGTCCGCCCCGCCGCCCCTTCCACCCCGCGCTTCACGCCGCCGACCCGATCCTGTTTGCTGGTGCTGTCCTGTCCCACCCAGCACTGTCCCGTCCAGTCCTGTCCCGCCCGGTCCGCCGGACGCCCCCACCCTCACCCCCGCCCGGAGCCACCCGCCATGACCGCACCCTCGCCCCACGCCTCCGGCCCGCTGTTCGCCGCCGTCGACATCGGCGGGACCAAGATCGCCGGGGCGCTCGTCGACTCCGCCGGGGCACTCGCCCACCGCGTCCAACTGCCCACCCCGGCACGGGAGACGGGAGCCGAGGTGCTGGCCGTCGTGCACAAGGTGCTGGACCACCTGGCCGCCGCGCCGGAGTGGGGCGAGGCCACCGCCGTCGGTCTCGGCAGCGCCGGCCCGGTGGACCTCGCCCGGGGCACCGTCAGCCCGGTCAACATCCCCGGCTGGCGGGAGTTCCCGCTCACCGCCGAGGTCGCCGCCCACCCCGCGGTGGGCACCCGCCCGGTGGCGCTGGCCGGGGACGGCGTGGCGATGGCGGCCGCCGAGCACTGGCGCGGCGCGGCCCGCGGCGCCGACAACGCGCTCTGCCTGGTGGTCTCCACCGGGGTCGGCGCCGGCCTGGTGCTGGACGGGGCCGTGCGCCCCGGCCCCAGCGGCAACGCCGGGCACCTCGGCCACATCACCGTCGACCTCGACGGCGAGCCCTGCCCGTGCGGCTCGCGCGGCTGCCTGGAGGGCATCGCCAGCGGCACCGCGATCGCCCGCCGGGCCCTCGCCGGGGGCTGGCGGCCCGCCGGGGACGACCGCTCGGCGCGCGCGGTCGCCGAGGACGCGCTGGCCGGGCATCCGGTGGCCCTGGCCGCCTTCGACCGGGCGGCCCAGGCGCTGGCCGCCGGGATCGCCGCCACCGCCGCCCTGGTCGACCTGCGGCGGGTGGTGGTCGGCGGCGGGGTGGCCATGGCCGGCCCGGTCCTGTTCGAGCCGCTCGCCCGCCATCTGGACCGCTACGCCGCGCTGCCCTACGTCCGCGGGCTGGACGTGCGGCGCGCCGAACTCGGCACCGACGCCGGGCTGATCGGCGCGGCCGCGCTCTGCCGCTGACCGGCGGCACCCGGTCCCCCGTCGCATCCCCCGCCACCGCATCGGAGTTCGTCCCCCGGCGGCTCGACCTTCCGGCCCGACCGCACCCCCGGCCGTCGCCCCGTCCCCTGTCCGCACAACCAAGCAGGATCCTGCCCCAGCAGGATCCTGCCACTCATCGATCGGGTCGCGGCGGAGGTCAGCGGGCGCGACGCCCGTCCGGGATCACCGAAACGCCCCTGGTGAGGGCAGCGGGGTTCGGCAGGCATCGACGGGCCTGGTGGTGCCCGGAGGACGCCGTGGAGAGCGACCCGCGCGGCGAGGCGATCGCCACCCGGGGCGGTACCGCCGGAGCCGCCTCGTCGGAGAGGAACCCGGAGAGGAACCGTCGCTCCGACGGGCTGAGCGTGCGGGACCGGCCGGAGACCGCGTCCCTGGCGACCACGACCGTCCGCGCCCGCATGAACGTGTGCGTGTCACGGCACACCTTGACCACCACGTGTGCGGAACTGCGCCCCAGCCGTTCGACCGCGAGCCGCACCAGCAACGGTTCCGGCCGGTGGTGCAGTTGTTCCAGATAATCGATCTCGTGCCGGGCGATCAGGAATCCGGACGGGAACAGCGATTCCCGGACGGCGACCGCGTGGTGGCAGAACAGGTCGTAAATTCCCTCCTGCACGTACGAGACCAGCCGGGCGTTGTTGATGTGCCCGTTCTCGTCGACGTCGGCCCACCGGGTGGGACAGACCACCACATGGGCGTTGACGTCCACCGCCTGGGTGGCTGCCGCGCTCACCGCTGCTCTGCCGTGGAACCGGTGAGCAGCAGCGCCCGGCGCAACCGCGCGTAGTAGACGGCGTGTTCGGACGCCATCCGGGCCGCGGTCCAGCCCTCCTCGGCGGCCTCGGCGGCGGCTTCGACGACCAGGCTGTCGAGCACGCCGTCGACCGCCCGGCACAGATCCGCCACCGCCGCGAGGCGGTTGACGACCTCCGTTCCGCGGAACGCCGCGCGGGCCGGGAAGGCCGCCAGCGATTCCACTGCGAGCCGCAGCTCGTCGACGGCCTCCGACCTCGATTCCGAAACGAAATTGCGCACAGTTCTCTCCCTGAATGGATGGGGATGGGTAGGGCATTTCTGGATGGTGCGAACCCGCCGAGCGGGCCCGGATCCCCCCGGCGCCATGGACGCTATCCCAGCCCGGGGCGCTACCGGGAGGTATACGGAACCGGAGCGGAAACTGACCACTATTGGAGTAGTTTGGCGTTGCATAAAATCAGCCGCATCCACCGAATGCCAGCCCGGTCCGGCCCGTCCCCCGCCCCTTCCCCCGGTCGTTCCCCAGGTCCTTCCCCCCGTCCCTCCCCCCGTCCGTCCCCCGGTGCCGCCGACCGCCCCCGGGCTCATGCCCCGCTCCCCCAACTGGTCCACCAGCGCGCCTTGTAGAGGTGCGTGCCGGGCAGGCTCCGGCTGCCGTCCGGGCGGTGCAGGGTGAGCACCGAGGTGCACCAGGAGCAGGGCCCGGCGTGGTCGGGGGCGGCGGTGAGCAGCCGCCCGGTGACGGGCTCGTCGCCCACGCTCTTGATATCCCGCTCGGCCCCCTCGGCGCCCAGCCGGATCCGGGTGAAGCGGTCCGCCGCCGGGTCGAAGCGCCACAGGTGCGCCGCCGTGCTCACCCAGAACCGTCCGGGCGCGGCGAGCACCGGCGCCAGGTCGTGGCCGCCCGGCTCGGGCAGCGGCACCGTCCGCACGGCGGTGAGCACCGGCGCGGCCGCGGTGCCGCCCACCCGCAGCGCGGTCAGCGTGTCGTCGCCGAGGGCCCAGAGCAGGCCGGTGCGCCGGTCCCAGTGCACCCCGTGGGCACCCGGCAGCCGGAACTCGGCGTGCGCGGTGCTGCGCGGTCCGCGGGAGGCGGTGTACAACCGCACCCAGCCGCCGGTGGAGGCGGCGACGGCCACGTTGCCGTCGGGCAGCAACTCGGCGCTGTGCGGGTTGGCGTGCGGTCCGGTGTCGGCGGCCCACGCGGCCGCGCCGGTCACGGTGTCGACGAGGGCCGCCAGGCCCCCGGAGGCGGTGACCAGCAGGTACCGACGGCCGTCCCGCACCCGGCTCTTCGCCTCGTCCGGCAGCGCCCAGGTGCGGCGCGGGTCGAGGTCGGCGAGGTCGCCGGCGGTGTCCGCGGACCACGACCAGACCACCGGCTGCCGGTCCGGCCCGCGGTAGGCGATCAGCTCGTCCGCGCCCTGCACCACCAGCACCCGCCGCGAGGCCTGGTCCACCACGGCCACCGCCCACCCGAGCCGCACCCCGGCGGCCGTCGCCGGTACCGCGCCGGCGCCCACGACCAGGGCCGCCAGGGCCGCCGTCGTCCGCCACAGCCGTGCCCGCTTCGACACCGCCGGCACCTCCCGTCGTCCGTGCCCCGCCACCACCGTGCGGTGCGCCCCGGCCGGCCGCCAGCGCGCGGCCTCCGACCGGCCTAAACACCGCTTGTCGTACCCGGCTGGTTAGATCGGAACCGGAGGGCACGGCGAGAGGAACCGGAGAGACGATGAGCACGGGCACGAGGAGCGGCGCGCAGGACCCCGAGCCGCACGCGGCCGACACCCACGATCTGATCCGCGTGCACGGCGCGCGCGAGAACAACCTCAAGGACGTCAGCATCGAGATACCGAAGCGCCGGCTGACGGTGTTCACGGGCGTCTCCGGCTCGGGCAAGAGCTCCCTGGTGTTCGACACCGTCGCGGCGGAGTCGCAGCGGCTGATCAACGAGACGTACAGCGCGTTCGTGCAGGGCTTCATGCCGTCGGTGGCCCGGCCCGACGTGGACGTGCTGGACGGCCTGACCACCGCGATCATCGTCGACCAGCAGCGGTTGGGCGCGGACCCGCGCTCCACCGTGGGCACCGCGACCGACACCAACGCGATGCTGCGGATCCTGTTCAGCCGGCTCGGGCAGCCGCACATCGGCTCGGCCAAGGCGTTCTCCTTCAACGTCGCCTCGATCAGCGGGGCGGGCGCGGTCACCGTGGAGCGCGCCGGCAAGACGGTCAAGGAGCGGCGCAGCTTCAGCATCACCGGCGGCATGTGTCCGCGCTGCGAGGGCCGGGGCTCGGTCTCGGACATCGACCTCGCCCAGCTCTTCGACGACACCAAGTCGCTCGCCGAGGGCGCGATCACGGTGCCCGGCTACACCGGGGACGGCTGGATGACGCGGATCTTCAGCGGCTCCGGCTTCCTCGACCCGGACAAGGCGATCCGCGACTACAGCGAGCGGGAGTTGCAGGACTTCCTGTACCGCGAGCCGACCAAGGTGAAGGTCAGCGGCATCAACCTCACCTACGAGGGGCTGGTCCCGAAGGTCCAGAAGTCCATCCTGTCCAAGGACCGGGAGGCGATGCAGCCGCACATCCGGGCGTTCGTGGACCGGGCGGTCACCTTCGCCGCCTGCCCCGCGTGCGACGGCACCCGGCTGACCGGGGCCGCCCGTTCCTCGAAGATCGGCGGGATCAGCATCGCCGACGCCTGCCGGATGCAGATCAGCGACCTCGCCGCGTGGGTGCGCGGCCTCGACGAGCCCTCGGTGGCCCCGCTGCTCGCCGCGCTCCGGCAGACCCTCGACTCCTTCGTGGAGATCGGCCTCGGCTACCTCTCGCTGGAGCGGCCGGCCGGCACCCTGTCGGGCGGCGAGGCGCAGCGGGTGAAGATGATCCGCCACCTCGGCTCCTCGCTCACCGACGTCACCTACGTCTTCGACGAGCCCAGCACCGGCCTGCACCCGCACGACATCCAGCGGATGAACGGCCTGCTGCGGCAGCTGCGGGACAAGGGCAACACGGTGCTGGTGGTGGAGCACAAGCCCGAGGTGATCGCGATCGCCGACCACGTGGTGGACCTCGGTCCGGGCGCGGGCTCGGCGGGCGGCACGGTCTGCTACGAGGGCTCGCTGGAGGGCCTGCGCTCGGCCGGCACGGTCACCGGCCGGCACCTCGACGACCGGGCCTCGGTGAAGAAGGCGGTCCGCACGCCCACCGGCAAGCTGGCCGTGCGCGGCGCCTCCGCGCACAATCTGCGGGACGTCGACGTGGACGTCCCGCTCGGCGTGCTGGTCGTCGTCACCGGGGTGGCCGGGTCGGGCAAGAGCTCGCTGGTGCACGGCTCGATCCCGGCCGGGGAGGGCGTGGTGTCCGTCGACCAGAGCGCGATCCGCGGCTCGCGGCGCAGCAACCCGGCCACCTACACCGGTCTGCTGGAGCCGATCCGCAAGGCGTTCGCCAAGGCCAACGGGGTCAAGCCGGCCCTGTTCAGCGCCAACTCCGAGGGCGCCTGCCCGACCTGCAACGGCGCGGGCGTCGTCTACACGGACCTGGCGATGATGGCCGGTGTGGCCACCACCTGTGAGGACTGCGAGGGCCGGCGGTTCGACGCCTCGGTGCTGGAGTACCGTTTCGGCGGCCGGGACATCAGCGAGGTGCTGGCGATGCCGGTGACCGAGGCGGAGGCCTTCTTCGCCGACGGCGAGGCCCGCACCCCCGCCGCCCACCGCATCCTGTCCCGCCTGGTCGACGTCGGCCTCGGCTACGTCAGCCTCGGCCAGCCGCTCACCACCCTCTCCGGCGGCGAGCGGCAGCGCCTCAAGCTGGCCACCCACATGGGCGACAAGGGCGGCGTCTACGTCCTCGACGAGCCGACCACCGGTCTCCACCTGGCCGACGTCGAACAGCTCCTGGGCCTGCTGGACCGCCTGGTCGACTCCGGCAAGTCCGTCATCGTCGTCGAGCACCACCAGGCGGTGATGGCCCACGCCGACTGGATCATCGACCTGGGCCCGGGCGCCGGCCACGACGGCGGCCGCGTCGTCTTCGAGGGCACCCCGGCCGACCTCGTCGCCGCCCGCACCACCCTCACCGGGCAGCACCTCGCGGAGTACGTGGGCGCCTGAGTCCCCGCTGCCCCGCTGCCCCCGGGCCCGGCCGTTCCACCGGCCGGGCCCGGGGGCTTCCCGTCTACCGGCCGGCGACGGTGTCGGCGAGGCGGGCGAGCGGGGAGGTGGTGGGTCGGCGGCGGGCGGCCTCCCGGCGGTCGGCGGTGTGGTAGGCAGCGTAGAGGGCGTGGACGCCGAGCCAGCGGAGGGGTTCGGGCTCCCAGCGGCGGACGGTGTGGCCGACCCAGGGCAGGCGGGTGAGTTCGGTGTCGTGGCCGAGGACGAGGTCGCGCAGGGTGCGGCCGGCCAGGTTGGTGGTGGTCACCCCGCTGCCGACGTAACCGCCGGCCCAGCCGAGGCCGGTACGGGGGTCGAGGTCGACGGTGGCGCACCAGTCGCGGGGCACGCCGAGCACCCCGGCCCAGGCGTGCTCGATCCGGGCGGTGCGGGCGGCCGGGAAGAACGCGTGCAGGATCTCGCGCAGTTGGCGGACGGTCGCGGGCTGGGTGGCGCCGTCGACGTCCGTGCGGGAGCCGAAGCGGTACGGGACGCCGCGTCCGCCGAGGGCGATCCGGTCGTCGGCGGTGCGCTGGGCGTACATGTAGGCGTGGGCGAAGTCGCCGAGCACCTCGCGGCCCTCCCAGCCGGCCTCGGCCCAGAAGGAGGCCGGGAGCGGTTCGGTGGCGATCATCGCCGAGTTCATCGGCAGCCAGGTGCGGTGTTCGCCCGCGAGGCCCGCGGTGAAGCCCTCGGTGGCGCGCAGGACGTACCGGGCGGTGACGGTGCCGTACGGGGTGACGGCCCGGGGGGTGCGGCCGCCGCGGATCCCGGTGACCGGGGTGCTCTCGTAGAGGTCGACGCCCAGCCGCTCGACGACGTCGGCGAGGCCGGCGGCGAGCTTGGCGGGCTGGACGCGCGCGCCGTGCGGGCTCCAGACGCCGCCGAGGGCGCCGGCGACGCGCAGCCGCTCGGCGGTCTCGGACGCGCCCAACTCCTGGACGCGGTCCGGTCCGTAGCCGCGTTCGGCCTCGGCGAAGGCACGCAGGCGGGCGAGTTGGGCGGGGGTGCGGGCGACCTCCAGGACGCCGCCCCGCACCACGTCGGCGTCGATGCCCTCGGCGTCCAGGGTGTCGGCGACCTCGCCGACCGCGGCGTCCATCACCCGCTGCATCGCGGCGGCGGGCTCCCGGCCGTAGCGGCGGGCGAAGGCGCCGCGCCCGGCGAAGCCGTTGTAGAGCCAGCCGCCGTTGCGCCCGGAGGCTCCGTAGCCGCAGAAGCGCTGCTCCAGGACGGCGATCCGCAGTCCCGGCTCGGCCTTCTTGAGGTAGTAGGCCGTCCAGAGGCCGGTGTAGCCGCCGCCGACCACGCAGACGTCGACCTCCCGGTTGCCGGGCAGCGCCGGCCGCGGCTCGGGCAGCCCGAGCCGGCCCCACCAGAAGGACACTCCGCCGTTCACACCCGTGCCACCGGATCCCACGGACCCCGACCTCCACCTCGCGCCGACCGTTTCCCGGACGCTATGCCCGCCCGCCGCCCGGGAACCACCGACAGCCTGCAAGAATCCGGGCCCGGGCCCGAGCACCCTGTCAGGTCCGCAGCCGGTCGAGGACCTCCCCGGCCTCCGCGTCCTCGTCCGCCTCGCAGGCGGCGAGGCGGGCGTCGAAGGCCGCGTCGCGGGCGCGGGCTAGGGCGGCGGCGTCCCGGTCGGGGTCGAGGAAGGCGGAGCGCTTCGGGGCCAGGTGCAGCAGGACGGTCCCGCCGCTCCAGTCGGCGGTGAGCTCGACGAGGCCGGTGTCCTCGCCGGCCATGGCGTCGGCCAGGCCGCGCAGGGCGGTGAGCGCCCAGATCAGGCCGGGGAGTTCGAAGTCCACGCGGGTGTCGAAGTCCACGGCGAGGGCGCCGGTGGACCCGTCGTGGCGGAGGGTGAGGCCGCCGTCCTCGTCGAGGCCGTGGAGGAGGGCGGCGTGGTCGCCCTCGATCCAGCGGTCGCACTCCGCGAGGGCGGCGGGCAGTTCGGCGCGATAGCGCCGGCGGAGGGCCTCGTCGGGCCAGGCGTCGCAGAGGCCGGTCCAGTCGGACCCGGGCCTGGTGGAGGGCGGGGCGACCGGTGAGCGGAGGAACTCCCGCAGCCGCGCCCGCTCCATGGTGACCGCCGCCGCCACCGTGACGTACCTCGCCATGTCCACTCCTCCGCCGGTCCCCCGCCGCGCCCGGTGCGCGGGGCCGATTCTGCCCGCCCCCGCCGACAGTCGGGGCGGGGGCGGGCAGGGCGTCGCGGGGGCGGGCCTCAGCCGAGGGTGGAGGCGGTGACGGGCTCGCCGATCGGGACGTCCCGGCCGGTCAGGCCGGTCTTGACGAACTGCCAGGTCAGCCCGTTGATCACACCCTGGCCGAGGGGTGCGAACTTGGCGAACGCGGGCTGGCTGAGGTCGATGTGGGTGGCGTCGCAGGACGGACACTGGTCCTTGACGGGCACGGTGAGGGTCTTGCCCTGGTAGCTGACCTTGACCGAGATGCCCTGGCAGACCGGGTCGTTGTTGGGGTTGGCGGTGGTCCACCAGGTGTGCGAGACGGCGACGAGCAGTTGGGTGGCGGCGTTGATCCGGGTACCGCAGGCGCCGTAGCCGGCGTCGTTGTAGTAGGTGGCCTTGCCGGTCATGGGCTGGTTGACCGGTATCGCGGCGCTCGCGCTCCCGGCGCTCAGGGCGACGATCGCGGCGGCCGCCAGCGGGACGCCGGCCAGGACCCGGAGCTTCGGAACAACACGCATGCAGTCCTCCCCAGTTGGGTTGTCGGGAAGGACAGTAGGCGGCGGCCGGAGAGGCGGTACAGACATGTGACGTGTTGTCATGAACACAAGTCAAGGAGCTTTACCGGACCGGCCGAAGGAGGGACGATACGTGACCGCACGACCCTTCCGCGCGTTCTGCAGGACGCCCGTTCCCACGCCCTCGGAGGCCCCGTGCGCACCCTCGTCAAGCTCACCGTCCTCACCGCCGTCCTCACCGGAGCGCCGGCCGCCGCCCTCACCGCGCCGGCCGCCGCCGCGCCGGCGCCCCGGGAGGTCAACCAGGGCTACAGCATCCCGGTCGGCGCCGTCACCGACCTCGGCGCGCTCCCCGTGCTCGGCGGCCTCGGCCTGGACTTCGCCCGGCTGCTGGGCGTCTGACCACGCCCGCCCCGCGGGGGCCCGCCCGGACGCACGCCCTCCGGGCGGGCCCCCGCGCCGCCGGCGGAGTTTCTTCCGCTGCGAAAGTTAGTAATCCCGACACGCCCCCGACAGGCGGGAACACGCAGTCGCAGCCCTGCCGTCACCGCCCGACCATCGCCCGCAACACGGCGCCACGCTGCCGCAACACCCCTTCTCAGCGGGCAGAACGGGTGATTGACAGGGAGGCAAGGGCTTCAGCACGATGAGCGCCGAGCCCACTCGCAGCGCCCCGGACCCGGAAGGAGGGCCGATGAGCACCGTTCACCGCACCGCGCCGGCCCGCCGCCGCTGTCGCTGTTGTCGCGGGGCACTCGCCCGCTGACGTCCGGCCCTCCGGCCGCCCGCTCCCCCGGCACCCGTGTGCCGTCCCGCACCCCCTTCCACCGCCCTGCCCGCCCCTCGCCCTGCCTGCCCCTCGCCCTGCCCGGGTGAGCCGCCGGGGCGTACCCGCGCATCCCCATGCCCGCTCCACGAGAGTCGAGGAACCGCCATGCCCACCGCCACCACCCCCGCCCTGCGCCTCACCCCCGCCGCCGGCCGGATCGGCGCGATCGTGCACGACGTCCGCCTCGGCGGCGACCTGCCGGCCGAGACCGTCGCCGCCCTCGAAGCCGCGCTGTACGAGCACAAGGTGCTCTTCTTCCGCGGCCAGCAGCACCTCGACGACGCCGAACACGAGGCGTTCGCCCGCCTGTTGGGCCACCCGGTCGGCCACCCGACGGTCCCGAGCGCCGACGGCCGGTACGTCTTCGAGCTGGACGCCACCAAGGGCGTGCGCGCCAACAACTGGCACACCGACGTCACCTTCGTCCCCTCCTACCCCAAGGCCTCGATCCTGCGCGCCCTGGAGCTGCCGCCGGCCGGCGGCTCCACGGTGTGGGCCAACACCGCCGCCGCCTACCAGGACCTGCCGCAGCCGCTGAAGGTGCTGGCCGAGTCGCTGCGCGCCGTGCACACCAACGACTACGACTACGCGGCGAGCCTCGCGCTGCGCCCCGAGCTCGCCGACAACGCCGAGGTCGCCGACCTCTTCCGCCGGGTCTTCGTCTCCACCGCGTTCAAGACCGAGCACCCGGTGGTCCGCGTCCACCCCGTGACCGGCGAGAAGAGCCTCCTGCTCGGCGCGTTCGCCCAGCGGATCCAGGGCGTCTCGGGCGCCGACAGCAAGGCGCTGATCGCGCTGTTCCAGCGGTACGTGGAGCGGCTGGAGAACACCGTGCGCTGGGACTGGCAGGTCGGCGACGTCGCGCTCTGGGACAACCGCGCCACCCAGCACTACGCCGTCAACGACTACGGCGACGAGCCGCGCCTGGTGCGCCGGATCACCCTGGACGGCGACCTCCCGGCGGGCGTGGACGGCACGCCGAGCCGGCTGCTGGAGCCCGCCGAGCCGCCGCGGGTGGCCGGCCTGGTGCCGGCCGAGCAGCTGGAGGCGGAGGCCGTCCGGAACTCCTGAGCGACCAGAACTCCCGGGAAGGCGAAGCATGTTCACGCAGGACCCGACCGCCACCGCCGCCCGGACGCGCACCGGGGACGCGCGGCGGGACGTCAACGCCGCCGCCGTCCTGCGGGCGGTGCTGGACCACGGTCCGGTGGCCCGCAGCCGGGTCGCCGCGCTCACCGGCCTGAGCCCGGCCGCCGTCTCCCGGCAGGTGGTCGACCTCGCGCGGCTCGGACTGCTCCGCGAGCGGCCCGAGTTGGCGTCCCCCGGCGCCGGGGCGGTCGGCCGCCCGCAGCTCCCGGTGGACGTGGACACCGGCCGGATCGCGGTGGCCGGCCTGCACATCGGCCTGCCGATGACCACCTTCGCCTTCCTGGACCCCCGCGGAAACGTGCTGCACCGGCGGGAGTTGAGCAACCGGGGCCGCACCGGGGCGGCCGTGCTGCGGCCGCTGCTGGAGCGGCTTCCCGGGCTGCTCGCCGCCGTCCCGGACGGCCGCACCGTGGTCGGCCTCGGCGCCGTCACCGGCGGCGCGGTCGACCGCGAGAGCGGGCTGATCCTCCGTCACGATCCGCTCGGCTGGCGGGACCTGCCGCTCGGCGAGCTGCTGTCGGCCGCCTCCGGGCTGCCCGTCCAGGTGGACAACCACGCCCGGGCGCTGGCCCAGGCGGAGATCCTGTTCGGGCACCCGGCGGCCCGGCGCTCGATGGTGCACCTGTTCGTCGGCCACGTGGTGGACGCGGCGCTGGCCGTGGCCGGCACCGTGCACGCCGGCCCGGCCTCGCCGACCGGGGAGATCGCCCATCTGCCGGTGCCGGACAGCGACGCGCCCTGCCACTGCGGCCGGACCGGCTGTCTGGCGGCCGCCGCCTCGGACACCACGCTGTTCGACGCGGCGGCCGCCGAGGGGATCACCGAACGGCCCGACCGCGCCGCGCTGGTGGCCGCCGTCCGGGCCGGCGACCCGCGGGCCGACCGGCTGGTGCGGCGGCGCGCGAAGACCGTCGGCCGGGCGCTCGGCCTGCTGGCCGACGTGATCAACCCCGACCTGCTGGTCCTGACCGAGCACTTCACCTCCCTCGACCCGGCCTACCTGGAGGTGGTGCGCGCCGCGTTCGCGCGCGGCTCGCACCTGCGGCGCGACACCGGCCTGGTGATCGCCCAGCGGCGCGGCGCCGACGTCCTCGCCGTGGCCGCCGGGGCGGCCGCGCTCGGCGCCCTGTACGCCCGACCGGTGCACGCCCTGACGACCGCCCCTCCGCCCCACCGACCGACCCCGACAGCTCCTTCCCGCAGAGGATCCCACTCGTGACCAGCCTCCCCACCGCCTCCCCGCTCTCCCGCCGGGCGCTGCTCCGCGGCGGCCTCGCCGGCGCCGGACTGCTGGCCCTGGCCGCCTGCCGCTCGGCCGCCGACACCGCCGCCGGCCGGTCCTCCGGCGACGCGTCGGGACCGCGCCGCGGCGGCGTGCTCACGGTCGGCACCGGCGTCGACTTCACCCCGGCCCTGCTGTTCGCCCAGAGCGCCAACACGCTCGTCCAGCGCCTGGTCTTCAACACCCTGACCCGCTACGACGACCAGCTGAAGCCGCAGCCCGAGCTGGCCACCTCCTGGCAGGTCGCCCCGGACGGCACGAGCGTGACCCTCAAGCTGCGCGAGGACGTCACCTTCCACGGCGGGCGCCGGTTCACCGCCGACGACGTGGTGTTCGCCGTGAAGAACCTGCAGAACCCGGCCCGCTCCGCCCAGTTGCGCTCGACCGCCGCCGCCGTCACGGACTTCCGCAAGAACGGCGACTTCGAGCTCACCCTCGTCCTCGCCCATCCGGTGAGCAACATCTTCGACCTCTTCGAGTTCATGATCATCCCCGACTCCGCCACCGTCGAGGAGGCCTTCGCCGGGACGAAGCTGGTCGGCACCGGCCCCTACACCTTCACCGAGCGCAAGCCCGGCAGCTCGCTCACCTTCGCCCGCAACGCCTCCTACTGGAACCCGGGCCGCCCCTACCTGGACGGCGTCGAGATCCGGGTCGTCCCCCAGGCGGAATCGCTGCTCTCCTCGCTGAAGACCGGCCAGACCCACCTGTCCTACAGCGTCCGCGGCAAGGACGTCGCCACGCTCAAGGGCGACCCGCAGTTCCGCATCACCCCCTACGACACCGGCTCCGGCGCCCACTACATCGGCGTCAACCTGACCGCCGAGCACGTCGGCGACCGCCGGGTGCGCCAGGCCATCGCCTGGGCCGTCGACCGCGAGCGGCTGGTCCAGCAGGCGCTCGGCGGCTACGGCACCGTCTCCGCCACGCCCTGGCCCAGGTCCTCCCCCGCGTACAGCGCGGACGCCGCCGCCCGCTACCGCCACGACCCGGACCGCGCCCGGCAGTTGCTCAAGGACGCCGGCCTCTCCGGGATCAGCCTGCCGTTCGCGCACAGCAACGACCCCGGCAACACCGCCATCGCGCAGATCCTCCAGTACGACCTCCAGCAGGTCGGCATCGAGACCGTGCTGCAGCCCACCGACTCGCCCACCATGCAGAAGCAGCTCATCTCCCAGACCATGCCCGCGCTGTGGACGCTGAGCCACGGCTTCGCCCAACTCCACCCCGCGACCCTGGCGGTGAGCGCCTACCCGTTCAACGAGGCCAAGAACAGCTCGCACTTCACCTCGCCCGCCTACACCGACATCGTCCGGCGCGCCTGGAAGCGGCCGGACAGCGACAGCGACGAGGCCAAGGAGCTCTACCGGCAGATCACCGACGTCCTGCTGGAGGAGCAGTTCGTGATCGACCTCGCCATCGCCGGCCTCACCGAGGTCGCCGGCGGCAAGGTCCGCGGCGCCACGCTCAACAAGTTCGGCTACCTCAACCTCGACGACGCCTACCTCACGGCCTGACGGGACGGCCCGAACCCGATGCGAAGCTTCCTCCTCAAGCGGCTGCCCTCCGGGCTGCTCGTCCTCCTCCTCGCCTCCTTCCTGGTCTTCCTCATCCTGCGCCTGATCCCCGGCGACCCCGCCACCACACTGGCCGGCCCCGACGCCGGACCGCAGGCCGTCGCCGCGATCCGCGCCCAGCTCGGCCTCGACCGGCCGCTGCTGTCCCAGTACCTGAGCTGGCTCGGCGACCTGCTCACGGGGGACCTCGGCCCCAGCTACGCGATCGGCGGCCAGGTCGCCGACCTGATCGGCGACGGCCTCGGCGCGACCGTCCAACTCACCGCCGCCGCCCTGCTGCTGGTCGTCCTGCTGGCCCTGCCGCTGGGCGTGCTCGGCGCCACCGCCCGGCGCCGCCCGGTCGCCGCCGCCGTACGCGCCTTCACCACCGCCGTGCTGGCCGTGCCGCCGTTCGTCACCGGTGTGCTGCTGGTCCTGCTGTTCGCCGTCACCCTCGGCCTGCTGCCGGCCGGCGGCCACGAGTCACTGCTCGACGCCCCCGACCTCGCGCTGCAGTACCTGCTGCTGCCCGCCGTCTGCCTCGCCCTGCCCAGCGCCGCGGTGCTCGCCCGCTACCTCACCGACGGCATCGACCGGGCGCTCGCCGAGGACTACGTGCGCACCGCCACCGCCGTCGGCGTCTCGCGGCGCCGGATCGTCTGGCGGCACGCCCTGCCCAACGCGCTGCCCTCCGCCGTCACCGTGCTCGGCCTGCAGATCGGCCACCTGGTCGCCGGGGCCGTGCTGGTGGAGCGGATCTTCGCCTGGCCCGGGCTCGGCCAGCTCGTCGAACAGGGCGTGCTGCGCCGCGACTACCCCGTGGTGCAGGCCCTGCTGCTGCTGATCGTCGCCGGCTACGTCGCCGTCCAACTGCTCACCGACCTCGCGTACGCCTGGCTCGACCCCCGGATCCGGTGGGAGTAACCGATGACCGCCCTCACTGCCCCCGCCCCGGCGCGCCCCGCGCGCGCCACCGTCCGCAACCGGTACCTCGCCGGGCTGCTGACCGCGCGCGGCCTGACCGGGCTCGCCCTGGTCGGCACCGTCGCCCTGGCCGGCCTGCTCGCCCCGCTGCTCACCGACCGCGATCCCGACGCGCAGGGCCCGCTGGCACTCGCCGGGCCGAGCGCCGAGCACCCGTTCGGCACCGACGACCTCGGGCGGGACCTGCTCAGCCGGGTCCTGCACGGCATCACCACCGACCTCGCGCTGACCTTCGGCGCCGTGCCGGTCGGGGCGCTGCTCGGCTGCTCGCTCGCCCTGCTGGCGGCCTCCCACCGCTGGGCCGACACCGCCGTGCAGCGGGCGTTCGACCTGGTGCTCGCCTTCCCCGGGCTGATCCTGGCGCTGGCCGTCACGGCCGTGCTCGGCCCGGGCCGGTGGCCGGTGTTCATCGTCATCGCGCTCGCCGAAGTGCCGCTGTTCGGACGCCAGCTGCGCTCCGGCATCCTGGTCCAGCGGGAGCGCGAGTACGCGCTGGCCGCCCGGGTCGGCGGCGCCTCCCGGGTCCGGGTGCTGCTGCGGCACGTCCTGCCGAACGCCGTCGACCCGCTGATCGTGCAGACCGCGGTGGCGCTGTCGGTCGGCGTGTTCATCGAGGGCGCGATGAGCTTCCTCGGGCTCGGCGTGCGCCCGCCGGAGCCGACCCTCGGCTCGATCCTCAGCCAGTCCGTCGGCTACCTCTCCACCCATCCGACCTTCGCGGCCGTCCCGCTGGCCGCGACCACCGCGCTGGTGCTCGGCTTCACGCTGATCGCCGAGGCCCTGAACCGGGGGATCCGCCGATGACCAGCAGCACACCCCACCGCACCGTCCTGCGGGTCAGCGGCCTCACGGTGGCCTTCGACGGCACCACCGCCGTGGACGGCGTCGGCTTCGAGCTCGCCGCCGGGGACACCCTCGGCCTGGTCGGCGAGTCCGGCTCCGGCAAGTCCACCACCGCGCTCGCCCTGCTGCACATGCTCCCGGCCGGCGGCCGGATCACCGGCGGCTCGGTCGAGCTGGCCGGCCAGGACCTCGCCGCCCTGCCCGAGAGCGCCCTTCGCGCCGTCCGCGGCCGGCGGATCGCCATGGTCTTCCAGGACCCGATGTCCTCGCTCAACCCCGTCCTCACCGTCGGCAAGCAGCTCGACGAGGCGCTGCGGGCCCACGGCACCCACCCCGACAAGCGTGGACGCGCCGCCCGGGCCTTGGAGTTGCTCGATCTGGTCGGCATCCCCGACGCCGCCGGGCGGCTGCGGGACCACCCGCACCAGTTCTCCGGCGGCCAGCGCCAGCGCATCATGATCGCCCTCGCGCTGGCCAACGACGCCGAGGTGCTCGTCGCCGACGAACCGACGACCGCCCTCGACCCGACCGTCCAGCAGCAGATCCTGCGCCTGCTCACCCGGATCAACCGGGAGACCGGCACCGCGCTGGTGGTGATCAGCCACGACCTCGGGGTGATCGCGCAGACCTGCCGCCGGCTGCTGGTCATGCGGCACGGCCGGATCGTCGAGTCCGGCGACACCGCCGAGGTGCTCACCGCGCCGCAACACCCGTACACCAAGCAGCTGCTGGCCGCCGTCCCGCGTCTGGAGGCGCCCTCGGAGGCCGCCGCCAACAGCGCGCCCGGGCCCGAGCCGCTGCTCACCGTCACCGGCCTGCGCAAGACCTACGGCCCGCGCCGGCGCGCGGTCACCGCGCTGGACGGCGTCGACCTGGTGCTGCACCCCGGCGAGACGCTCGGCCTGGTCGGCGAGTCCGGCTCCGGCAAGTCCACGCTGGCCCGCGCGCTGGTCCAGGTGCACGCCCCGAGCGGCGGCGAGATCCGCTTCCGGGGCCGGGAGTTCGGGCGCGGCGGCGAGCGGGCCGCCCGGCGCGAGGTCCAACTGGTCTTCCAGGACCCCTACGCCTCGCTCAACCCCCGGATGACCGCCGGGCAGATCGTCGCCGAGCCGCTGATCGCCCACGGCCTGGGCGACCGGGCCGCGCGCCGGCGGCGGGTCGCCGACCTGCTGGAGCAGGTCGGCCTCGACCCCGACAGCGCCGACCGCCACCCGCGCGCCTTCTCCGGCGGACAGCGCCAGCGCATCGGCATCGCCCGGGCGTTGGCGCCCGAGCCGAGCGTGCTGATCTGCGACGAGCCGGTCTCCGCGCTGGACGTCTCGGTGCAGGCGCAGGTGCTGGACCTGCTCGCCCGCCTCCAGCGCGACCTCGGCCTCGCCCTGCTGTTCATCGCCCACGACCTCGCGGTGGTCCGGCAGGTGAGCCACCGGATCGCCGTCATGCACCGCGGCCGGATCGTCGAGACCGGACCGGCCGACCGGGTCGTCACCGCGCCCGAACACCCGTACACCGCCGAACTCCTGGCCGCGGTCCCGCGCCTGGACGCCCGCCCTGACACCCGCCCGGACACCCGGCCCGCCACCCTCACCGCCCGGAGCACCGCATGACCGCCTCCCCCGCCTCCCCCGCCTCCCCCGCCTCCCCGGCGTCCCCCGACGCCGCGCCGCACCGCGACCCGTACGCCGGCTTCCCCGGCACCGTCGGCCGCACCTTCCGCGAGTCCACCCCCGCCTGGCCCGACCGGGTCCGCCCGCGCGAGGGCTCGCCCAACATCGTCGTCGTCCTGGTCGACGACCTCGGGTACAGCGACATCGGCCCGTTCGGCGCCGAGATCCCCACCCCGGCCCTCGACGGCCTCGCCGAGCGCGGCGTCAAGCTCGCCAACTACCACACCATGCCGCTCTGCTCCCCCGCCCGGGCCGCCCTGCTCACCGGCCTCAACCCGCACCGGGTCGGCTACTCCTTCGTCGCCAACGCCGACCCCGGCTTCCCCGGCTACGGCATGGAGGTCGCCGACGACATCCCCACCCTCGCCGAGCTGCTGCACGACGCCGGCTACGCCACCTACGCCGTCGGCAAGTGGCACCTCACCCGCGACTCCGCCTCCAACGCCGCCGACAACCGCGCCAACTGGCCGCTGCAGAAGGGCTTCGACCAGTACTACGGCGTCCTGGAAGGCCTGACCAGCCTCTTCCACCCGCACCAACTCGTCCGCGACAACAGCCCGCTGGACATCGACGAACTCCCCGACGGCTACTACTACACCGACGACATCACCGACCGCGCCATCGACATGGTGACCTCGCTGCGCGCCCACGACGGCGACAAGCCGTTCTTCCTCTACCTCGCCCACAACGCCGTGCACGGCCCGCTGCAGGCCAAGCCCGAGGACCTCGCCCGCCACCGGGGCCGCTACGACGGCGGCTGGGACGAGCTGCGCGCCGCCCGCTTCGCCCGCCAGCTCGCCGCCGGCCACTTCCCGCCCGGCACCGAACTGCCGGAGCGCAACGCCGAATCCGGCTACGAGGTCGGCCCGTGGAGCGCGCTCACCCCCGCGCAGCGGCAGCTCTACGCCCGCTACATGGAGGTCTACGCCGCCATGGTCGACAACGTCGACCAGAACCTCGGCCGGCTGCTGGACACCCTCGACGCGCTCGGCGAACTCGACAACACCATCGTGGTGTTCACCTCCGACAACGGCGGCACCGGCGAGGGCGGCGCCGAGGGCACCCGCAGCTACTTCAGCCGCTTCGTCCACCACCCCGCCCTCCCCGAGGACTGGAACCCCGACGTCGAACGGGAGGTCGAACTGATCGGCGGCCCGCGCTCGCTGGTCCACTACCCGCGCGGCTGGGGCATGGCCTCCAACACCCCGTTCCGCCTCTACAAGGGCCAGACCCACGCGGGCGGCGTCCGCGTCCCCTTCGTGCTCTCCTGGCCCGCCGGCCTCCCGCGCGCCGAGGGCGACCCCGGCGTGCGCACCCAGTACCAGTACGTCACCGACCTGCTGCCCACCCTGCTCGACCTGGCCGGCGTCGAACGGCCCGCGCGGCGCGGCGGCACCCCCGTGCAGTCCCCGGACGGCTTCGCCTTCAGCTCCGTGCTGCGCGACCCGGCCGCCGACTCCACCCACCCCGAGCAGTACTGCGAGATGACCGGCAACCGCAGCTACTACCGCGACGGCTGGAAGCTCGTCACCCTGCACCGCCCCGGCGCCCCGCACGACGACGGCGAATGGGCGCTGCACGACCTGCGCACCGACCCCACCGAGATCCACGACCTGGCCGCGGAACACCCCGGCCTGGTCAAGGAGTTGTCCGCCGCCTGGGAGGCCGCCGCCTGGCGCAACGGCGTCTTCCCGCTCGCCGACGGCAGCGGCGCGCTCGCCCGCCGCCACCCCGACGACGCCCGGCTGCGCCGCCCGCTGCGGCTGCTCGCCGGCACCCCCGAGCTGGAGCGGTACCGCTCGTCGCGGCTGATCTCCTTCCGCTCCTTCACCATCGAGGTCGAACTCGCCCGGCACGGCGCCGAGGACGCGGGCGTGCTGGTCTCGCACGGCGACCAGGGCGGCGGCTACAGCCTCTACGTCGAGGACGGCCGGCTGCGCTTCGCCTACAACCAGTACGGCGAGCTCTTCGAGGCCGACGCCGGCCCGCTCGCCCCCGGCGCCCGCCTGGTCACCGTCGAGGCGACGGCGGTGGCGGGCCTGCGCTGGGAGTTCCGGCTGCTGGTCGACGGCGCCGGGACCGGCCGGCTCGGCCCCGTCCACCAGCTCATCGGGATGGCCCCGTTCCAGGGCATCAGCGTCGGCGTCGACCGGAAGTCCCCGGTCTCCTGGCCGCTGTACGAGCGCCACCGCTCCTTCCGCTACAGCGGCGGCCTGCGCGCCGTCACCTACCTGCCCGGCGACCCCGCCCCCGACGACCCGGCGACCGTCGCCGACGCCCTGCGGAAGGCGGCCGCCGCCTTCGAATAACCGATCAATCCGCCGATCATTCAGCCGATCATCACGCTATCCTCCGGATGGCTCGTGTCATCCGTCGTCCGTCCTGTCCGGGGGAACAGTGATCAGCGAAATCCTGCCCGTGCCCGTCGTCGTCGAGACCGCCTACTCCGACCCGCCCGAGGCCCGCCTCGAACCCGAGGAGCAGGCGGTCATCGCCCCCGCCGTCGAATCCCGCCGCCGCGAGTTCACCACCGTGCGCCACTGCGCCCGCCTCGCCCTGACCCGCCTCGGCGTCCCGTACCGGCCCCTCCTGCCCGGCCTGCGCGGCGCCCCCGGCTGGCCCGACGGCGTCATCGGCTCGCTCACCCACTGCGCCGGCTTCCGCGCCGCCGCCGTGGCCCGCGCCGAGGAGGTCCTCTCCGTCGGCATCGACGCCGAACCCGCCCTCCCCCTCCCCGAAGGCGTCCTCGACGCCATCGCCCTCCCCGCCGAACAGCGGCGCAACACCGCCCTCACCGCCGCCCATCCCGACGTCCCCTGGGACCGCATCCTCTTCAGCGCCAAGGAATCCGTCTACAAGACCTGGTTCCCGCTCACCCAGCGCTTCCTCGACTTCTCCGAGGCCGACCTCACCCTCCACCCCGACGGCACCTTCACCGCCACCCTCCTCGTCCCCTCCCCCCTCCCCACCCTCTCCGGCCGCTGGCGCGTCCACGAGGGCCACCTCGCCACGGCCATCACCGTCCTGCGGTAGGCGCCCCGCCACCCGTGCGTCCGTCGCTGCCGGCGCCCACGGCGCGCCCGTGCGGCAGGGGGTCGCCGGCGAGGAGTCCGTCCGCGAAGCCCGCGGGTTCGATCTTCGAGCCGACCTGCGGGAAGCGCGGCGGCGCAGCCCGATCCGCTGATCGCCGGGCGGTCGTCAGATCCAGCCGTGGCGGCGGGCGTGGTGGAGGGTGGCGGCGGGGTGGGGGGTGCCGAGTTTGGTGGCGGCGGTGGTGAGGTGGTGGCGGACGGTGACCGGGGGGAGGGTGGTGGGGGTGCCGGTGGCGGCGAGGTCGAGGATGTCGAGTTCGTCGGCGGTCAGGACGGTGGTGTCCGGGGCCAGGGTGTCCGGGTGGACGTAGCGGGCTCCGGCGTGGACGGTGCGGACGACCTGGGCGAGGTGGGCGGCGGAGACGCCGCGCGGCAGGAAGCCCCGGGCGCCGGCGCGCAGGGCGCGGCGCAGGTCGCCCGGGCGGTCGTGGGTCGTGATGATCACGGTCGGGCAGGGCGGGAGCGGTGCGCCGTCGAGGGCCGGGGAGCGCAGGGCGAGGACGGCGACGTCGGGTCGCCGGCGGACGGCCAGGGCCGTCGCGGACGGGGCGGAGTCGGCCTCGGCGACGACGGTGAGGCCCTCCTCCAGGGCCAGCAGGGCAGCCAGCACCGCCCGGCGGCCGGGCTCGTCGTCGGCCAGCAGGACGCGGAGGGTGGGGAGGCGCTCGGTCATGCGGTTCAGCCTCTCAGCGGCCCCGGGGTGACAGAAGTGCGTGTACTCACCGAGGGTAGTCAACTTTCTCATGGGCGGCCCGTGACAAATGTCATGACGGAGCGTCACCGGATGGGACCGGAGCCGGAAAGTTCGCAGGTCGGGGCAGAGGTGGGGCCGGAGGCTCATGCTCCTGGGACAAGGGGGGAGGGAGGGTGGGGGTAGGTCGCCCGCAGCGCTGGAACGCGGGCGGAGATGATCACGAGGTGTCACCATGAGTAACGATTCTGTGAGCGGTATCCCCGCGCTGGCGGTGAGTGTGCACACTCAGGAGAACGGCGGGGTGGTCGGCGAGCGGCTGGGCTACGGGCTGCTGACCAGTACGGCGACGGTTCTGGTGCCCGATCCGCCCGAGGCGCTGGCCAATCCGTGGCGGAGGTTCACGGCCCGGATCTCGCCGTCGCCGGGAGGCGGCGAGGAGGCGGTCGTGGTACCGATCGGCGGCGTCAGCATCACGGCACTCAACGGCGACGGGATCACCACGGCGGCGGCGGTGCTGACCCTGGTCTGGGACGAACCGTTCCCGGTGGTGGCCGTCAAGGCCACGAGTGCGCGGTTGGCCGACACCCTGCTGCACAACCACGGCGACCAGTGGGCGACGTACGCCGAACTGGGCTTCCGGGTGGTGCGGCCCGAGCAGGCCGGTCCGCCGGACACCTGGTGGCTCAAGGCCTCCGAGTCCGGCACCGGGGTCGCCGGGAGTGCCAGTGACTACGCACGGGGTACCTGCTGCAGCAGCCGGGTCTGCTGCAAGGCGCCGCCGCAAAAGGCTGCGGGCATCGGCTCGGCGGCGGCGTGAACCGGGGCGGCGGGTCGTGATGGCAGCGGTCGCACAGGAGCGGGGGCAGGCGCGGCGGCCGGGGGCGGCGCGGTGGCTGCGGTCGGTATGGCTGCAGGACACCGCGCTGGCGGTGACGGCGATCATCCCGGAGTTGCTCTACTTCGGCTCGCTGGTCGCCCCGTGGGCGGACTGGAAGCAGCGGATCGGCATGCTGCTGCTCGCCCTCGCCGAGGCGCTGGCGCTGGTCGTGCGGCGCCGCCGTCCGCTGGCGGTCTTCGCCGCGGTGTGGGTGATCGCGGTCACCTCCGACCTGCTGTCGTGGGCCAACGCCCTCGACTACACCCCGTGCTTCGGCCTGTACATCGCCCTCTACACCGTCGCCTCGCAGTACCGGCAACGGGTGGCCGTGACGGTGCTGGTCCTCAGCCTCGTCCCGATGGGGATGGCGATCGCCGAGACGATCGGCGACTACGAGGGCCCGTTGACCACCCCCGTGCTGGTCGCGAACATCGCGTTCTACGTCCCGGTGACCCTGCTGGTGTGGGGGTTCGCGCGGTGGAGCCTGGCGACGAGGACGGAGGCGCAGCGGCACCGTGAGGAGGTCACCGAGGCGCGGCTGCGGGTCACCCAGGAACGGGTGCGGATCGCCCGGGAGCTGCACGACATCGTCGCCAACGCCGTCGCGGTGATCGTCATGCAGGCGGAGACGGCGCGGGCCACGGCCCTGGAGGACCCGGCCCGCGGCGAGGCGTTCGCGCACATCGAGGCCCTCGGCCGGTCGACGATGGCCGAGCTGCGGCACATGCTGCGGCTGCTGCGCAGTTCGGAGGCGGCGACCCAGGACGGGTACACCCACGGGCTGGGCGATCTGGACCGGCTGCTGGCGGACGTCCGCAAGGCCGGCGTCCGGATCTCGCTGGAGACCAGGGGCACGCCGCTGCGGGTCGACGACAGCGTCGGCCAGACGGCCTACCGCCTGGTCCAGGAGGCCGCCACCAACATCACCAAGCACGCCGGCCCCGGGACCCGCGCGGTGGTGCGGATCACCTGGGACCGGGCGCTGCTGATCGAGGTGGTGGACGACGGCGCCGGGCGCCCGCCGGGCGGGGAGGCCGAGGTGCACCCGGAACTGTCGACCGGGCACGGGCTGCTGGGGCTGCGCGAGCGGGTGGCGCTGTACGGCGGGCTGCTGAGCGCGGAGCCCTACGGGCCCGGGTTCCGGGTGGCGGCGGCGCTGCCGGTGTCCACGACGAGTGGTGCGGCGCCGGTGCCGCGGTGAGCCGGCCACCGGCCCCGCACCGGCGGTGCGGCTACCGGAAGGCGTCGGAGAGCCGGACGAAGGTGCGGCCGGCGGCCAGCAGGGCGGGGAGGGCGGCGGCGACGCCGCGGGCGGTGCCGGAGGCGGGCCGGTTCATGTGGGCGATGACGATGCCGCCCGGTGCGGCGTCGGTCAGTTCCCGCTGGACCTGGGCCGCGGGGAGGGTGGCGCCGCCGTCGGCGTTGGTGCTGAATCCGGCGATCCGCTGGCCGAGGTCGGCGGCGATGCGGGTGGCGACGTCGTCGTAGTGGGCGGTGCCCGAGCGGAAGAAGCGGGGCGGGCGGCCGAGGAGGGCGGTGAGCCCGGCCAGGTTGCCCGCGATCTCGTCGTAGACCTCGCCCGGGTCGCGGGTGCCGGCGATGCCGTAGGCCGAGCGGCCGGTGACGGAGAGCGGGCGGTGGGCGGTGCCGTGGTTGGCGATCTCGAAGAGGGGGTCGGCGGCGAGGTTCTCGAAGACCCGGGGGTTGGCGTCGATCCAGCGGGCGTTGAGGAAGAGGGTGGCGGGGACGCCGTGGGCGCGGAGGGTGGCGACGAGGGCGGCGTCGTAGCCGGAGCCGCCGGAACCGCCGCAGGCGTCGAAGGTGAGGGCGATGGCGGGGGCGGCGTCGGGGAGGGTGGTGAGCACGCCGGGGACGTCGAGGCCCCAGGCGGTGGGGACGGCACCGGCGTAGCGGGCGGTGACGGCCGCGCGGGCGGGCAGCCCGGCGGACGGCGCGGGGGACGCGGAGGGGACCTCGGACGGCGCGGGGGACGCGGAGGGGACCTCGGACGGCGCGGGGGACGCGGAGGGGGTGGCCGACGCGGAGGAGACCTCGGACGGTGCGGCGGATGCGGAGGGTGAGGGGGACCCGGAAGGGGTGGCCGACGGCGGGGCGGGCGCGGACGAGGTGGCCGACGCGGAAGGGGTGGCGGAGGGCACGGGCACGACGGACGCCGACGCGGCCGAGGACGGGGCCCCGGTGGGCGGCGCGGCCGTCGGCGGCCGGGCGGGCGGGGCGGCCGGGGTGGGCGCGCAGCCGGCCAGGGCGGTGCCGGCCGCGGCCGCCAGGAGGGTCCGCCGACTGAGTGCCATGAGAGCTCCGAACCTGTCCGACCGTCAGGGACCACCGATCCACGCCCCTCCATTCAGAGCCGCCGCGGCCGCCCGTGCAAGCGGGCGCGGCCTTCACGGGGCTGCCGCACGGCCGTGGGGCCCGGCTCACCGGAGGTTCACCGGGAAGGGTACGAGACTCCGCTGACATCCCGGCGAGAGCGGAGGCTTCCGATGGCGCAGGACAGGCACGAGGACGGCACGGCGGCGCGGCTGGGCCGGCGCGGACTGCTGGCGGCGGGGGCGCTCGGGGCGGTGGCGGCGGCCACGGCGACCGCGGGCGTCGCCCAGGCGGCCGACGGCGGGGCGGGCGACGGCGGGGCGGGCGACGGCGGGGCGGGCACCGAGCGGACGATCACGCTGACCGGCAAGCTGCCGACCGGTTCCCCCGACTTCGTCCACCTCCCCTTCGACGTCCCGGCCGGCGTCCGCGAGATCGCCGTCTCCTATCAGTACGACAAGCCGACCGTCCCGCCCGGCACCCCGGGCAACTCCTGCGACATCGGGCTCTTCGACGAGCGCGGCACCGACCTCGGCGGGCGCGGCTTCCGCGGCTGGTCCGGCGGCTTCCGGACGTCGTTCGCGGTGAGCCGGGAGCAGGCCACCCCCGGCTACCTGCCGGGCGCGATCCGCCCGGGCCGGTGGCACGTCGTCCTGGGGCCCTACCAGGTGGCGCCGCAGGGGCTGGAGTACCGGGTCGACGTGACGCTGCGGTTCGGCGCGCCGGGCGGCGAGTTCACCCCGGCCTACCCGCCGGAGCGCGCCCGGGGACGCGGGCGGGCCTGGTACCGGGGCGACTGCCACCTGCACACGGTGCACTCCGACGGGCGCCGCCAGCCCGCCGAGGTGGCCGCCGGCGCGCGCGAGGCGAAGCTCGACTTCATCGTGTCGACGGACCACAACACCACCTCCTCCCACGGGGTGTGGGGCCCGCTCGCCGGGCCCGACCTGCTGATCGTGCTCGGCGAGGAGGTGACCACCCGCAACGGCCACTGGCTGGCGCTGGGGCTGCGGCCGGGCCAGTTCGTCGACTGGCGCTACCGCTCGCGCGACGAGGCCTTCCCCCGGTTCGCCCGCCAGGTGCGGCGGCAGGGCGGGCTGGTGGTGCCGGCACACCCGTACTGCCCGTACGTCGCCTGCCAGTGGAAGTTCGGGTACGAGGACGCGGACGCCGTCGAGGTGTGGAACGGCCCGTGGACGTACGACGACGAGTCGGCGGTGGACACCTGGGACGCGCGGCTGGCGGTGGCGCTGCGCGACGGGCGGTCCTGGCTGCCCGCGATCGGCAACAGCGACGCGCACAGCGTCCCGCAGGTGATCGGCTCGCCGCACACGGTGGTGTTCGCCGAGGACCTGAACCGGGACGCCGTCCTGGCCGGCCTGCGCGCCGGCCGCAGCTGGCTGGCGGAATCGGCGGCCGTCCAGCTGGAGTTCACCGCGACCGGCGGCGGCCGGCAGGCCGGGATCGGCGAGGAGCTGGCCGTGCCGGCGGACGCGCCGGTGGACGTCCGGCTCGCCGTCTCCGGGGTGCCGAACGGCACGGTGCGGTTCCTGACCGACGAGGGGCAGCTCCACCAGGAGTCGCTGCCGGCCGAGGGCGCCGGGACGGTGGTGTGGCGCACCACGGCCTCGCTCGCCGCGTTCGTCCGGGCCGAGGTCCGGCACCCGAGGGCGGACGGGACCCCGGGCCGGGGCAACTCGATGGGCCCGGACCTGCCGTGGGGTCCGATGGCGGCGCTGACCAATCCGATCGTGCTGCGGGCGCGGAGGTAGCGGGGAGGCGGCCGGGAAGCGGGGGGACGGCGAGGGGACGGCGAGGGGGTGGCGGGAGGTCCGGGGAGAGGGGACTTCGGGGCGTGCGGTGGACTAGGTTGATCTCCGACAGCAGTCACTCATATGACGAGACGGTCGGCTGTCCGTATGTACGGGTTCGCCCGCACGCCTTCCGGCCGTCCCGCCCCCCATTCCCCGTCCGTCCCCGGCCCGCGAAGGGATCAGCAGCTGTGAACCGTACGACCGTAGGTGGGCCGGAGCTCGGAGGCGGACGGGGGGCGGGCAGCGTGGTCGTCCTCTCCGACCCGGCCGCCGGCGCCGGGAGCGGCGCGGTCGCCCCGCTGGTCGCGGACGCGCTCTTCCCGAGCGTCCACCTGCGCGCGGAGGACTTCCGGCGGTCGGTCCGGCAGGGGTACGTGGAGGCGGACCGGCCGGAGGCGCGGCGGCAGAACGTGACCGCGCTGGCGGCCACCGCGCAGGCCGCCTTCGCGTTCGCCTCGGGCGGCTACCAGGTGGTGGTGGAGGGCTCGGTCGCGCCGACGGCGCTGGACACCTTCCGCCGGGAGAGCCGGGCGACGGGGGCGGCGCTGCACTACGTGGTGCTCAACGGGGGCGCGGTGGCGGAGACGGACGGCTCGGCCACCGAGGACGCCGAGGTCACGGCCGACGCGGTGCTGGCCGGGCTGCGGCGGGGGGCGTACCTGCTGGGGTGGTGACCCCGGGCGGGCCGCCCCGGTGCACGGGGCGGCCCGGGGTCACGAGGTTCACGCGATTCACGCGGTTCACGCGGTTCACGGGAAGGGGGCGGTCCGCCGGTCCGGGGGTGACCGGCGGACCGCCCCTGCGGCCGGGCGCCCCGGTGTCCGCGCTCCCACAAGGGCGGACACCGGGGGCGGCCGTCGGCCCGGCGCCCGTACGGGGGACGAGCGCCGGTGGCGGTGCCGC
Source organism: Kitasatospora sp. NPDC056184 (assembly GCF_042268405.1). NCBI lineage: Bacteria > Bacillati > Actinomycetota > Actinomycetes > Kitasatosporales > Streptomycetaceae > Kitasatospora > Kitasatospora sp. NPDC056184. Next base: position 196,910 of record NZ_JBHJUI010000010.1, on the reverse strand, counting down.
CACCCTGAACTACGGACGGCGGGTCAGGAACGGTTCATTCCGCTCCACTTCCACGGCCGGTCCCGGTTCCCGTCAGCCCGCCCCGGCCATGCCGTGCGCCTCCAGGATCGGCCGCAGGGCGCGGACGGCGTAGAAGTTGCGGGACTTGACCGTGCCGAGCGGCACGCTCAGCAGCTGGGCCACCTCGGCCATCGACCGGCCCTTCATGTGCAACTCGACCAGCACGTCCCGGTGGTGGGGCTGGAGCTCGGCCATCGCCACCGCCATGTCCCGGGCCACGAGCACCTCGTCGTACGGGTCGTGGACGCCGGCGCGGTCCTCCGGGACATCCCCCGAGACCTCCTGGGCGCGGGCGGCCGCCTTCCGGTAGTGGTCGATGGCGATCCGGCGCGCCACTGTGAACAGCCAGGGGCCGCTGTGCTCGGGTCCGCGGTGCATGGCCGCCGGGTTCTGCCAGGCGCGCAGCAGGGTCTCCTGGACGATGTCCTCGGCCTTCCCGCGGTCGCCGCTGGTCACCCGGAGCATCGCCCGGAGCAGGTAGCCGCCGTGCAGCCGGTACAGCTCGGCGAGGGTGTCCTGGTCCAGGGTGGGCCGGGCGGGCGCCGGTACGACGGGCCCCCCGGCGTCCTCGGTGGTCGTTCCGGCGTGGGCGGTAGCGTCGATGGCCACGGCTGTTGAGCCCCTTACGACATTCGTCATTCGTCGGTACCCGGTCGGTGGTCGACGGTCGGTACCTGGGTCGATCGCTGTCTCGGCGCGCGGGGGCAGGCCACGGCGTACGGGCCGCTCTCCCCGGGCGCTGCCACGCTTGCAGCCGGCGCCAACGGCGGGCCAACGCGGACGCGGACGGCGGCGTTGGCGCGACGTTGGGGGCGCGTTCGCGGGCCGCCGGGGGCCGCCGGGGGCCGGGCGGCGACCGGCCGGGGCCGTCACCCGGCCGGAGGCCTCACTCCGGGCGGCGGCCGCCCCGGTTCCGTCCGGCGCGCACCGCGGCCGCGGCCAGGCCGACCAGCACCGCGCCGCCCAGGCTCACCCCGGTGACCGCCGACGCCAGCCGGTGGGCCGAACGGTCCGCCGGCGGCGGCACGACGACCGGCTCGGGAGCGGGCCGGGCACCGGCGTCGGCCGCCGGGGCGGTGGGCGAACCCCCGGCGGCCAGGGCCGTCATCGGGTCCACCGTGCCCCAGCCGACCGCCGGATCGGGCAGCGCCGTACCGGGCCGGTAGGCCGTGGTCCGCAGCCGCTCGGCGAGCTGGTCGACGGTCAGCGAGGGCGACCGGCCGAGCACCAGGGCCGCCGCCCCGGCCACCAGCGCCGCGGCGTAGCTCGGACCCGAGGCGGTGAAGGTGCCGCCGCCCGGCCCGGCGGCCAGCAGGGCCTCACCGGGCGCCACCAGGTCCACCCGCGAGGCCCGCCCACCGGTGCCGGCCGAGCCGGCGGCGGACGCGGCGGACGCAGCGGACGACTCGGCGGACGCCGCACCACCCGCCGGGGCGCCGTCGGCGCCGAGCGCGGCCACCGCGAGCACACCCGGGTAGCCCGCCGGATACACCGGGGCCGCGGTCGACTGGCCGTCCGGGCCCACCGGCGCGACCAGCAGCATGCCCTTGGCGGTGGCGTAGGCGACCGCCTCGGCCAGCACCGGCGCCGCCTCCGCGACCGGCGTCGCGACCACGGCGATCCGCGCGCCGCCGTCCGCCGCGGCGCGGATGCCCCGGGCCAGCAGGTCGGCGCTGGTGCTCCCGGCGTCGTCGGTGACCGCCACGGCCAGCACCTTCGCCCCGGGCGCGAGGCCGGACGGGGCGCCGTCGGCCGTCCGGCGGCCGGCGATCAGGCTCGCGAGGACGGTGCCGTGGCCGACGCAGTCCCGGCCGGCGTCGCCCTCGCCGTGCAGCCGCGGCCCGAGGCCGAGCCGCCCGGCCAGCGCGCCGGTCCCGGCCCCGGCCGAGGCGTCCACCCCTGACCCGATCACCGCCACCGTCACCCCGGCCCCCCGGCTCAACGGCCACACCGCCTCCGGCCGCAGGTACGCCTGCGCCCACCCGGCCCGGTCGGCCACCTTGCCCGAGGGCTTGCGGCACCCGTTCTGCCGCACGTCGGACACGGTCTGCCCCATCGCGGGCAGCTCCGCCGCCCCCGGCGACGCCCCCCCGGCGGCCGGCACCGGCGTGGCATCCCGCAGCGTCGGCTCGGCAGCGGGCCGCCCCTGCGCCGCCACGGCCGACGCCCGTCGAACGGTCGCCCCGCCCGCGGCCGCCCGGCCGTGGGGGGCGGACGGGGACCACACCTGCGGGCCGAGCCCGGCAGCCACCGGCGATCCGGGGCGAGCGGCACCGGCGGCGACCGACCCGGCCGACCCCGGCGCAGCGGACGGCCGGATCGCCGCGCCCGGCGGTCCGGCAACGGCCTCAGGAAACCCCGCCGAGACCGCACCACCGACCGACACGCCCGCGGCCGACCCGCCGACCGCCGAGGACCCGGGCAGAACCGCCCCATCGGCGAACGGCCCGACAGCCGCCGGGGGCGCGACCAGAGCCGCCCCACCGACGAACGGCCCACCGACCACCGGTGGCCCGGCGGCAGCCATCGGGGCGAGGACGGCCAGGACGGCGAGGCCGCCGACGGCCGCGGCGCCGCCGCGGGCGGCCCCGGCAACACGGGCGACTCCGGCGGCACGAGGGGCACCGCCGGCTCCGGCGACGCCGGCAGCACCGGCGGTCATACCGGGCTGCCGGAGCGGTCCACGGCGATGTCCTCGGGCAGCAGCAGGCTCAGCTCCGACAGGTCCGCGACCTCCAGGCGGCTGAGGCGGCCGGCCTGGCGGGTGATCATGCCCTCCAGGGTCTGCCGCGCGAAGCGGCCGTTGCCGAAGGTGCGGTCGCGCGGGACGGCGGCGAACAGGTGCTCCAGGGCGGCCAGGGTCTCCGGCGCGCACGCGTACCCGGCGGAATCGGCGTGGTTGCGCACGATGGTCACCAGCTCGGCGTCCGTGTAGTGGCCGAAGTCGATCTGGCGGGAGAACCGGGAGGCGAGGCCGGGGTTGGAGGACAGGAAGTGCCGCATCTCGTCCTCGTAGCCGGCCACGATCACCACCACCTCGTCGCGGTGGTCCTCCATCAGCTTCATCAGGGTGTCCACGGCCTCCTGGCCGAAGTCGCCGCCGCCCCCGTGCCGGGGCGTGAGGGTGTACGCCTCGTCGACGAAGAGCACGCCGCCGCGGGCCCGGTCGAAGGCCTCCTTGGTGAGCTGGGCGGTGTGGCCGACGTAGCGGCCGACCAGGTCGGCGCGGGCCGTCTCGACGAGCTGGCCGCCGGGCAGCACGCCCAGTTCGGCGAGCAGCCGCCCGTAGAGCCGGGCGACCGTGGTCTTGCCGGTGCCGGGCGGGCCGGCGAAGACCAGGTGGTGGCTGATGGTGGCGGTCGGCAGGCCGGCCTCCTCGCGGCGGCGGACCTGGCGGATCAGGTTGACGAGGTCCTCGACCTGGGCCTTGGCCGCGGGCAGGCCGACCAGGGCCTGGAGCTCGGCGAGCGGCTCGGTGCCGTCGGCCTCCTTGGCGGGCGGTTCGAGGTCGACGCCGACGTCCCCGGGGACGAGCAGCGCGAGGTCCTCGTCGCTGATCTCGGCCTGCTCGGCGAGCCGGGTGGCCTGCCGGTCGACCATCTCCTCGAAGACCTTGCGGGCCGAGCGGCCGTTGCCGAAGTCCTCGCCGCGCGGCATCCGTTCGAAGAGGACGGTGAGCGCCGCGCCGGTGCCCTCGGCCAGCTCGTAGCCGTGGCCCGAGGCCGCGCGCTCGACGATGGTGACCAGCTCGTCGACCTCGTAGTTGGCGAACTCCACCGTCCGGCTGAACCGCGAGGCGAGGCCCGGGTTGGAGGACAGGAAGTCGCCGATCTCGGCGGAGTAGCCGGCCACGATCACCACGACGTCCTCGCGGTGGTCCTCCATCAGCTTGACCAGGGTGTCGATCGCCTCGCGGCCGAAGTCGGGCCCGGAGCCGGAGCCGGACCCGGCCGAGAGGGTGTACGCCTCGTCGATGAACAGCACGCCGCCGAGCGCCTGCTGGAACACCTCGGTGGTCTTGATGGCCGTGCCGCCGATGATCGAGGCGACCAGGTCGGCCCGGGCCACCTCGGTCAGGTGCCCGCTGCGCAGCACGCCCAGCTCGGCCAGGATGGCGCCGTAGAGGCGGGCGACCGTGGTCTTGCCAGTGCCGGGCGGGCCCGCGAAGACCAGGTGGCGGCTCATCGGCAGGGCCGGCATGCCGGCCAGTTCGCGGCGGCGGGCCAGCTTGTTGAGGTTGACCAGGGTGGCCACCTGCTCCTTGACCCCGGCCAGGCCGACCAGCGACTCCAGCACCTCCAGCGGGCCGGGCGGCGCGGCCGGGACGGCCGGGCCCGCGGCGGCCGCACCGGGTTCGGCGGTCGGGCCGCCCTCCTCGGCCGGGGCGGACGTGCCGTCGGCGCGCGCGGTGCCGGTGGCCGCGGTCGCGGTGCCGTGCGCGTCGGGCAGGCCGTTCTCCTCGCTGGTCAGCTGCTCGACGGCGAGCCGTTCGCCGGGCACGGTCTGCCGCAGGCCGGAGCCGCGGTTGCGGGACAGGGTGCAGCCGGTGAGGCGGACGGCGTCGGTGGAGTCGAGCCGCACGCCGTCGCCGATGTTCTCCACGGCGTCGACCTGGGCCAGGACGGCCCGCCCGCCGGCGCCGATCCGCACGCCGTGCCGGCGGTTGCCGTGGCTGCGGACCCGGGTGCAGGTGAGCTCGCCGCCGTCGTCGACCGCGAGGCCGTCCTCCCCGGAGCCGCTGATCTCGCAGTCGCGCAGCGCGGCCCGGCCGACCTTGCCGACCAGGACCCCGGTGCCCCGGGCGCCGCGCACCACGGCCGCGCCGACGAAGGTGTCGGCGCCGTCGGCGATCCGCAGCCCGGCACCCCCGGCGTCCACCACCTCGACGCCCTCCAGCCGGCCCCGGCCATCGCGCAGCGCCTCGACGCCGTCGGCGCCCGCGCCGGTGACGGTCAGGTGCCGGACCCTCGGGTTGGCGCCGCCGCCGATCGACACACCGGGGCCGGTGACGTCCCGGACCTCCAGCCGGTCGATGTCGGCGGTGCTCTCCTCGGCCAGTTCGACACCGGCCCCGCCGCAGTCCCGCACCACGGTGCGGGTCAGCACCGGCCCGGCGGACTCCCCGACCCAGATGCCGGTGCCCTCGGCGCCGGACACCTCGCACTGCTCGAACTGCCCGCGCGAGCGGCCGGTGATGTGGATGCCGTGGCCGGCGGTGCGGGCGGTGGTGCAGCGGCGCAGCTCGGGGTCGGTGCCGCCGGCCAGCGCGATGCCGTGGCCGGCGGTGGCGCTGACCGTGCAGTCCTCCAGCACCACCCGCGCCTCGGAGCTGATGTACACGCCGATGGCGGTGTCGCGGACGGTGGTGCGCAGCAGCCGGGTGGTGGAGCGCTCCTCCAGGGCGACGGCGGGCTTGTCGGTGACCGAGATCTCGCAGTCCTCGAAGGTGCCGCGCGCCTCGCCGTTGGCGCACACGCCGTTGCCCCGGGCGTCGCGCAGCACGCAGTTGCGCAGCAGCGGGTTGGCCCGCTCGCCGACCACCACGGCCGAGGTGCCGAGGTGTTCGATGACGCAGTCCTCGATCACGCTGGTGCCGGTGGAGGTCTCGACGATGCCGGCGCCGGCCGGGTTGGTGACCCGGCAGTCGCGCATGGCGAGCGAGCCCTGCTGGCGGGTGAGGACGGCCGTCCAGGAGCTGCCGACCACCTCGCAGTCGGAGAGCGCGGCCTGCCCGCGCGGCACGTCGACGGCGGGCAGCTCCTCGTCCTGGCCCTGCACGACCAGGCCGGTGAGCTGGACGGCCTCGGCCACCACCTGGACGACGCAGCCGCGCCGGGCGGTGATCCGGACGCTGCCGCGCGGCTCCTCGGCGGTGATGGTGACCATCTTGGTGATGACCAGGTTCTCCTCGTAGCGGCCGGGGCGGACCGAGATCACCGCCCCGCTGCGGGCCGCCGCGAGCGCCTCGCCGATCGTGCGGTACGGGCCGCCGCGCTGCTCCGGGCACACCGTCAGCACATGGCGCGACATGGCCTTCCTCTCCTGGGGGTCTTCGTCGATCGTCGTTCGTCGATCGTCGGGTGAAGCGGGTGGAGCGGGTGGAGCGGGGGGATCGGGGGCCGTCAGGACGCGGTGCAGTCGGCGCGGACGGCGGAGGCCGCGATGTGCGCCTTGTCGGTGGCGCTCCCGCCCCAGTCGACGCCGCGCGAGTGCAGCATCACGGCGATCTTGCCGCCGCTCACCGCGTACGTTCCGCCGGCGGTCACCCAACTCCCCCGGCTGGTGGTCTGGTTGACCGAGAACTCGCCGATCTTGCCGCTGTTCGGCGTGGAGGAGCTCTGGACGGTGTAGTACGCGGGCGCGCCGCCGACGGCCTTGATGTCGGAGTTGTTCGGCACGTACACGGAGATCTTGCAGGTGCCCGTCACGACCGGCGCGGTGGAGAACGTCCAGACCACCGAGTTCTCCTTGTCGTCCGTGTTCGCGGCCCCGGACATCGGCATCGACACGTACTTGCCGTTGCAGCCCGAACCGCTGTAGCCGCCCGTCGAGCTGCTGGTCCAGCCCGTGGAGCCCTGCTCGTACCAGCCGTTCTGGGCGTAGGCGGCGGAGGACGTGCCGCAGTTGGAGCCGCCCACGGCGCTGTAGGTGGCCTTCGCCGCGGCGGGCGGCGGGGCCGGCTGCTGGGTGGCCGGCGGCGGGGCGGGCTGCTGACCGGTGGCGGGAGGGGCGGGCTGCTGGCCCGTGGCGGGCGGGGCCGGCTGCTGGCCGGAAGCGGGCGGGGCGGGCTGCTGACCCGTGGCTGGCGGGGCCGGCTGCTGACCGGAAGCGGGCTGCTGCACCGTCTTTCCGCCGCCGCTCTGCTGGTTCGACGAGCCGCCGCCGGTGGCCGCCTTCCCGACCGGGGCGCCGCCCGGCTGGGTCCCCTGGTTCCCCTGGGTACCGGTTCCCGGGACGAGCGGCACGGCGCCCTCCGCCGGAACGCCCGGGGTGAGGGCGACCCCCGGCACGGTTTCCCCCGTCCCCGCGGCCGCGTCGGTCGGCAGCGGGGTCGGGGCACCGGTCACCGGCGGGTCGGTCGGCGCGGGCGCCGGGGGGACCTCGTCGATCTGCGGGCCGTCGACGAGCTGGTGGTCCGCCTGGTTCACCCCGCGGCCGTCGCCCTTCTTGTCCTTGGCGCCGCCGGGGCCGTCGGCGATCAGGAACGGCAGGCCCATCAGCACCACGCCCGCCGTGGCGGCGGCGACCAGCGCGGGCCGCTTGAACCGCCGACGGCCGTGCGGCTCCTCGGTGTCGAGACCGTCCGGGTACTCCGCCTCCAGGGGGACGGGCTCCAGCGCCCCGGGCTCCTCCCCCGGGCCGTGGCCGGGCTCGGCCTCCGGCGCGGCGGCCGGCCCCTCCGGCGTGGCCGGCCCGTACTGCGGCACGGCGACCTGCTCGGTCGGCGCCTCCGCCGTCACGGGAGCGGCGGAGGCGGCCGCCGACGCGGCGGGCACGGCCGGCGCGGCCGCTTCCTCCTCCATCTCCCACTCCATCGACGGCAGTTGGATGCCCGTCGCCCCGCCCCGAGCCCCGTTCCCGCCCGTACTCGTGCTCACCGCAGCTCCTCGGCCTCGGATGCAGTCCCCTGTCGACGGGACCACCCGGCCGACAGGACCTCGGGTGCTCCCACTCCCTCACTACGGCCCGGCCCCGCCGGACGGTTCACCGGCCGCCGCCGGGGCCGTTCGGCACCAGTTGCCGGAAGACGTCGTCCGCCAGCCCCTGCTGCGGGCCCGGGTTCGGGGACAGCGTCCCGTTCGGCCCCGGGACCACGTGGTCGACCTGGACGGGCGGCGGCACCTGACCGTTCTGCACCGGCACGGGCGGGGGCACGGGCTGCGGCACCGGCGGCACGGGCTGCGGCACCGGCGGAGGCACGGGCTGCGGCACCGGCGGCTCCGGTGTCGGCTCCAACCGGAAGTGCCGGACGCTGTCCCGGGCGATCCAGATGTCCTCCGGCCCCCGCGGGCCCTCCACCCGCCGTACGAACCCGCCGGTCACCTGGACCTCCACGTCGACCGCCCGCGGCAGCCCGCCCAACAGCCGGCGCACCCGCTTCTCCAGCGCGCTGCCCCGGTCCCTGAGCTCCTGGGCGGACCGGGCGGAGTCCCCGCCCGGCTCGGTGTCCAGGGTGATCACGATCCGCGGCACCTGGCTCGCGCCCGCGCGCCGCATGCCCCGCTCGACCGCGTCGAGCAGGCCGTCCGGCCGGTCGAAGCGCTCGGCCTGCAGGTGGATCACGCGGCGGTTGTCGCCCGGCGGCGGGAACCGCAGGTCCTGGGTGGGCTGCAACGGGAACTCCCAGTGCGCGGTCACCAGCCCGCGGTCCGGCGCGGGGCTGTCGGCCCGGCCGAACTGGCGGGCCATGTCCTGGAGCTTCCGCCGCTCCTCGTCCGTCACCCGCCCGCCCTCGGACAGGGTGCGGAGGCGGTCCAGCGCCTCCGCCCCGGCGCCGCCGGGGTCGGCGGCGAGCCGGAGCAGCCGGTCCAGCCCCCGCAGCCACTGCCGGGTCTCCGGGGTCGCCGTCGCGAGCGCGTCGGGGAGGAGCCCCAGGGCCGTGCGGCCGACCCGCAGCAGGTCCGCGCGGTTCACCGGGTCGGCCGCGTCCAGCTGCAGCGCGTCCGCCACCCGCTCCAGCGCCTGCGGGGAGGCGTCGCGCAGCCGGAGCTCGCCGTCGGACGCGTCGGCGCGGAAGCTCAGGTGGCCCGCGGCCGGCACGGTGGTCTGCTCGGTGTCCCGGGTCGGGATGTCGATCTCGACCGGCACGAACTCCTTGCGGACCACCTGCTCGTCGCCCTTGCGGTAGACCACCTCCACCTCGGCGAGACCCCGGTACTGCGCCGTCGCGGTACGGATCTTGGCGGCGTTCAGGACCTGGCCGGCCTCGACCGTCGAGGTGTCGCTGCGGCGCTGGTAGGCGAGGTCGCCGTAGCCTCCCGCGCGACCTCCCAGCTTCTGCTGCTCCGTCACCTCGAACTGCGCGCCGAGGGTGAGGCGGGAGGCGACCTGCAACGAGCGCTGCGCGCCGGTGCCGGAGCCGACCGGGGCGGAGTTGGCGGGGCTGGCGTCGGCCACCGGGTCGGTCCGGTGGAACTCCAGCTCCGTGATCTTCACCCGGACCTCCACCCGGGAGTCGCCGGCCGGCCCGTCCGGATGGATCACGTGGGTGGCGTTCCCCGGGCCGTCCAGCACGGTCGGCGCAACGCCGTCGCCGCCCGGGGCGGGATGCTGGACCGGGGTGACCGGGCTGGTGAGTCGGCTCGCCAGGGACACCGGATCGAGCATGCTCTGCACGGTGCCCTGGAGCTTGTCCCAGGTGGAACGGCCGAACAGGTCCTCGGCGCCGGCCATCAGCTGCCGCTGCACGCCCTGGGTGATGCCCACCGAGCGCACCACGTCCGTGTCGAGCAGCCCGTACGTCCACACCCGGGCGGGCGGCTGCTGGACGATGACGTCCTCCGTCAGGTGGTCGCCCAGTCCGCGCAGGCCCGCGCCCCGCGGGGCGTTCACGGTGTCGAACCCGTCCGGGACGGCGCCGTCGACCCGCAGGTGGGGCGGCGGCGCCGTCCGCGCCTCGGCGGTGGCGACGACCGTCTCCAGCCCGAGGGGGCGCCCGAAGTAGGTGTGCTTGACCCCGAGCCCCGACGCCCACTCCACCTCGAAGTGCAGCATCGCCTCACCGGTGAAGACGCTTCCGGGGACCTTCGCCTTGGTGGTGTTGCCCGAGCCCACCCGGCTGCTCCGGAACTCCTGCACCTCGTGGCCGGTGGCGCCGGCCAGGGTCAGGCCCGCGTACCAGGTGCCGTCCGAGACGGTCGCGCCGAGACGCAGCTGGTGGCCGGAGCCGCGCCCGCCGCCGGTCACGCCGTCGGCGGTGGTGTGGGCGTGCTCGGTCTGCACCCCGGTGTTGAACTCGGTCGTGGTGGTGTTCCCGGTGTGGGTCAGCTGCTTGACGGACGCACCGATCCGGATGATCACGTTGCCGTCGGAGACCACCAGCCGGCGGCCGTTCATCATGCTCTTGAGCTGGTCCTGGAGGTTGTTGGGGGTCAGCACCTCCAGCAGCCGCTCCCGGACGGCGGGCCGCTCCTTCAGCCAGTCGGCGACGCTCTTGTCGCCGAACTTCGCCGGCGAGCCGCCCGGTCCGGCGAGGACGGCCTCCCCGAAGTCCAGCGGCCGGCCGCGGACGGTGGTGCGGACCGGGGCGAACACGTCGGTGACGACGTCGGACGAGCCGAGCACATGGGTCTGCCAGACGCGGTCCGGCGCCCAGACCCGGTCGGCCACCGCGCCGTACCGCGGCGTGATGACGTCCACGACGGCCCGGACCGCGGGGAGCGGCGTCCCGCCCCGGAGCAGTCCGGCGGCCCTGCTGGTGCGGACGTCCACCTGGAACACGGCCGTGGCCTCGGAGACGTCGCCCGTGACGGTGTTCTTCCCCCGGCTGGTGGCGCTGCCGGAGCTGTCCAGGGCGTACCCGGTCGACCGGTCGTGCCGGTGGAGGTAGTCGCCGGACATGCCGGCCTTCTCGCCGACCTTGCCGTTCACGTTGGCGTTCTCGGTCCAGCGCATCCGCTCGTCGTGCGAGATGCCGTGACCGGTCCGGTTCTGCGAGCCGACCTCGAACTCGGAGTTCGGCACCTCCCGCTGCCGGACGGGGGCCGTCTCCAGCCCGGCCCTGACCACGACCTCGGCCGACCAGGTCGGCCCGCCGACCTTCACCTTCAGCGTCCCGCCCCTGGTCAGCTGGGACAGGTTGGCCCTCAGCACCGCCGGCGCGAGGTCCTCCTTGAGCACCCGGAGCACCTGCGGGGACAGCGGCCCGCAGCGGTTCTCCAGCTCCCTGGTGACCTGGGTGACGACCGCCGCGGCCTGTCGCTGGTCCCGGAAGGCGACCACGGCGGAGGTGCCGAGCTCGGTGTCGCGCCGCCCGGCGAAGGGCGGGTTCGGCGCGGTCGGGGGGGCCGCCGGAGGCGTGACGGCGCGGGTGACGCTGACGTCGGTGTCGACCGGCCGTGTGACCGGCACGGCCGGCCCCCGCCCCTCCAGGGTCACCGTCAGCCGGGTGTGCGCCCGGTAGATGTCCTGCGGCGTCCGGATCTTGCTGTTCCCGTAGAGCTTGTCGGCGGCGCCGTCCCGGACGGCGGTGCGGACGCGCTTCTGGCCGCCGACCGCACCTTCGAGGTTGGCCTTGTCCGCGGGGAAGCCGCCCCGGAACTGGCCGACGGTGTGCTTGCCGGTCACCCGGCGCTCCGCCGTGAAGGTGCTGCTCTCGTTCTGCCGGCTGAGGTCGGCGCTCGGACTGGTCCGGAGGGGGTCCATCCCCTCCAGGGTCGCGGTGACGGTCACCTTGACGCCCCGGTCGCGCAGCGAGTCCACCAGGGCGGACACCTTCCCCTGGTCGAAGGTGGAGAGTTCGACGGCGTCCCCGCGCGTCATCGCGGTGAGCCCGGCCGCCACCGCCGGCTGCGAGACGAGCTGCATCACCTCGTCCCGGATGTCCGGCCAGAGCGAGCCGTAGTACGCCTTCCCCGCCGCTTCGAGATCGTTCCGCAGCACACCGAGCGGCCCGATGTCGCGGACGACGGTGGACTCCGGCAGCCCGTCGGCCAGCGGGCGCGCCCACGGGGTGGCGGTCGGCTCCGGCGCCCTGAGCTCCGCCTGCGGGAGCAGCGTCCGGAACCCGACCGGCACGTCGACCGTCCCCAGCTCCCGGTCGCCCTTGCGGACCACCACCACGAGCCGGCCGTCCCCTTCGAGGATCGCGCCCGGTTCCTTGGTCTTGGTCGTCAGGCCGGTCTCCAGCGTCCGGCCCGAGATCCGGACGGTGTCGGAGCCCCACCGCTTGCCGCCGAACAGGCCGCCGTGCAGCTTGAGCTTCTCGTGCTCACCCCGCACACCGCCCTCGGCCTGCAGCAGCCCGCTCACCACCTTCTGCTTGACCCTCGTCAGCACGGACCCGGCACCGGTGTTGAACTCGGTCTCCTTGGTCGTGGCCGCCACGCGCAGGTCGCGCTTGACCGCCAGCACCTCGACCGTGAGCTTGGTCCCGGGGAGCTTGACGACGACGGACTCGCCGTTGGTCATGCCCTTGAAGTCCTGGTGCAGGCGGTTGTAGTCGAACTCGGCCACCAGCCGGTCGGAGAGCGCCCGGGCGTTCTTCCCGAGCGCCTCCCGGGCGGCCGCGTCCGTGCCGAGGGCGTCGATGACCCCCGCCATGACCTGCCGGCGGGTCGGCTCACCGGCGCCCAGGTCGACCATCGGCAGGTTCTGACCGCCGTTGCCCGCCTCCCGCAGCCTCGGCGCGCCCGTGGCGTGGATGTCGAGCAGCACCTGGGTGCCGTGCAGCCGGGGCTCGGTCAGCCTGGTCCGGTCGGCGACGGCGAGGTCCGCCCCGGTCCGCGGGTCGATGAACGCGCCGTTCTCGTCCACCGTCTCGCGCCGCGGCATGGCCACCTCGACGGGCGTCTCCAGGACCTGCCGGTTCGGCCGGTTCTGTGGGTTCTGCGGGCCGTCCTCGGTCCCCCGCGCGCCCTTCGGCTGGTACGCCACCTCCAGGTGCAGGGTGCCGCCGAAGACCGCGGTCGTCTCCGTCGTCTTCGCCCGCGAGAAGAAGCGCGAACCGGTCGTCAGGCCGTCGCCGCTCACCCGGTCGTGCTGTCCTCCGGCGCTGAGCACCGCGCGGAACGCCTTGGTGACGTCGAAGCGCCCCTGGAACCCTCCCCCGAAGCGCCAGCGCCGGCCGCTGTCCGTACCGAGCGTCACCTGGCGGTCGGTGCCGCTCTCGTACTCGAAGGCGGTCACGGTCCGGCGGTGGGTCAGGCCGTTCACCCGGCCCCGGAGCGTGATCGTGCCCTCCCGGGCGTCGGTGCCGACCGGGATGTGCAGGACCTCGCCGCGGGAGAGGGCCGTCACCTTGGAGCGCAGGCCCGGACCGCTCAGGACGCTCTCGGCCAGGGTGCGGGCCAGTGCCTCGCGGTTCGGGGTCTTCGCGGGGAGGGCCTGGCCGATCCGGTCGGCGAGCCGGGTGACCAGGTCGCTGTTGGGCCCGCCGAGGCCGGTCACCATGTGCGAGGCGGAGAGCACACCGTCCCGGGCGACCGAGACCGGCGGTTGCGGAACCTTCCGCTCCCGCTCCTCGGCCTCGCGCTTCGCCGCTTCCTCGGCCGCCTTCTTCGCCGCCTCCTCGGCCGCCTGCCTGGCCTTCTCCTCGGCCTCCCGCTTCGCCGCCTCCTCGGCCGCCTGCCTGGCCTTGTCCTCGGCCTCCCGCTTCGCCTTCTCCTCGGCTTCCTTCTCCTCGGCCTCCCGCTTCGCCTTCTCCTCCGCCTCCTTCCTGGCCTCCTCCTCCGCCTTCCTGGCCTCCTCCTCCGTCTTCCGCGCATCCTCGGTCGTGCTGAGCGGCTCCTCCCGCTGCTTCCGCTCGTCGTCCGGGCGGACGGCCGTGAAGCCGTCCCGCTCGTCGTGGTGGAGCAGGACGGGGTGGCCGTCCTCCGGACCGAAGGTGAGCGGGTTCCCGCCCGGCTCCCGGACGTCCATGAGCGAGACCTTCAGCTTCAGCGCGCTCGCCGTGACGACGGCGAGCGCGTCGCGCACGACCGGTGAGCGCAGCTCCGTCCACTCCGTCGCGTCGCGGAGGAGTTCGACGCGCACGTCCTCCCACGGCCCCACCTCGCGGCCGCTGCGGGCGGCCCACTCCTGGTAGCGCCGGTACGTCTCCCGCGCGACCTCGGGCTCGGCGGTCAGCCGTTCGACGACCAGTTGCTTCAGCCTGGTCTCCACCTCCGCCGGGTCGGGCACCTCGTCCCCGAAGACGTGCCGCAGCACGTCCGGGCCGTCCCCGACGAGTGCGCGCAGCAGCGGCGAACCGGCCGGCGGCGTCCGCTCGTCGTCCCGCAGGACGGGCCGGGGCGGCTCCTCGATCCGGTGCTCGACGGGAGCGAACGTCTGCGGACCCGGGACGTCCTGGCCGATGACGACCTCCCGGGAGGGGGCCGACGGTCCGAAGGCCGCGCGGACGCCACCGTCGTGGTCGACGGCGACCAGCCGCAGGTTGTAGGTGTGGGCCAGCAGCGGGGCGAGTGCCCCGCCGAGGCCGCCGTCGCCGTCGTAGTTCCCCGCCGCCAGGTCGTGCCGCAGGCCGCGCAGCCCGTTCGCCGCCTCGGAGGCCGACGGATGGTCAGGACGGAAGCCGAGCACCACTTCGAGCGGAAGATCGGGGGCGCGGGTGGCCTGGAGGTACTCGGCCACGTCGTTCATCATCACCCGGTGCAGCACCCACCGGGGCGCGTCCTCCGTCAGGCCGTGGCGCTCGCGCACCTCCCGGACGAGGTCCGGCAGCGCGGTCGCGACGGCCTCCAGCAGCGGGTCCCCGCCGTCGACCCGCAGCACCGGTCCCTCGACGGTGTGGGTGACGGTCACGGGGACGTGCTCCGGCACCCCCCGTTGGCCGGCGCCGGGCGCGACGGTCGTGGGGGTGTGCAGGTGGGTGGCGACGGGTGAGTCGAGGGACGGATGCGCGGGGACGTGCAGCTGCGGCAGGTCCCGCTGGTCGCGGGTGCCGCCGACCTCGACGATCACCCCGTTCACCAGGCGGATCCGCATCTCGACCTCGCCCATCGGCCCGACCACGGTGCCGTTGTCCACCGGGCCGAAGCGCTGGAGGTGCTGGTTGACGACCGCGACCGCCGCGTAGCGGGTGTCGTCGGCGGTCCACTGCCGGGGCAGGCTGCGGTCCTGCGGGAGGGCGCGCGGGTCGGCGGTCCAGGCGCTCTCCGCGAACCTCGGCCGCAGGCTCTCGACGTCGAAGACGGGCCGCACGGCGGGCGGCTGCTCGCCGGGGCGCAGCGGGCCGGGCTCTCGCAGGTCGGCGGGGACGTCGGGTCGGCCCACGTCGTCGAGCAGTTCGTCGCGGGTGAGCACGTGAGTGCCCAGCTCGGCGACCGTGGCGTCGAAGACGTCCCGCCGGTTGGCGACGGCCAGCGGGCCGAGGACGTCCGCGAGGACCGGCCGGACGCCGGGGCGCAGCGTGACGGTGGAGTACGCGCCGGCCGGCCCGTCGGCCTCGGCGAGGATGACGGTGACCAGCGTCCTGGGCGCGGCGCCGCCGGGCTGCGCCTCCTGCACCCGGCGGCGGACGAAGGTGTCCACGCCGTGCTGGAGTTCCCGGTCCGCCGCGGCCCGCTGCTCGGGCGTCATGCCCGCCTCGTACTGCCGGTGCACCCGGAGGGTGATCTCCAGGCCGTCCTGGCCGGAGTCGAACACCGACCGCCGCACGGACACCGAACGGCCGTCCAGCAGGATCTCGGTCGGCTCGGAGTCCGCGTACACCCGGGCGTCGTCCCAGCCGGTCAGGGGCTGGGCGGCGGCCGGGCGGTGGGCCAGGTGCTGACCGTCCCGGGAGATGCCCTCGATCCGCACGCCGTCCGACTCCCCCACCCAGTAGTAGGTGCGGCCGTCGTCCTGGTACGTCCGGTGCTCGGCGCCGTCGTGGGCCTGGTCGACGTGGGTGAGCAGCTGCTCGGCCGTCCAGGTGCGCGGATACATGGTGCGCACGCCGTCGCCGTCCACCGCGGTCCGCCAGCGGGTCCGGAAGTCGGCCAGCGCGGAGCTCGGCGCGACGGTGGGGTCCAGGAAGGAGACCCTGGTGTGGTAGGTGCCGTTGTGGATCGGCTCCGAGCTCGCCTCGACGACCGCGCCGTGCGCGCGGAGCGTGCTCGCCGGGTCCGGGGTGACGGCCGGGTCCAGTTCGTGGTGCACGCCGGTGAGGTTCTGCCGGTCGCCGTAGCGGGCGACGTCCTCGGCGCGCTGGCCGAAGGCGCCGAAGCCCTGGCCCTGTCCGGGGTGGTCGACGGGCAGCGGGTTGGGCCGGAAGGGCTGCGCGGGACGCTGCGGCGCGTTCGTCGGCGGCAGCTGCGTCGGCTGGGCGTCCGACGGGCGGAAGGACAGGAACGTGCTGCCGTGGAGGTCGCCCTCGATCCGGATCCCGGCGTACTCGCCCGTCCAGCGGCGGCGCCCGGACCCGAGGTCGGTCACCCCGCCGGTGCGCAGCGCGTCCAGGTAGGCCTGCTCGGCGGCGTACACCGCGTCGTCGCCGGTCCAGTTGCGGGGGAAGAGCCTGCGCTGCTGCGGCGGAGGGGGCGTCGTGGTGATCAGGTCACCGGCCTGGGCGGGACCGTCCACCAGGCGTCCGCCGGGCCGGGGGGCCTGGGCGGGGATCGGCGCGTACTCGGCGACCACCACGCCGTTGTGGAACTGGCCGATCACCCGCTCGGGCCCGGTCCGGTCGGAGCCGGCCGGGGGCAGCAGGTGGCCGCCGGGGGTGCGGAGGTCGCCGTGCAGCGAGGACTGCCGGGCGATCAGGTCGAACGCGGCCCGGGGCGGGAGTCCCCCGGGGCCCGGGGCCGGCCGGACGGTGCCGAACGACCCCTCGACCGCGGCGCCCAGCTCGCGCAGGTTGCGGGGGGCGAGGACCGTGTGGAACTCGCCGTCGCCCGCCGTGTTGCCCGCGTTCTGGTCGAAGCGGATCCGGCCGTGGTCGGCGAACTTGGAGCCCATCAGCCCGCCGTCGGGGTAGCTCGGCCTGGACCGCGTCTCGCGGTAGGCGGTCGTGCCGTTCTCGTCGGTGACGGCCTCGCGGGAGCTCCGTTCCCGGTACTCGTCGGCCAGGCCGAGCAGGTGGCCGAACTCGTGGGCCACCGTGCGGTCGTCGCTCCCCAGCGCCCAGCGGGTGTGGTCCTCCCGGTCGCTCCGGTCCACGACCTCGACCCGGTGGTGCGGGTCTCCGCCGGCGTCCACGAACTCGGGCCGGACGACGAGCACGTCGCCGTCGGGCAGCAGGTGCCCGGTGTTGTAGAAGGCGTCCACGCCCTGCCGGGCGCGGATGCGCAGGTCCCTGACGGCGGCGGCGTGCTCCGGGGTGTCCGGGAGCCCCGAGGCGTCGAGGTGGATGCGCACCACGATCTCGGTCGCGGAGCGGCCGTCCGCCAGGGTGCCGCGGCGTGCCTCGAAGAGCCGGAACCGGGTGGCGACGTCGGGGTGGAGCTTCACGTCGGAGGGCGGCCGGACGAGGACGGCGTCGGTCACCTGGTGCAGCTCCAGGTGGGGCGGTGTCGGGTACTCCTCGGCGTCCGGGGTGCCGTGCACCGGCTCGTCCCCGGAGAGCGACCCCTCCATGTCGGCGTCGTCGTCGAAGAAGAAGGAGTAGTCCGAGCCGCTGTCCTCGTCGGAGCCCGCGTGGCCGTCGCCGTCCTCGGAGGCGTCGCCGTCGTCGGAGCCCTCGTGCATCGGCACGTCGCCGTCGTTCCCGGCGGCGGGGTGGTGCGGGACGTGCGGGGAGCCGCCGGGGGCCGGCGCCGGGCGGTTGAGCTGGGGCGGGAAGACCGGGTCGCCGAGCACCTTGACGCCGGTGATCCGGTAGCTCGCCCAGTCCCGGACGATCTCCAGGTCGACGCCCCGGTACCGCCTGGTGCCGACCACCGTGGGGGGCGTGCCCGGGGTGTCGCCGGTCGGGGGCGTGCCCGGCACGTCGTGGTCGCGGACGAGGACGTCGCCGCGCGACACCGCCCGCTCGACGAAGT
Organism: Kitasatospora sp. NPDC056184; assembly: GCF_042268405.1. Taxonomy (NCBI): domain Bacteria; kingdom Bacillati; phylum Actinomycetota; class Actinomycetes; order Kitasatosporales; family Streptomycetaceae; genus Kitasatospora; species Kitasatospora sp. NPDC056184. The sequence continues at coordinate 179,232 of NZ_JBHJUI010000010.1, read as the reverse complement.
AGCGGGCGTCGTCGCGGGACCAGGTGGCCGGCAGGCCGCCGGCCCTCGGGGTCCAGTCGGCGGGGAAGTCGAAGTTCCGCGGGTTGACGTCGCGGTCCGCCGTCGCCCGGCTGACCGTGGCGGGGCGTTCGTCCGTCCCGGGCGTGCCGGGCTCGCGCAGCGGCGGCGCGACCGGGCGCGGGTCGCCGTGCGGCGTCCAGCCGGTGGCCGGGGCCCCGGTGCGGGCGTAGTCAACGAGGTCGGGGAAGTGCTGCGCCGGGTCGGCGAGGTCGGGCAGGAGGGTCCTCAGGTCGACGCCGCCGTCCGGGAGGTCCCCGGTGACGTCCACGGTGCGGTGGCCGGGGCCGTCCCGGTCCGTGAACTCGACGACCAGCCGGACCAGCGGGCCGCCCGGGTCGCGGTGGTCCGCCGCGTACCGGTCGGCGGCGTCCTGCACGGCGGCCCGGTAGGCCTCGATCCGGTCGGGCGCGGTGCCCTCGGGGAAGCGCAGCCGGACCGGCGCGGTGAGCTCGACGCCCTCCTGCCCGGCGGCGAAGCGGACGTGGCGGACCGTCATCGCGGCGTCGCCGGGGCCGTACTCCACCCGCTGCGGGGCGGACCGCTCGACGACCTCGTCGGTGCGCCAGCGGGTGATCGGCTGCTCCGCGGCCGGGCGGTGGACCAGGTGCAGCCCGTCGCGGGTGATGCCCTCGATCCGCACGCCGCGGGCCTCGCCCACCCAGTGCTCGGTGCCGCTGCCGGGCGGCTGCGGGTCGCGCCGGGCCGCGTAGGCCTCCCGGACGGCGGACAGGATGTCGGCCGGCGTCCAGTGGTCCGGGTACAGGGTGTGCGCGTCCGCGTCGGCGCGGCGGTGCCAGCGGGTCGGGAAGTCCGCCAGCGGCGCGTCCGGGGCGACGACCGGGTCGAGGAACCAGACCCGGGCCCGGTACGTGCCGTTGTCGTTGGTGTGCAGCGGTGTCGGGTCCACCCGGATGCCGTGGGCGTCGGCGACCGGCCGGGTCGGCCGGCTGTGCACGCCGGTGAGGGCGTGGCGGTCGCCGAACAGCGCGTGGTCCTCGGTGCGCAGGCCGAACTCCCGGGGGCCGCGGCGCAGCGGTTCGAACGCGGGGACGACCAGGCCGCCCTGGTCGTCGGAGGGGCGGAAGGAGACGAACTTCCCGCCCTTCACCTCGCCCTCGATCCGCACCCCGCCGTACTCGCCGGTCCAGTGGTAGGTACTGTCCCCGCCGACGACCCGGCCGGTGCGGCGGGCGCTGTGGTAGGCCTGCTCGGCCGCGTACACGGCGTCGTCGGAGGTCCAGTGCTCGGGGAACATCGTGCGCGTGGTGCGGCGGGGGCGCACCCCGGGGGCGGTGCCGAGGTCGTCGGCGGAGGCGCTGCGGCGCACCGCCTCGGGCCCGGTCACCTCGACCCGGAAGGTGCCGTTGCGGTGCTCCGAGCCGGCGATCCGCCGCGGCCGGGGCAGGTCCGAGCCGGGCGGCGGGGAGAGGTGGCCGCCGGTGCCGCGCGGGGGGCCGTCCAGCGCGTTGCGCCGGGCGTCCCCGCCGAAGACGGCGCGCGGCGGCACCCCGCCGGGCGTGGCCGGCCGGCCGGGGGCGCCGAGCGCGGAGTCGAGGACGGAGCCGAGGTCGCGCAGGTAGCGCGGCGGCAGTCCGAGCGCGGGGCGGACGCCCTCGCTGGTGCCTTCGCGGTCCTGGTCGATCAGGAACTGGCCGAACCGGTCGCGCTCCTGGGAGGCCATCAGCCCGCCGTCCTGGTGGACCGGACGGGGACCGAAGCGGGCCTCGCGGTACTCGTCCGGCAGGCCGAGCGCGTGCCCGAGTTCGTGGGCGAGGACCCGCTCGTCGGTGTCGAGGGTCCAGTCCGTCATGGACTCGCGGTCCGTACTGGCGTGCAGGGCGACGGTGTGGTGGGCCTCCTCCGGGTTGTCCACGAAGGTCACCTCGACGCGGAGCAGTTCGCCGCCGGGCAGCCGCTGGCCCCGGTTGAAGTGCTCGCCGACGCCGCGCCGGGCCCGGTCCTGAAGGGTCTGCACCCGGGCGTCGAGGTCGGGCGCGGCCGGGCCGGCCACCCGCGAGGTGTCGAGGTGGAGCCGCAGCCGCAGCACGGCCTCGGTGTCCCCGTCGGGCAGCCGGACCCGGCTGGCCTCGAAGGACTGCCAGCGGCGGCCGGACAGCTGGTTGCGGAACGCGTCCGCGGGCGGGCGGATCTCCGCGGTGGCGAGGATCCGGCGCGGGCCGGCGTCCAGGAGCGGCGGCGGGGTTCCGTCGCCGGCGCCGAGGGCCCGGAAGGCGGTGATCCGGCCGTCGGCCACCACGACCTCGACCAGGGTTCCGGCGACGGTGCCCCGGCGGCGGCGCGGTTCGGGCTGCGCGGGGTCGAGGAGGTTCTGCCCCGGGCCGCCGTCGCCGACCGCGACCGCGTGCGCGGCGTACCGCGCCTCCTCGGACGTCCAGCCCGGCGGCAGCCCCTGCGGGGACTGCTCCCAGGCCGCGTCGGTGAAGCGGGGCCGCAGGGTCGGCAGGAGGTCGGCCAGTCCGTCCGTGGTGCGCGGCGGCGGACCGGCCGGCGGGGGCGTGCCGGGCTCGCGGAGGTCGCCCGGGACGAGCGCGGCGCGGAAGCCCTCGCCCTCCGGCGGGGCGAGGCGCGTCGCCATCATCTCCAGGTCGTGCTGGGCGCCGGCGTCCAGCAGCGGCCCCAGGTGGTTCCGCAGCACCGGCGCCGCACCGGCCGCGACCGGCACGCTGGAGAACGCCCCGGCCGGGGTGTCGGTGAACTCCAGCCGCAGGGACAGCGGGGTGAGGGAGAACTGCCCGCGGACCAGCTCGTCGGCGGCGGCCTGCAACTGCCGCCGGTACGCGAGGACGTCCGGGCCCGCCATGCCCTCCCCCGGCGTCAGGTGCAGCCGGACGGTGAGCTCGACGCCCTCCTGGGTGGTGTCGAACACGGCCCGCCGGACGGACACCGGCTGGCCCGTCCCCACGGTCCGGGTGACCGGCGGGGAGTAGGCGACCACCCGGTCCCCGTGCCACTCCCCGTACTCGCCGGTCCGCCAGACGGGCTGCCGGTCGGTCGGCCGGTGGACGAGGATCCGCCCGTCCCGGACCAGGCCCTCGATCCGGACGCCGTAGGCCTCACCGACGATGTGCTCGGTCCGGCCGTCCGGGAGCAGGACCACCCGCCGGGGTTCGTTGAACAGCGCGTGCTGCGCCGCGTAGCCGGTCTGCGCCGGCGTCCAGGCCTCCGGGTAGCGCATCGGCGGCGGACCGTCCGCCGGCCGGTGCCAGCGGCTGGGGAACTCGGCCAGCGGGGAGTCCGGCGGCAGGGTCGGGTCCAGGAACCAGACGTGGCCCCGGGAGGTCAGGTTGGGGTGGAGGCTCTGGGGGTCCGGCGCCGCCGTGTGGATGCCGAGCGCGCCGCCCTCGGCGCCGCCGAGCAGGTGGTGGACGCCGGTCATCGCGCGCCGGTCGCCGAACCCGCCGCCGGTCCCGGACGGCGACAGCGGCGCCGGCCGGTCCGGGGCGTACGGGGGCGGCGGCTGCGTGCCCTGGTCGTCGGCGGGCCGGAACAGGGTGATCCGGCCGTCCTGCTGCTCGCCCGTGATCCGCACGCCCGCGTACTCGCCCTCCCAGTGCGGGGCGGTCGGGTCCAGGCCGCGGTTGCGGGCGTCCGTGTAGGCCTGCTCGGCCGCGTACACGGCCTCGTCGGCGGTCCAGTGCGGCGGGAAGAAGGTCCGGCCCGGCTCCCCGGTGCCGGCCGACGGCGGCAGCTGCACGGTCCGGTTGGGGTTCTCGTGGAACGGCGCGTCCGCGTGGGCCTGCTGGACGGCGGGCCGGAACAGGTGGCCGCCCGCGCCGTCCCGGCCGTCCGCCCCGTACAGCGAGGCGGTGCGGACGGTCGGCCCGACGAGGGGCGCGGCCGGGCCGGCCGCCGGACCCTCGGGCCCGTGGTCGGGGGTGAACGCGTCGTCGAGGGCCGCCCCCACCGTGCGCAGGCCGCGCGGCGCCGGGCCGGCGTCGACCCGGTCGGTGCCGCCCACCCGGTGCACCACCCGGGGCCCCTCGCGCAGGCCGAGCACGCGCCCGATCTCGTGGCCGAGCACGTCCCGGCCGGCCCGCAGCCCCCAGTCGCCCTCGTTCTGGCGGACGGTGCGGTCGTGCAGCCGCACCGTGTGGTGGGCGGTGGCCGCCGAGCCGGTGAACTCGACCCGCACCCGCAGCACGCTGCCGTCGGGCAGCCGGTGGCCGTTGTTGTACGCGTCGGCGACGCCCGCCAGGGCGCGGCGGCGCAGCGCGGCGACCGAGGGGCCCGAGCCCGCCGGCAGGGCCGAGCCGTCCAGGTGCAGCCGCAGCACGAGTTCGGTGGCCGGTTCGCCGGTCGGCAGGGTGCCGCGCCGGGCCTCGTACGGGCGGAGCGGGGAGGGCGCCTCGTTGGCGGCGCGCGGGCCGGCGGGCGGCTGGACCTGTGCGGTGGTCCAGCCCGGCCGCAGGTCCGATCCGGCGGTGGGCGGAGCGGCGGGCACGGTCGGCGGCTGGTCGGCGTCCGTCGGCTGGGGCAGGGGCTGCTGCTGGGTCTGGTCCGGCTGGTGCTGGGGAGCCTGCTGGTTCTGGGGGCCCTGCTGGTTCTGCGCGTCCGGCGTCGTGAGGTGGTCCGCGGTGCTGCTGGTGGCGATGTGCGGCACCTGCTGCTCGGAGCCGGCGCCGCCGTTCCGCCGGCCGCCCGGGGTGAGCGGCGGCTCCGGCTTGGTGCCCTCGGCCGGCGGCTTGGGGCCGGCGGGCGGCTCGACGAGCGTCGTCTCGGAGTCGTTGCGTTCGAGCCGGCGGGTCGTCTCCTCCGGCCCTCCGGTGGAGGTCGTTCGGGCGGTGGCGGTGGCCTGGTCCTGCGGGTGGGACGGCGAGGACGACTGCGACTGCTGGGTCCTGGACGCCTGCTGGACGTCCGGGGTCGAGGAGGTGCGGACCCGGGTCGGCTCCTGCGGCGGGGCCTGGCCGTCCTGGCTCCTGCCCGGCGCCTTGGCCTCGTTCTGGGACTTGCCGTCGCTCTGGGACTTCCCGTCGTTCTGGGACTTGCCGTCGCTCTGCGTCCTGAGCGGCTCCTGCGGCTTGTTCTCGCCCGGCCCCTTCCCCTGGCTCGCGTTGTCCTTCGTGCTGTCCTTCGTGCTGTCCTTCGCCTGCTCCTTGGGCTGGTCCTTGGGCTGGTCCTTGCCCTGGCCCGGGCCGCCGTCCTGGCTCTGCGTGCGGACGGCGTCGCCGGTCGGGGCGGGCGTGGCGTCGCCGTCCTCGTCCCGCAGGCCGAGCGCGACGAGGTCCTCGTCGCTGAACACCAGGCTCGGGTGGATGTCCCGGAGGGCCTCGGCGAACGCCTCGCCGTACCCCTCGACCTTGGCCTGCGAGAAGGCTTCGATGATCTGGCCGCGCAGCTGCTCGGGCGTCGGGTCCTCGCCGAACGTGCTGTCGCCGAACGCGTCGCGGAACAGCCTGGCGTTCTCCTCCGCCGGGTCCGGGTGGCTCTTCGGGGAGCCGCCCGCCTCGACGCCGCCCGCCTCGACCTGCGCGCCGAGCCGGGGCACCAGCAGCGGGGCCGGATTGCCGGAGAGGTTGCTCAGCACCGACAGGATGCTGAGCGGGTGGTACGGCGGGAAGTACTTGCCGTCACCGGGCTTGACGTTGGCGTACTGAAGCTCCCGGACCCAGTCCATGTACCGCCCCATGACCGGGGAGGCCGCGTGGTGCAGGCCGCGCGCCATCAGGCCCATCGCCATGCCGGAGCCGAAGGTCGCCAGGGTGGTGGTGAACTCGTGGTTCTCGGTGAACAGCAGGTTGTAGAAGCCCTCGACCAGGTTGCCCTGGACGCCCTCCTTGAGCTGCTCGCCGACCGCGTAGCCGAGGTGGAACATCCGGTTGCCCTGCGGCATGTCCTCGGCGAGGTCGACGAACCTGCGGGCCAGCGCGCCGACGCCGCGCTCGCTGAAGTCGCCGCTCACCTCCATCATGCCCTTGAGCCCGACGCTGAGCGCGGTGTGCTCGGCGGTGTTCTTGCCCCAGTTCTTGACGAAGAGTTCGCCGAAGTCCTTCCCGAGGGCCCTGGCCGCGGCCTCCCCGCCCTCCTTCTTCATCAGCTGGCCGAGGTGCTTCTCGAAGACCTCGCTCAGCCGGGTGCTGAAGCGGTCGGCGGCCTTGGCGCCGGCCTTCTCGAAGCCGACCCGCAGGACGTTGTCCGAGGACTCCAGCAGCTTGCCGAGGTCCCGCGCGAAGGCCCGGGAGGCCGTCTTGTCCAGCCAGTTGGTGGTGCCCTCGGTGGCGCTCTTGCCCGCCACCGCGCCGACCTTGCCCAGCGCGCCCTCCGTACCGGCGGTGACGCCCTTGAGGCCCGACTTCCCCGCGGCTTCGAGCGCCTCCTTCAGCGCCTTCCGGTCCCCGTTGATCATGAAGTCGGCCAGCTTGTCGGCCGCCAGCCGACCGCCGTTGCGGCCGAGCAGCCGGCCGAGCAGCTTGCCCAGGCCCATGCCGATCAGGTTCAGCGGGCCGGAGATCACACCGCCGATGACGCCGAACAGGACGGCCTGCTTGAGCGCCTCCTTGTCGATCTCCTTGCGGTTGCCCTGCCCGATCTGGATGCCCTGGATGACCAGGTCCATCGTCAGACCGCTCATGATCCCCGCGAAGGTGTGCAGCAGGATCGTCTTGAACAGGAACTTCATCAGACCCTTCAGCACCTCGCGGGTGAGAATGGTCTTCAGGGTCACCTCGGCGAGGCTGCCGCCGAAGGTGAACGGCGCCCAGAGGATCGCCAGCGCGATCTCCACCAGCAGCTGGACGAGCTGGGCGATCGACATCCACTTGCTGTACTCGGCGGCGGTGGCCACGTCGTTGGCGCAGTTCGCCAGCGCGTCGGCGGTCTTGACCGCCGCCGCGAGGTAGTCCGACCCGCCCGTCTCCCCGATGAACTGGCGCATCTGCTCGGAGAACTGCCGGGCGGACTGCCCCTCGAACTGCTGACGCGCCTTGACCGCGACCTCGGCGATCAGCCGCCGCAGCTCGGGCAGCTCCTCCGCGAGCCTGCGGTAGGCGTCCCGCACCTCCCGCAGGTCCCCCTCGTTCACTTCCGGCCAGGGCATGCCGGTGACCTTGCTGAAGAAGTCGGCCGTCGTCTTGTCGACCGTGATGGAGGAGTAGGGCACGGGGGTTCGGCCTGCCGTTTCCGGTTGTTCCAGGGGTACTTCGGTGCTGCCGCCGCGGCGCGGCCGACTTCTAGAGCCCCGAGGCGAGGGCGCCGGCGTCGTCGTTCGCGCGGTCGAGCTTGTCCGCCAGGCGTTCGCCGTTCTCGCCGACCGAAGCGACCACCTGGCGCACCTTCTTGAGGAGTTCCTCAAGGTTGGCGGTCGGGTTGTCGACCTGCGCGTGGTACTGCTTGCCGATCTCGTCGTTGCCGCCGACCGACTTGTTCAGCCGGTTGATGATCTTGACGTTCTCCTCGATCTCCTTGAGGAGCTCCTTCAGCTCGGTGAACTCGCCGAAGGACTTCTTCATGTACTCGGTCTTCGCGAGCACATTGGGGTCCTCAGCCACCGAACTCCTCCTGCTTGCGGGCCTTCTTCTTCTCGTCCTCGAAGCCGGGGCGCATCGACCACAGCGGCTCCAGCAGGTCGTCCAGCTCGGTTCCGCCGGTCATCGAGAGCCGCAGGGACTCGCCCACGCCCTCGAACTCCCTGATCCGGGCGGCGACCTGCTCCCCCACCTTGGCCCGCGCCTCGTTGAGCACCTCCTTGAGCTGCTCGGCCAGCTCGGCCGGGGCCTTGTCGCGGTAGCCGGTGTTGTGGAAGGTCAGCGCGACGACCTGGCCCTGCGGACCGACCTTCACCGTCACCAGGCGGTCCTTGGAGGTGACGGAGGCGGTGAGCTTCGCGAGCTCCGCCTGCGTCTCCTCGGCCTTGGCGAGCTGGGTGCGCATCGCCTCCATGGTCTGGGCGATCTGGTCCGCGAACGGATTGCTCATGACGGGTTCCTCGTTTGCTCGTTCCGGTCGGGACGGCGCGGCGGCCGCGGGGCGGACGCCCGTCCGGGGGTCCGGCACCGGGAGCCTGCGCCCGGTGCCGGGGGCGGCGTCAGCGGCCGATGACGCCCTCGACGGCTCCGGTCTCGGTGCCCCAGACCTCTTCGTCCTCCGCCAGCCAGGTGGTGCGCTGGCGGTCCTTCTCGTTGGCACCCCCCGCGCCCCCGGCGCCCATGCCGCCGGGCGGCATCATCGGCGGCATGCCGGTGCCGCCGGTGGTGTTCACCCGGCTCCCGTTCAGCGCCGCCTGCTCGGCCGCGGCGGCGCGGGCCGCACGCTCCGCGGCGATGCGCTCGGTGGCCGCGTCGGCGGCCGCCTTGAGGGTGGTCGGGTCCCCGCCGGTGGCGAAGCCCCGCGCGTTCGTCCCGGCGACGGCGCCGGTGATCGGGGAGATCCCGCCGGGGCCGGTGAGCAGGGATCCGCCCGCGCCGCCGCCGGACCCCAGCAGGCCGGAGCCGCCGATCCCGGAGGCGCCGAAGCCGAAGTCATTGGGCGCGAGCAGGTCGTCGCCCCGGTCCAGGTAGTTGCGGCCGAGGTCGTCGAGGGCCTGCCGGCTCTGGGTGACGGGAGTGCCCTGCCCGTCCAGCAGGGTGCCGTCCGGGGCGATGGTGTAGTCCCGGCCGACCACCATCGGGTTGCCGCGGCTGTCCAGGACGGGTCGGCCCTCGCTGTCCACCACCCGGCCGTCCTCGGTGACCCGGGAGCCGGGCGGCACGACGACGTTGCGGCCGCCGGAGCCGACGCCTCCGCCGACGCCCACGCCTCCGGTCCAGGAGCCGCCGCCGGGCAGCGTCGGCCCTCCCCCGGGAACGCCGGTGCCGCCGCCGGGCAGCGTGGACCCGCCGCCGGGCAGGGTGCTCCCGCCACCTCCGCCGCCGCCGATGCCGATCTCCGGCGGCTTGGGCAGGCTGGTGGGGGGCTTGGCACCGCTGCCGCCGGCTCCGGCGCCGGTGTTCCCGGTGTTCCCCCCGATGCCGCCGATGCCGCCGATCCCGCCGGTGCTGCCACCGCCTCCGCCGCCGTCGAGCTTGAAGTCCTTGTTGCCGGACCCTCCGCCGAGGTCCTGCTTGATGTTGTTGATGTCGTCCTTGATGTCCTTCGTGGGGTCGTCCTTGCCGCCCGCTCCGGCGCCGCCGGTGCCGGGCGGGACGTCCACCTTCGGCGCGACCGGCGGCGGCATCCGCATCTCGACCCGGGGGTGGCTGGCGTTGAACCGGTTCGAGAGGGTGGTGTAGGCCGTCTCCAGGAAGATCAGCGCCCTGGTCGCCTCGTTGTCCAGCGAGCCGAGGTTGCCCAGCCAGAGCTCCTTGGCCCGGACGACGACCTTCTCCCAGAACTCCTTGGTGTCCGGGTCGCCGAGCGGGGAGGTCACCTTGAAGGTCAGGTCCGAGGCGGTCTCCGCACTGGAGAGGTGGGAGGACTTGAGCGCCGCGTCGTACTCCGCCGGGGTCAGCTGCTGGATGTAGCGGACCTCGACCGTGGCGGTCCTCATGGCGTCGGCCAGGGCGTCCTGGAGCGCGAGGGCGGGGTGGTACAGCCGGGTGTTGCGCCAGTTGGTGAAGCCGATGTGGAGGATGTCCAGGGAGGTCTGCAGCTGGGGCAGCACCCCGTTCAGCGCCGCCTCGACCCCGTTGTCCGCCAGCTGGTTGCGGAAGCTGGCGATCTCGCCGTAGTAGGCGCCGAGCACCGTGTGGAACGCCCCGGCGGCGCTGCCCTGCCAGTCCCCGTCCGGCGCGTCGACCTCGTCGACCCAGGCCTTGGTCTTGGCGGCCCAGTCGTCGAGGACGAGCCGGACCTGCTCGTGGGCCTTCGCCACGCGCATGAAGGCACCCAGATCGACCCGGTCGTTGGCGAACGGCGGGTTCCGCAACGGGCTGAGGATGTTGAGGAACTCGTGCTGCCAGCGGTCGAACGGGGAACCGGCGTTGATGGTGGAGTAGTCGAAGTTGATCCCGTAGGTCAGACAGCCGTAGCGCTTGATGTCGTAGCCGTCCGTGTAGTGGAAGTTCCAGCCCCACCAGGCGTCGTGCGGCATCCCCTCCTGACCGGAGGTCTTCCACTCCGAGTAGATCTGCCGGTCCCCGTTCCCGTCGCCCGGCGGCCACTTGACGTCCTTGCCGGCGACCGCGCCGCGGTCGACGAGGCTGGTCTGGGCCGACGACGCGAAGATCGCGAGGACGTCCTCCCACTTACCCACGGTGATTCCCTTCGGCCGGACCGGCGCGGTCGGATCGGATCTGAGCGGCCCCGCGGGGCCGGTGGCGCGGGCCGGCCGGCGCCTCGGCCGGCCCGCGTGACGACACGGCGGCCGGGGTCAGCGGCCCCCGGTGCCGGTCCCGGAACCCCCGCCGGGAACGACGTCGTTGAGGATGTACATCAGCTCGGCCACGGTGAGGGCGTCCTCGGAGCCGTTCTGCAGGATGAGGTCGGCGTTCTTGAGGTCCAGCTTCATCTTCTGGGCCTGGGTGTTGACGCTGCCGAAGCCGTTGTTGACCGCGGCGAAGTAGTTCTTGAACGCGGTGGCGAGGATCCCGATGGAGGGCGCGGTCCCGCTCGGGTTGCCCGCCAGCAGGTGCGAGGGGTGCCCGGTGCTCACCAGGCCGCCGTCGGTCGCGTAGAGGCCGACGTCCCTGATGTTCCCGTTCTGCACGTACGCGTCGATGATCAGCTGGAGCTTCTTGTCCGCGAACTCCGCGATGTAGCCCTCGGTGATCTTGGTGACGCCGCCGGGCTCGTTGTCCTTGTCTCCCATGGCGTGTCGGCTCCGGCCGTCAGCCGATGCCCTGGCCGGCGTGGTTGTCGGCCTGCCACAGGACGTGGTGCATCTCGGCGAGGGCCTTGGTGGCCTCGTCGATGTCGTTGATCATCGCGAGGTCGAGCCGTTCGAGATCCTTGGAGAAGTTCCGAGCGGCGTCCGCGTAGAAGCCCTGGAGGTCGCCGCCGAAGTGCTGGTTGAGCGTGTTCCTGGTCTTCTCCATCGCGGTCATCATCGCGTGGCCCTCGTTGCGCAGGTAGTCGATCGCTTCCTGCACACCCGCGTGCTTGACGAACAGCGAGTCCTGGGGGGTCGTCATCTGGTCGCACTCCCGTTCCTTGGAGGTCGGCCGGGGCGGGGCGCCCCGGGCCGGGGTCGTGAGGGGGTCTCCACCGGAGGCCCGTTACTTCTTGCCGCCGAGGACGCCCTCGATGTAGCTGCCGGCACCGTTCCCGATGCCGGTGGCGATGGTGTTCGAGTGCTCCTGGCCGCTGTTGATGCCGCGCTCGCCCTGCTCCAGCTGGCTGTGGAAGATGTCGTACTTGCCGGCCAGCTCGTTGTACTTGGTCTGCCAGTCCGCGATCTTCTGCTGGAAGATCGTGCTGGAGGTGGCCTGGAAGTTCTGCCGGAGCTCCTGGATGCTCTTCTCGATGTTGGCGTCGATCGCCTTCATCGCGTTGAACTGCTCGTCCACGGTGCCCTTCACGGACCGGATCGCCGTGGCTTCCGTCCTCGTCGTCCCCGTCGTCATGGCACTCCCTCTCTCGCGCGCCCCGTCTCCCGTGCCGTTGCCGGCGGGCGGACCGTCCGGGGCGTGGTGGCGGTCCGCCAGGCTGAACGGGCCCGGGGGCCGGGCCGGTTCAGCCGCCCCGGACGGCGGTCCGCCGGCCGCCGCTCACCGGACGCACTTGCCCTCGGCCGCGGCCGGCTGGACGAGGGAGGCGCCGGCCAGTACGGCCGGGTCCAGGCTCGGCCCGGCCGGGAGCAGGGCCAGCAGCCGGCCCGGGACGGACACCGGGGCGGCCCCCGCGTAACCCAGCTTCTCGACCGCCGACGGGGCCAGCGGGTAGCGCACCCCGTTCTCGGTGACCAGGTACAGCGTCGCGCCCTGTCCGGAACCGGAGAGGGCCCGTACCAGGGCGCCCCCGCCGGGCCGGACCGCGATCCGGTCGGCCGGGGTGCAGCTGGGCACGACGCCCGGCTCGGACACCGGGGGCAGGCCCAGGACGGCGGTCGCGTCCGCCGTCCGCAGGTCGACCTCACCGGTCCCGGCGCCGGGCCCGGCGGTGGGCAGTCCGGCGCACAGCGCCTGGCCCTGGCCCGGCGCCAGCAGCGCGGGCGGCCGCTCGGGCAGGCCCGCCGGGACGAGCTCGGCCGTCGCGGCGGCGGGGGCGGAATGGGCCGCCAGGTCCGCGGCGCCGACCTGGCCCACCGTCACCGGCCCGTTGGCGTAGGCGTCCACCTGGGTGCGCGGGTCGCCCTGGACGAGGGCCAGCATCGTCGGCCCGACCGGGACCAGGCCCTGCGCGGTGAGCAGGTAGCGGTCCTCGCCGGCGCCGGCGAACAGCTGGCCGGTCCGGGTCGGCCGCCCGGAGAGCTCGGGCCCCGCCGTGCCCCGGCCCGGCAGGTCGGGCCCGCGCAGGCCGGGGCCGGTCGCGAAGGTCTCCAGGAAGGCCGCCGTCACGGGGACGGGGGTCGCCGTCTGGTAGCCGAGAGCGCGCACCGCGCCCTCGGCGACACCCAGCGCGTAGCGCCGGCCGTGCCAGAGCAGGTGCGGGGCGCCGTCGGGCCCGGCGACCAGCGCCGCCCGGTCCCCGGCGGAGCCGCCGCCGGGCCCACCGCCGACCGCCACGGCCAGCATCGGCGCGGGTCTGGCGCCCGCGGTGGCCGCCTGCACGGTGCAGGCCAGCCAGTCCGAGCGGTCCAGCCCGCCGGGGGCGGGCAGCGCGTCGGGGGCGCCGACGATCCCGACCGGCCCTCCGCGGGGGGCGCCCTCCAGCGAGTTGCGGGACACCTCGTCGACGACGAGCTGGCCGCCGGCGAGGAGCCTGGCACTGGCCTGGTTCAGCACCGGATGCAGCAGGCCGCCGGCGTAGAGGTACCGGGTGCCGGTCTCCTTGACGACGACCACGGTGCCGGGCTTGCGCCAGCCGGCCGCGCCGCCGGGCTTGACGATCCCGTAGACGCCCGCGCCCAGGCCGGCCAGCAGTGCCAGCGCCACACCGATGGCCGCGCCCCGGTTGGTCCGGCCGATGGGGGTGTCGGGGGCGTCGGGCTCGGCCCTCAGGACGCCGGCGGCGACCCGGCCCATGACGAAGAGGTGGGCCTGCACCTGGTCGCGGCGGGACTGCATGGGGTTGGTCCTCCCTGCGGTTCGTGGGGTCCGGTCCGGCGGGGCGGCCGGGCCGGGGCGGCCCGGCGGCGGGCCGGGACCGGACGGCGGCTCAGCCGCCGAGCCCCCGCATGGTCCGGTAGAAGCCGAGCACCTGGAGGGCGAGCGGCAGCAGGGCCAGCGCGGCCAGGCTGTGCACCAGGTCGCCGGCCCGGCCCCAGTACGGCAGCAGCCGGCGCCCCGGCACCGTCCAGGCGAGGACGCCGAGCCCGACCGCGAGGACCAGCGAGGCCCCGAACAGCACCAACCGGTCCGCCCCGTCGCCGTCCACGCCGAGCCGCACGGCCAGCAGCACCAGGCCGAGCGCCCCCGGGAGCAGGACGGCGAGCCGCTGCCGGATGCCGCCGATGTCGCGGGCGTGGAGCATGAGCAGCAGCGACAGGTCGACGGCGGTGGCCCGCGCGCCCCAGCCGGTGTCCGGGGACCACGCGAGGGCGGTCAGGGCCGCCGCGCAGACGGCGCCGAGGGCGATCAGGAAGGCCGCCAGGTAGCCGTCGGCCACCGTGCTGCGGGAGAGCACGTCCTCGGCGGGGAACGGCTCGATCTCCTCCTGGAGCTCGTCGGAGTTGCGCGGGAGGGCGGGCAGCCGCAGTCCGGCGAGCTTGAACGCCAGCCCCGGTACGAAGGCCCCCAGCAGCACCGCGCCGGCGGCGCCCACGGCGGCGATGCCGGCCGCGCCGGCCCCCGCGGCGGCCATCGCCCCGGCGGCCAGCGCGAACAGGGCGGCCACCAGCAGGCCGGGGAGGAAGAATCCGCCGCCCGCCACGGCCAGCGCCACCGCGGTCGCGCCGACCGCGGCCGAGCCGCCGGCCAGCATCCGGGTGGACCCGTCGAGGCCGGGCAGCAGCGCCGCGGCGGCCGCCGCGTGGGCCACGCCGGCGGCCGCCAGCGCGGTGGCGGCCGGAGTGTCGCCGACGGCCCGGCCGGCCGCGGCCGCGCCGCCGAGCAGCAGGACGGCCGCGCCGGCGGCGCAGGCCCAGCGCAGGTCCCCGTCGCCGGGCAGGGCGAGCAGGAACAGGCCGGTGGCGAGCGCGACCAGGGCGAGGACGAGGGCGAGGTGGTGGGTGACGGCGGGCCGCCAGGAGTCGCCGCGGGCTGCCATGCCGCTGCGCACGCCGTCCACCAGGTCGTCGAAGTGCACCTCCGGCAGGGTGTCGCGGCGCGGGCGCAGGTGGAGTTCCTCGCCGTCCCGCACGCCGAGCGCCTCCAGGCTCAGCTCCTCGTCCAGGGGCTCGCCGCCGGCCCGCTGGAGCACCCAGCCGTCGTGCTCGACGCCGCTCTCCTCGACGCCGGGGCCCGCGAAGCCGAGCACCGTCGGCAACAGGTCGGCGAGCACGATGTCGCCGGGCACGGCGAGTTCGAACGCGGCATCGGGTGCGCGGAACCTCAGCCTGCACAGTCCGGTCGCCGCCACTCCACCGCTCACCTGTCGCGCCTCTCGCTCGCCCGGCCTCTCCGGTCCCCCACCGGCACTACGGGCGGCGGGGGCGGCGCGGTTCACCCGCGCGGCGCACCGCGCCCGGTCCGGGTGAACCGCACGGGACGCGGCGGCCGTTGGCCAGGGTGCGGTCCCGGTCCGCCGCCCGGGCGCGGTGCCCGCGCCAGGGTGCGGCCGGCCGCAGTGGAGCGAGGCGCCGCGCGCGCGGCGAGAGGAGAATCCCGTTGAGCGTGGTCCTGGTCGACCGTCCGCCCCGGCGCCCCGGACCGGAGATGCCGGACGGCGAGATCCAGCTGCAGGAGCCGCCCGGTCTGCCGGAGCCGCAGAGCGGCGTCTCGCAGATGCTGATGATGGCCCCGATGGCGTTGAGCTCGCTGTCGATGGTGATGATCTTCCTCAACCCGAACGGCGGCAGCGGCCCCCTCCAGTACGTGGCCATGGGCATGATGGGCCTGTCGGCGGTCGCCATGCTGGTCACCCAGCTGGTCCGCGCCTCCGGCGACCGCAAGCGGCAGCTGCGCGGCGAGCGCCGCGACTACCTGCGCTACCTGTCCCAGATGCGCCGCCAGGTCCGCCGCCACATCGTGCGCCAGCGGACGGCACTGGCCTGGCGCCACCCCGCGCCGGGCTCGCTCGCCTCGCTGGTGCGGACCTCCCGGCTGTGGGAGCGGCGCTCGTCCCACCCGGACTTCGGTGACGTGCGGATCGCGACCGGCCCGCAGCGCCTCGCCGTCCGCCTGGCCCCGCTGGCCACCAAACCGGTGGAGGACCTCGAACCGCTGTGCGCGCACGCGCTGCGCCGCTTCATCCACGCCTACGGGTCGATCGCCGACCAGCCGATGGCGGTCCACGTCCGGGGCTACGCGCAGGTCCTGATCCGCTGCGCCGCCCCGGAGGGCGACGGCGGCGAGCCCGGTCCGGCGCCGGACCAGGAGCCGGCCCGCGCCCTGGCCCGGGCGATGCTCGCCCAGCTGGCCTTCTTCCACGCCCCGGACGAGCTGCGGATCGCCGCCGCCGTCGCCCCCGGGCGGCAGGCGGACTGGGACTGGCTGAAGTGGCTGCCGCACGCGCTGCACCGGACCGAGACGGACGGCGCCGGCCCGGTGCGCCTGGTGGCCGGCTCCCTGGTGGAGCTGGAGCAGTTGCTGGGGCCGGAGTTCGGCGAGCGCCCGCCGTACGAGCCGGAGTCGCAGCCCGCCCCGGACGAGCCGTTCACGGTCGTCGTGCTGGACGGCGTCCAGGTCTCCTCGGGCAGCCGGGCCGCGCTGGCCGGCTACCGCAACGCCGTGCTGCTGGACCTCGGCGACGCCCTGGAGTGGAAGCACAACAAGTACCGGCTGCGGCTGCGGATCACGGACGACCGGCTCGACCTGGTCGGCGCCGACCGCAACCGCAACGACGAGACCACCCCGCTCGGGCGGCCGGACGCGCTCGCGGTCGTGGCCGCCCGCCGCTACGCGACCCTGATGGCGCCCTACCGGTTGGGTGACGCGGTGGACGCCGCCGAGCCGCTGAACACCGACTTCGACCTCACCGCCCTGCTGGGCATCGGCGACCTGCACCGGCACGACGTGCGCCGGGCCTGGGACGGCCGACCCCGCCACCAGCGGCTGCGGGTCCCGCTCGGCCTGGGCGCCGACGGCCGGCCAGTCGACCTCGACCTCAAGGAGTCCGCGCAGGGCGGCATGGGCCCGCACGGCATGCTGATCGGGGCCACCGGCTCCGGCAAGTCCGAGCTGCTGCGCACCCTGGTGCTGGCGCTCGCCCTGACCCACTCCTCCGAGACCCTCAACTTCGTCCTGGTGGACTTCAAGGGCGGTGCGACCTTCCTCGGCCTGGACCGGCTGCCGCACACCTCGGCGGTGATCACCAACCTGGCCGACGAGGCCGCGCTGGTCGACCGGATGCGCGACGCCCTGCACGGCGAGATGAACCGCCGCCAGGAACTGCTGCGGGCCGCGGGCAACTACAGCTCGTTGCTGGACTACGAGACCGCCCGGGCGGCCGGCACCCGGCTCGACCCGCTGCCGACGCTCTTCGTGGTCGTCGACGAGTTCAGCGAACTGCTCTCGGCCCACCGGGACTTCATGGAGCTGTTCATCATGATCGGCCGCCTCGGCCGATCACTCGGCGTCCACCTGCTGCTCGCCTCGCAGCGCCTGGACGAGGGCCGGATGCACGCCCTGGAGTCCCACCTCTCCTACCGGATCGGCCTGCGCACCTTCTCCGCCATGGAGAGCCGCGGCGTGCTCGGCGTGCCCGACGCCTACCAGCTGCCCTCGCAGCCCGGCAACGGCATCCTGCGCAGCGACATCGCCACCCTCACCCGGTTCAAGGCCTCCTACGTGTCCGGCCCCTACCGCCGCCGGCGCGGAGCCGCCCGGCAGGCCGCCGCCGCCGGGCAGGTGATCCCCTACGACACCGCCTACGTGATGCCGCGCCGGCCCGATCCGGTGGCGGTCGAGGAGGAGACCACCGAGGAGGAGACGACCGTCACCCTGCTGGAACTGGCCGCCGAGCGGCTGCTGGACGCCGGTCCGCCGGCGCACCGGGTCTGGCTGCCGCCGCTGGAGGTCCCGCCGACCCTGGACGAGCTGCTGCCGCCACTCGGCCCGGACCCCCGGTACGGCCTGACGCCGGAGGGCTGGCCCGGCCGGGGAGGACTCGCCGTGCCGGTCGGCGTGGTGGACCGGCCGTTCCAGCAGATGCGCGAGCTGCTGGTCGCCGACCTGTCGGGCGCGGGCGGCCACGTCGGCATCGCCGGCGGTCCGCAGAGCGGCAAGAGCAACCTCCTGCGCACCATGATCACCGGGCTGGCGCTCACCCACTCGCCGCAGGAGGTGCAGTTCTACTGCCTGGACTTCGGCGGTGGCACGCTGTCCTCGCTGCGCGGGCTGCCGCACGTCGGCGGCGTCACCGGACGCCACGACCCGGAACGGATCGGCCGCACCCTCGCCGAGGTCACCGCCGTGATCAGCCGGCGGGAGCAGAGCTTCGCCCGGCTGGGCATCGACTCGATGGCCGCCTTCCGCCGCCGCCGGGCGGCCGGGGACCCCGAGCTGGCCGACGAGCGGCACGGCGACGTCTTCCTGGTCGTCGACGGCTGGAACACCGTCCGCCAGGAGCTTCCGGACGTCCTGCCGGTCTTCACCCTGATCGCCGGACGGGGCCTCAACTACGGCGTGCACCTGGTGGTGGCCGCCAACCGCTGGGGCGAGATCCTCGGCGGTCTGCGCGACCAGCTCGGCACCCGCCTGGAGCTGCGGCTCGGCGACTCCATCGATTCGATGATCAACATGCGGGCGGCCGCGACCGTGCCCCGGATCCCCGGCCGGGGCCTCACCGAGGAGCGGCTGCACTTCCTGACCGCGCTGCCCCGCATCGACGGCCAGGGCGGCGCGGACGACGTCGCCGAGGGCGTGGCCGACCTGGTGGACGCCGTCAACGAGCACTGGACCGGCCCGCGCGCCCCCGAGGTGCGGATGCTGCCGCTGCTCCTGGACGCCGCCGACCTGCCGGCCCCCGAGGGCCGGCTGCGGGTCCCGCTCGGCCTGGAGGACACCAACATCGCGCCGCTCTGGCACGACTTCGAGGAGTCCCCGCACCTGCTGGTGGTCGGCGACAGCGAGAGCGGCAAGACCAACCTGCTGAAGCTGATGATCAAGGCGATCACCACCGCGTACACCCCGGACCAGGCCCGCATCATGCTGATCGACTTCCGGCGCGGGCTCTACGAGAGCCTGCCGGAGGAGTACCGGCTCGGCTACGCCGTCTCGGTGGACGTGGTCAAGCAGATCGTCACCGGCGCGGCCCGGGCGATGGAGGCGCGGGTGCCCGGCGAGGACATCAGCCCGGCGCGGCTGCGGCTGCGCGACTGGTGGACGGGCCCCGAGCTGTTCGTCATCGTCGACGACCTCGACCTCGTCCCGGCCGCCTCCCCCAACCCCTTCGAGCCGCTGCTCACCCATCTCGCCCAGGGCACCGAGCTGGGCCTGCACCTGATCGTCGCCCGCGGCGCCAACGGGATCGGCCGCGCGTACGGGGACCCGGTGCTGCGCCGGCTCCAGGACATCAACACCCCGGTGGCGCTGCTCTCCTGCCCGCCGAGCGAGGGCACGCTGTTCGGCAGCACCAAGCCGCGCGAGCTCCCGCCGGGCCGCGCCCTGCACATCAGCCGCCGCAGGACGGTGCAGCTCCAGACGGCGCTGATGCCGGAGCCGGGCGGGCCCGGGGCGGCGCCGGAGGGGCTGGAGTGAGCGGTGAACCGGGGGCGCGGCGGGAACCGTAGTCCAGGACGATGAGCCTCTCCCGCACCGGTGCGCGCCCCGGCGACCCCGCACCCCCGGCCGAGCCCCGCCGCCGCTTCGGCTTCCGGCGCGGGCCGCAGGCGCTGCCCGCCGGGGGCGGCGCCGACGCGGCCGCGCCGGCGCCCGGTCCCGCACCGGCGCCCGGTCCCGCACCGGCGCCAACGGCGACGACACCGACGCCGGCCGCCCTGCCCGTCCCGGTACGGGCCGCCGCCCCGGTCCCGGGCCCGTCGGTGCTCCGCGCGGTCGGCCCGCACTTCGTGATCGCCTCGTCCACCGCCCGCGAGGACGAGCTGTCGGCGGCGGTCGGCGCGCTGCGGCCCGTCCCCGACGCCGTCGTGGTGGTCGCCGCCGCACCCGACTCGGCCAAGGTCCTGCGCGACCGGATGGCCGACCTCGGCGTGATCGCCCGCGCCCGGGGCGCCGCGCACCTGGTGCTCGCCGCCTCCGGCCTGGCCGCGCTCGCCCCCAACGGCCGGCGGCCGGCCGAGGTCGTCGCCGAGCGCGCCGGGGTGCCCGTGGTCGCGCCGGACGGCCTGGTGGAGATCACGCCCGGCGGCAACCTCAAGGTCACCGACCCCGCGGGCGCCGTCGAGGCCTCGTCCTGGTGGCGCTGCGAACCGGGCGAGGCGCCGCGCCGGATCAACGACACGATCGGCGCCTCCGCTCCCGCACCCGCCCCTTCCCCCGCGCCCTCCCCCGTGCCCGCTCCCGCGCCGGTCGTCGCACCCGCCGCCGGCCGGGCCGACGCCGTGCGGGTCCTGCGGCTGCCCGCCGGCTTCTGGCTCACCGACCGGGCCGACCCGTCCACCACCCCGCTGCCCGACCTCCGGCTGGCCGCCGCGCCGCCCGGCAACGCCGTCGTCCTGATCGGCACCCCGGCCCGGCCGGTCCTGCTGCCCGAGGACTTCACCGAGGCCGTGCTCGCGCTGCCGCTCGGCGCCGACCGCCCCCTGGTCTGCGCCCCCTGGGCGGCCCCCGACCAGCTCGCCGCGCTCACCGGCGCCCTGGCCGCCCGTACGGCCCGGCCGGTGCAGGCCTCGATCGGCCTGCCGGTGCTCGGCCCCGGCGGCCCCACCTCGCGGATCCTGGACGGCGGCGGCCGGGCCGGCTGGGAGCCGTTCCTGCTGCGCCTCGCCACCGGCCCCGGCGCGCCCACCACCCCGGCCGCCTGGCGCAACGGCGGCGCCGACTGGCACACCGACGGGCCCGCCGTCTTCCGGGCCTTCCCGCACTGGGCGCTGGAAGCCGTCCCGGCCGGGCTCTGGCTGCGTCCGGAGCCCCCGCACGTCCTCACGCCGCGCTTCCGGCGCCCCGAGGCGGCCCGGCCCCTGCTGATCATCGGGGAGCGCGACCGGCCGGTGCCGGCCGACGCCTTCGAGGAACTCGGCGCCCTGCTCGACCGGCTGCCGGCCGCCGGTGCCGAGGGGTTCGGGCTGCTGGTCCACGGGCTGCTCGAACCGACCGCCGAACGCGTCGGCCGCTTCGTGGCGCGGATGCACGAGCTGGAGTGGCTCGGGGCGGAGCAGCCGCTGAACGGCCCGCGGGGCGTGGCCCCGGTGTCGTACGGCATCGGCCGCCCGACCGCTGTGCCGCGCCCGGCCCCGGTGGCCCCGACAGCCCCGGCAGCCCCGGCGGCTCCGGCGGCCCCGGCAGCTCCTTTGGCCCTCGGAGCGACCGGCTTCGGGCCGGCCGCCCGGCCCGAACTCCCGTCTCCCCGGCGGGTGCCGACGGCTCCGGAGCCGGAAGCCGGGGCGTCGGCGCGTCACCAGGTGCCCCCGGTGCCCGAGCCGGAGCCGCTGCCGGTCCCGCTGCCGACGCCCGTCCGGGCGACCGCCGCCCCCGCCAGCGGCAGCTCCGCCGGTGCCACCGCGCCGTCCCGCCGGGCCCCGGACCCCGTCGGCGAACCGGCCGCTCCCTCGTCCGCCGCCGGCAGCGCCGCCGTCGCCGGTGCCGACCCGGCCGCTCCGCCGGCCCGGCCCGCCACCAGCGGCGCGCCCCTTGCCTTCCGGACCCCCGAGGTCCCCCCGGTCGAGTCGCAGGCCGAGCCCCCCGTCGGGCCGCCCGCCCGACCGACCGCCGAGCCCGACGCCGAAGCGCCGCCCCTGACGGCCGAACCGGAGGAGACGGCACCCGGCCCCGAACCGGCCGGCGAGCCCGACGCGGACGCGCCGGACGAGGACACGCCGGACGCGGACACGCCGGACGCGGACGCGCCGGGCGAGGACACGCCGGACGCCGGGACGTCCGCACCCCCGCCCCGCCGAACGGCGGCCCGCTACTTCGGCGTCGACGACTGCCCGGCACCGGTGACCGGGACCAGTGCCGCCGAGCGCGACGCCGTCCGCACCCTGCTCGGCGAGCACTACCACCGCTGCACCGGCCGGCTGGAGCAGCTCGCCACCCGGCTCCCCGGACTGCGCTCCACCTCCCAGGACGACTTCAAGCCCGACCTGGCCGCCGTCCTGCTCCACCACACCGACACCGGCGTCCCCACGAGCCGCGCCGATCTGGTGGCCGCCGCACGGTCCGGCGACCCGGCCCTGCAACCGTTCCTGCGGTGCCTCGGCTCCGGCCTGCGCCGACTGCCGAGCCACCACGGCGCCGTACTGCTCGGCGCCGCGGCCGGCCCGGACCCGGAGGCCGTCCTGGCCCACTACCCGACCGGCCGGCAGTTCCGCGAACCGGCACCGCTGTCCGGGCTGACCGCGCCGGGATCCGAACTCCCGGGCTCCTCCGTGGAGTTCCTCGTCTGGTCGGCCACCGGCCGGCGCACCTCGGTGTTCGACTCCGGCGACGGTCCGACCCAGGCGGTGTTCCCGCCGGGAACGGCGTTCACCGTCGTCGGCGTGGTGCCCGCCGACGACGACCGGCCGGCCTGCGTCCTGCTGCGCGAATCGGGCGGCGACCCCTCCGAACGCAACCGCAACGCCCTCACCCGCCTCCGCGCCTGGCTGGAACGCCGCGCCACCATGCCCGCGGCCGAACGTCCCCGGGCCGACTCCCCGGCCCGCTTCCACCTCACCCCGGGCGTCGACCTCGACACCCCCACCCCATGAGCCCCGCCCGTCCGGACCCTCGGCGGGACTCCGGACGGGCGGACCGGCCCGTTCACCGCCGACGCGACGTCCACCCGGATCCGGCGCCCGCGCAGGCACGCCGCACGGCCACCGCCGCGTCGGCTCCGACCCGAGGACGCCCACACCCGGCCGTCACCTGCACGGCAGGCACGGACCCGGCTTCGCCCCCCGGCACTCACGGGCACCGCCGCACACGGGCCGGACGGAGGACCACCGGCTCCAAACTCGGCACCCGGCACCCGGCAGGACACGATCACCCACCTGACCGGCGCCCTCCCCAACCAGCCCCGGCCCCACCGCATCCGCCCCGCACGGCCGCCGCGCGCGGGCAGGACGAAGGACGGCCGCGCCCACGCCCCTGTCCACGGCGCGCGACCGGCGGCTTCGCCCCCGCTACCGCCCGCTCGCCCACGTCTCGGAGGCCGTCGCCACCGGCGCGGCCGGCGGGGTGCCCGTCACCGCCGGACGGGCGGGCGCGGCGGCGACGGGTGCCGCCGACTCCGCCGGCAGCACCCGGCCCACCGTCAGCCTGGCCGCCTGGGGCTGGAGGTGACCGCCGTCCCTGCGCACCGCCGGGACGAGGGTCCCGTACTGCCCGGCCCCGACGGCCGGCACCTCCCCCGCCGCGGCCGCCGCACCCGGAACCGTGCCCGCGCCGGACCCGGGCGTCCCCCCGTGCGCGGGCACCCCGGGAACCGCCGTCGTGCCGTGCGCCGCCCGCGCGACGTACGCGGGCACGCCGGCCGGCGGCGCCGCCGGAACCGCGGTCGGGGCCTGGCCTCCCACCGTCCCGACGGCCCCGCCGACGGCCGCGCCGCCGCTGGTCCGCAGCCCGCCCCGGGTCGCCGGGCCCAGGCCCTCCGTGGGGGACGCCGCCTCGCCCGGGCGCTCGGCGACCGTTCCGGACAGCCGCAGGATGAGGTTGCGCTCGGTGGGGTCGCCATGGGGCCAGTCGCAGTCCTTGCTGCGCACGATCCGGCTGCGCAGGCCGCTCCGCGAGGTCTGCCACGGGTACGGCAGCACCCGGACGTTGGGCCGCCAGCCGACGCCGGGCACGCGGTGCTGGAGTTCCATCTCCCATTCGTCCGCCCGGACGTCCAGCGAGGCTCCGGTCCGCCCCTCCAGCACGAAGGTGCCGTACGGGGTGCGCACCACCACGCGCTGGTCGAAGTCGGCGTCCTTGTCGAGGACGGTGATCCGCAGCGGCTCGTTCATTCGCAGCATGGTCGCCCTTCCGGCGCTCGAAGCCCGCGGAACCGCCACGGCCCCGCCACTTCTGTCGACGGCGCGTCCGGAGGCCCGGGTTCACGGGCACCCCCGCCCCGGCCGCGACCGCACCCGCCGGTGAACCCTTCACCCCGACCCGGCCGTTGAACAGCCGTGACGGGTCGCCCCCGCACGACCCCGAGGTCCGTGCGACCGGCGCGACCGGCCACGACGGCCTCCGCGCCGGTTTCCCGATCGGGCAGGCCGACCCTCCCCATCGCGCACTCCTCCGCAACCTCCGTGCACGCACGGTGCACCGGACGGCCGGGCCGGCCCGGGACCCTGGTCCCGCCCGGCGCCGCCCCGCTCCCCGGAGGTCCCACCCGCCCCACCCGCCACATCCGCCACGCCGTCCCCGGCCCGGCGGGCCCGGCCGCCCGGCGCCGGGCCCTCGTTCGCCCCCGGAAGACACCGGTCCGGCCGCGCCGCCGCGGCCGACACCGCAACCGGGCCGCCCCGGCCGCCGTCCATGACCACCGGGGGAGCGGCGCCCGGCCGCCGCCGTGGAGACGGCGGACGGGCTCACGTCAACCCCCCGGACGGCCCGATCCACAGCTTCTCCAAGCCATCCACCGGAGGTCACGAACCGAACATTTGCCGTGGCTAGACTGCGCCCGCATCGGACGGGGACCCTCGTCCACCTGCTCTCACCTGGGAGAATCCGTGTTCGTTCGGCTGCTGGGCCCGGTGGAACTGCGGACCCCCGACGGCCGGTCCGTCGAGCCCGCCGCCGCCAAGCGGCGTGCCACGCTCGCCCTGCTGGCACTCGAACTCGGCCGCACCGTGCCGGTCGGACGGTTCTTCGAACTGCTCTGGGGGGACACGCCTCCGGCCCGGGCCCGGGCCGCCCTGCAGGGCCACGTCGCGGCGCTGCGCAAGGTGATCGCCGGCTCCGACCTCGTCCTGTCGACCCGTCCGCCGGGCTACCGGCTGGACGGCCCGGCCCACGCGGTGGACTCCCTGCTGTTCGAGCGGCTGGTCACGCAGGCCGCCGCGGAGAACGCCCCGGCCGGCGACGAGGCGGCGGCCGGTCTGCTGCGCCGGGCGCTCGACCTGTGGCACGGTCCCGAAGCCCTGGCCGACCTGCCCGAGACCGACCTGCGGGACGCGCTCGCCGACCGCCTCCGCAAGGACCGGTCCCGCGCGCTGGAGGCCTGGGCCGACCGGCTGCTGCGGCTGGGCCTCGGGGCGGACGCGGTGTCCGAACTCGACCGCGCGCTGGAGTCCGACCCCTGGAACGAGCCGCTCGCCGCCCTGCTGGTGCTCTGTCTGAACCAGGCCGGGCGCCCCTGGGACGCGCTGAACACCTATCACCGGACCCGCCGCCGGCTCGCCGCCGACCTCGGCGTGGGCCCGGGCTCCGCCCTGCGGTCGGCGGTCTCGGGACTCCACGCCGAGGAGCCGGCGCGACGTCCGGCCGGCACGGCCCCCGTCCGGATCATCGGCCTCCCCCGCCAGGGCGGCACCACCGCGGCGGCCGCCGCGCCCGCCGCCGCCCCGCGCTCCCCCCTCCCGGCCCCGGCCCCGACTACGGCCCCGGCTTCGGCCCCGGCGCCGCCGCCGTTCGCGAGCTGCAAGCCCACCCCGCGCGCGTCCACCGTGCGGGGCGAGGGCCGGAGCCTCGGCCGGGTCCCCTCCCAGGCCGACGCGTTCCCTCCGACCCCGGCCGCCCACCTCGCCGCGCCCGACCGCCGTGCCACGCCCACCCACCTCGCCGCGCCCGACCGCCGTGCCACGCCCACCCACCTCGCCGCGCCCGACCAACTCCCGCGCCCGACCACCGGATTCGTCGGCCGTTCCGCCGAACTCCGGACGCTCGGCGAGCGGTTGCGGCACGGCGGCGGCATCGGCGTCCTGGTCGGACCGGCCGGCACCGGGAAGACCGCCACCGCCGTGCGGTGGGCGCACGACGCGGCCGCCGCCTTCCCGGACGGGCGGCTCTTCGCCGACCTCAACGGCTTCGGCCCCGGCCGGCCCGCCGAACCGGCCGCCGTGCTCGGCCGGTTCCTCCTCGCCCTCGGCGTGCCGGAGGCCGCGCTGCCCGGCGACCGGGCGGCCCGCGCCGCGCTCTTCCGCTCGCTCACCCGCGAGCGCCGGCTGCTGGTGGTGCTGGACGACGTCCGCGACGCCCGGCACCTCACCGACCTGCTGCCGTCCGGCCCGTACGGCGCGACCGTGATCACCAGCCGCAGCAGCCTGGAGGACCTGGTGGTCACCGAGGGCGCCGCCCCGCTGCGGCTCGGCCCGCTGCCCGCCGAGGACGCCCGCGGCCTGCTGGAGCACCTGCTCGGCCGCGCCCGGGTGGCCGCCGAGCCCGAGGCCGCCGACCGGCTGGCGGAGCTCTGCGGACGGCTGCCGCTCACGCTGCGGATCACCGCCGCCCGGCTGGCCACCCGCCCCGGCTGGGCGATCGCCGACCTGCTGCCCGAACTCGCCGACGAGCGGACCAGGTTGAACGCCCTGGACACCCGGGGAAGCAGCAGCCTCCGGGCCGCCCTCGACCTGACGCTCGCCCATCTCCCGGACACCGCCGCCCACCTGCTGGCCCTGCTCGCCGTCCACCCCGGCACCGAGACCGACGTCCCGGCGGCCGCCGCGCTGCTCGGCGCCGACCCCGCCGACGCGGGCGCCGCCCTCGCCGCGCTCGCCGCGCACCACCTGCTCACCGAGACCTCCCCCGGCCGCTACCGCCGCTGCGACCTGGTCCGGCTGTACGGCACCGAACTCCTCGACGCACGGCCCGCAGACGAGCGGGCCGAGGCCGTCGAGGCGCTGGCCGACCACTACCTCGCGGCGGTGGCCCACGGCGCCGCCCTGCTCCAGCCCGCCCCCGGTGCCGCCCCCGCGGGCGCCGGCACCGGCGGCGGCGTCCGGCGCGCCGTCCGCGCCGTCCGCGCGCGCTTTCCCACCGTCCGATCGGCCCTGGACTGGTTCCAGGCCGAGGAACCCGCCGTCCGCGGCCTGGTCACCGCCGCCGCCGAGGGCGGCGACGCCCACCGCGCCTGGCAACTCGCCTACCGCGCCGACGGCCTCTACTACAGCGTCGGCCGCCGCGCGGACCGGCTGTCCTGCCTGCGGACCGGCCTCGACGCGGCCGGCCGCACCGGCGACCCGGCGGCCGTCGCCGCGATGGAGGCCGTGACGGCCCGCGCCCTGAGCGGCCGGGGCCGGACGGCGGAGGCGCACCGGCTGGCCCGCCGGGCGGTCGACCGCACCGACGGGACCCGCGACACCGTCCGGGTGCAGGCCCTCACCGTGCTGGCCGTGACCACGGCGGCCGGCGGCCGGCCGGCCGAGGCGGTCCGGCTGGGTGAGCGGGCGATCGCCCTCGCGGAGGCGCAGGGCCATGCCGAACATGCCCCCTACGCGCTCAGCAACACCGCCGGACTGTACGGGCTCGTGGGCGAGCCGGCGCGGGCGCTGCGGCGCGCCCGCGAGGCCCGGGCGCTGCTCTCCGAGCACCCGCTGGCCGTCTTCCAGCTGTCCGCGATGATCAACGAGGCGCACGCCCTGCACCTGCTCGGCCGGTCCACGGAGGCGGAGACCGCCTGGCGGCAGACCCTGGAACGCTGCCGGCTCGCCGGCGCCGTCCACCCGCACGCGGTGGCGGAGCGGCACTTCGCCGACTTCCTGCTGGCCTCCGGCCGCGCCCCGGAGGCCGTCGGAACGCTGCGCTCGGCCCGCGGCCTGTACCAGCGGCTCGGCGACACCGCGGTCGTCCGCCGACTGGACGAACGGCTGGCGGCTCTAGCCGGCTGAGCGCCGCCCGGCCTCCGGGTCCGCCATCCCGGGGTCCCCCGGCACCCCCGCCAGTTCCGCCGTCAGCGCCGCCACGCCGTCCTCGCCGAAGCGGTGCAGCAGCAGCGCCACCCACTCCACCGCCTGCGCCCGCTCCAGCGGCGACCACCGCGCCGCCGAGGGGTGCTCGTCGACCACCAGCGCCTCGGCGATCCTCCGCAGCCCGTCCGGGACCACCGTCCGCGGCCCGCGCCGCCCCAGGCCGTCCACGGCCAGCCGGCGGGCGGCCGCGACCACCTCCGCCCCGTCGGCCGGCGGCACCGCCCACCCGCTACCGGCCCGCTCGTCCGCCCCGGCGCGCCCGTCGTCCTCGGCCGGCTCGGCCGCGAGCCAGCCCGCGACCAGCTCCCGGATCCCCGTCTCGCCCACCGCATCCGCCATGGCAGCCAGCTTGCCAGCACCACGTCCCGTGGTCATCACCGTCACGGTGACGAGTACGGCTGCCGGCCCGTGCCGCGTTCACCGCGGGCCCCGGCCGGGCCGTCGGCGGCGGGCGGTAGCATCGCCGCATGACCTCGTACTGGCACGTCGTGCTGCCACCGCTGTCCGCCTGACCGGGCGCACACACCGGCAGTCCTGATCCCGCGACCCCGGCCGGCCCGCAAGGGCGCCGGGGGTCCGTGCCGTGCGCCCGTTCCGAATCCAGTCCGCCTGCCGGAATCCCGGAATTCGACAACGGAAGTCCACGACTGTGCCGAACCGCGCCTCCACGCCCGCGTCCCCGTCCGTCTGCGCGCCCGCGCCCGCGTCCCCCGCCGTGGGGGCCCGCCGCCCCGGGGCCCTCGCCGGCCCCCTGCCGGTCCTCGCCGCCGCCGTGCTCTGGGGCACCACCGGCACCGCCGGCTCGCTCGCCCCCGCCGGCGCCCCGGCCGCCGCCATCGGCTGCGCCGGGCTGGTGCTCGGCGGGCTGCTGCTCCTGCTGTCCGACCGCACCGCCCACTCCCTGCCCCGCACGTGCACGCCCCGCGAACGGCGGCTGCTGCTCCTGGGCGCGCTCGCGGTGGCCGGATACCCGCTCACCTTCTACCCCGCCGTGGCCCGGACGGGGGTGGCGGTGGCCACCGTGATCGCCCTGGGCAGCGCTCCGGTCCTCACCGGCCTGCTGGCCTGGCTGACCGGCGGCCCCCGGCCCACCGCCCGCTGGGCGTGCGCCACGGCGACGGCCGTGCTCGGCTGCGCCCTGCTGGTGCTCGGCCCCCGACTCGGCGGCGGCGCCACCCCGACGGACCTCGCCGGCGTCCTGCTGGCGGCCCTCGCCGGACTCTCCTACGCGGCCTACTCGCTCGTCGGCGGCCGGCTCATCGCCCGGGGCCATCCGTCCGCCGGGGTGATGGGCGCGATGTTCGGCGCGGCCGCCGTCCTGGTCCTGCCCGTCCTGCTGATCGGCGACCCCCACTGGCTGGCCGCGCCGCGCGGACTGCTCGTGGTGCTGCACCTGGGCGTGGTCACCACCTTCCTCGCCTACCGCCTCTTCGGCCGCGGCCTGCGCCACACCTCCGCCCAGACGGCCACCGCCCTGACGCTCGCCGAACCGGCGGTCGCCGCCGTCCTGGGCGTCACCGCCCTCGGCGAACGCCTCCCCGCCGCCTCCTGGTCCGGCCTCGCCGTCCTCACCCTCGCCCTCGCCGTCCTCACCGCCCCCCTCCCCCGCCGCCGCTGAGGCCCGCCGCCGAGACCGGCCGCCCCACCCGCCGAGCGCCGCCGGCCGGCGCACCGTGGCCGATCGGCGCGGCCCCCGGCGAACGCCCCCGCCTCTCCCGGCCCGGCCCGGCAGCCCTCACCCGCCCAACGCCGCCAACCGACGCGCCAAGGCCGGGTTGGGACGGCCCTCGGCGGTGTGCAGGGCGAGGGCGCGCCGCCAGCAGTCGGCGGCTTCCCCGGGACGGTCGAGTTCGGCGAGCACGGCACCGTTGAAATCGAGGGCCAGCAGAGCGAGCCGGGTCTCACCCTGCTCCTCGGCGACAGCGAGTGCCGCGCGAGGGCTCGGATCACGGCCCGCCGGCCTGGTTCGGTGGTGGCCTACATGGCTACTCCTTGTGACGTGGAGAACGCCCCCGTTTCGTGACTGCGGGGGTCGTCACAAAACGGGGGCAGGCCCACCCTCGGGGGTCGAAGCCGCCGGGGCCGGAGCTGTCACTCATGGGGTGTCCCTGCGGGTCGGGAGTGCGGGTTCGAGAAGGGAGCCGCCGACCGTTCGCGAGGGCCGGACGACGTACGTCAGGCATTCGGTGTGCTCCCCGGTCGGGACGAATCCCGCTTTGAGGAGGACGCGTCCGGAGGCCGGGTTGTCAGGGTGGTGCTTGGCGTGGACCTCCGGCAGGCCGAGGCGGCCGAACGCCAGGGCGAGGATCTTGTGAACCCCTTCGGTGGCGTAGCCCCGGCCCCAGGCGTCGGGGCGCAGGACGTAGCTGATGGCGGCGGCGGGGCGGTCACAGTGCAGCTTGACGATGCCCAGGAGGTCGGCGTCCACGACGAGGCCGAGCATGTACAGCGTGCGGGGATCCTGGGCTGCGTGGGCGGCGGCGCTTTGGGCGTAGTAGCGGGCTTCGGCGGGATCCATCGGTGCCCGGCCCAAGTACTCGGTCGCCTCCGCGCTGTAGATCCGCAGCAGGGCCTCGGCGTCGCAGGGAACCAGCTCCCGTAGCTCGATCACCCGTCCACCGCTTCGATGAGCTTGACGAGTTCGGTGGCGGTGGGCCGGTCGTCGGGGGCGGCCAGCAGGACGTAGCGCAGCCGGGCCTGGAGGGCAGGCCAGGGCGTGGCGGTGGACATCGGGACGGCACGGTGGGCGATGGCCTTGCGTTTCGCCTCCACCGGGGCGTCCTCGGCGAATCCGCCGGCCTCGTAGTCCAATGGCCAGGCACCGGTGGCACAGGTCCACAGGGTTGCGGCGAGGGCGTAGACGTCGGCGGGCTGGGTCGTTCGGACGGGCTGGGGGCCGTTGATGATCCGGGCGGCCAGTTCGGGCGAAGTGAGGTGGATCATCGTGCCGTCGAACCTCGACCAGGGGGTCTCGCCGAGTCGCCGGGACCAGGCGAAGTCGAGGAGCCGGACGCCGTGCTCGGTGTGGATGCCGTGCTGCGGTTGGAGGTCCCCGTGCACCCACCCGGCGTGGTGCAGGTCGGCCACGGCGCGACACAGGTCGACCGCGGCGGCCAGGGCGTCGTCCCTGCCCTCGTCCTTCTTGCACAGGGGCCGGAAGACGTCCCAGGTGGACGGTCCGGCCAGCCACGGGGTGACGTACCAGACGCCGTGGTCGAAGCGGCCGGCGGTTACGGTGTAGCCGGGGAGCTGGTCCAGCACGGAGGCTTCGCGGGCGGTGACCTCGGCGGCCTCGCCGGTGCCGAGCTTGATGCTCACCGCCCCGCGCGGACCGCTGGCCTTCCAGACCGCCGAGCCCCGCCGGTCGCTGATCTCCTCCAGCTCGACCGGTCCGCAGGCTGCCTCCGCGGCCTTCAGCGCGGCTGCGGCAACGGAAGTGAACTCGCCCATTCTCGTACTGCCTTCCACTCGCAAGGGATGTGCTCGAAGACGTCCCGACCGTCATCGACTGCCACGGACAGCGCCGTCGCGAGGTCGGGCGTGGTCTCCAAGAACTTCGGGTCCAACGGCCGCACGCCCGCCCGTACCGGGAGGAACGAGAACGGCGGCGGCGGGATGCTCTGCCCGCGCCGACCGGTCTCGACGGCGCCCTGGGCGAACTTGCCGAACATGATCCCGACCGGGGCGTACAGGTTCTTCAGCGCCCAGTGCGGCCAGGTCAGCAGTTCGCGGTGGTCCGCGCCTTCGCAGCGCCCGAGCAGCACCACGTTCTCGCACGCGAGAACACCGTACGGTCGGCCCATCAGCGGCCGGACCCATTCCGCGGCCTGGACCCCGGCGTAGAACAACTCGGCCTCCACGGCGTACCGGTGGCTGCCCGGAGTGATCTCGTACACGGTCCATCCGGTCATGCCCCGTCGGGTGGAGGGGCGCAGGAACGGACAGTGCTGGTAGAGCCCGGTGAGATAGTCGTCCACGTCCACGCTGGCGGGGTTCTCCGTCCGGGCCTCGGTGAGGCGGAGCGCCCCGGTGGTCGGCCGGGACGCTCCGTCGAACGGTGCGGTGATCACAGGTAGGACGACGCCGGGGCCAGGTCGTCGCCGTCGCCGGGGCCGGGATTGGGGCCGCAGTCCCACTCGGCGGTGACGGTTCCGGTCTCGCGGTACTGCGTGAGGGCTTCGGTGTTCACGGTGCCGTCGACGTTGGTGAACCAGATCTCCGGCAGGGGACCGTACGCCTCCTCGTACGCGGCCACCCAGGAGATGGGCCCGGAGCCCGTCATCTCGACGTGGGTCAGCTTGCTGCCGGCGTGCCGGAGGGTGAACGCCTCGTGCGCGGCCGGGTCCGCGAGGAGGGCGTGCCACGCGGAGTCGACGGCGGCGGAGAACATCTGCGGCGCGGTCTGACCCGCGTCGATCCGGCGCGCGGCGATCGTGAAGAACTTGCCCAGCTCGTCCAGCTCGACGCTGGGCTTGAGGGTGGTGGTGCTCATGTGCCTCTCCAATCGGGTTGGCCACTGCTCGCCCGGGAGTGGGCGAGCAGTGGTGGGTGGTGGTGCGGCCCGGGTTCGGTGGAGGGCCCATTCCGTCGAACCGGGGGCTCATGGGGCGCCCGACGGCGCGGTTGGGGGTCAGAAGCGGCTGGAGGCGATCAGCGCCGTTGCCAGCGCTATCAGCGCGAACAGCGCGAGGGTGTAGGCGACGGCGACCGAGCGAGGGGTGGGAGCCCCGCGAGCGAAGCGTTCGGCCGCCTCTCGGTAGTCGTCCTGGCCGTCGTCCACAGGCCTACCCCGGCCGCTTGGCGCGCGCGGGCCGCAGGGCGGCCCGGCGGAGGGGCGTCCGGGCTCGGGCGATGCAGTCAGCGCAGGTCATGTGGCAGGTGCTCCGGGTGTCGCCGGAGACCTGGAGCAGAGCGCCCGCGCAGACCAGGGTCTCCCGCCGGCAGGCCCAACAGGTCCCGTTGCGGTAGCCGTCGGGGCGGTCGGCGATGGTCCCGTCTTCAGCAACCCGGATGGTCGGCAGGGTGCTCAATCCGCCAGCTCCAAGTCCTCCAGGAGAACCAGCTCCGGGTAGGGGTCGGAGCTGGTCCGGTTCACCCAAGCGTGGTTGGCGAGCTTGCTCGGGGTCTCCGCGACGGTGCCCGTCCAGCCCTCCGTGCGGTGCCGGACCGGGTCGCCCTGGATCACACTGTTCACAGTTGCGCCTCTCCATCGAGTCGTGGACACGAGGGTGGTTGAGCCGATGCCCGTCAGGCCGATCGGGCCGGCAGATCGGTGCGACGAGCCGTACACTCCCGGCAGGAGCAGGTCGAGCGCACGGCGGCGATCTGGAGCAGCGTTCCGACGGACGGGGCTTGACCGGCCGCGTTGGCCGCTCGGTAGTCGTCCAGCGGGTTCCAGTCACGGGGAGGCCCGTGAGACTCAGACTTCGAGGGTCTGGTCACGATCTCGCGGTACACCAGTGGGGCGGTGCGTCTCGCCATCGCTCTGCCTTCCTT
This sequence comes from Kitasatospora sp. NPDC056184, assembly GCF_042268405.1. NCBI lineage: Bacteria > Bacillati > Actinomycetota > Actinomycetes > Kitasatosporales > Streptomycetaceae > Kitasatospora > Kitasatospora sp. NPDC056184. The sequence goes on along the minus strand of NZ_JBHJUI010000010.1, from coordinate 146,606 downwards.
CGCCGCCTGGAATAGATGAATCCAGTGAACGACCCGGGAGTTGTACCGAACCAGAGCAGAAGGTGAGCACCTATCAGGCATAATCAAGGCACTGTCCGGCCTGACCTGGGCCTTCGATCCGAGCGGAGGCCGTTGTGGCTCCGAGAAGGACGCGACTCGCGCAGCGCCGCAAAGCCCTGGGCTACAGTCAGGAAGCGTTCGCCGAGGCACTGGGAGTGGCGGTCTCCACAGTCACCCGCTGGGAGGCCGGCAGGAACGACCCCCAGGGGTACGTACACCCCAAGATGGCAACGGCCCTCAAGGTCACCCCTGAGGGGCTGGCGGACCTCCTCACACCAGAGGTGACAGCCCCTGACTGTTCGGTGGTCTACGCCGCTGCCCCGCCTCTTGGTGATACTGACGACATGAAGCGCCGCGATGTCCTGAGTCTGCTCGCCGTGACTGGTGCGCTCATTGCACTGCCGGGCTCTGAAGGGCCCTCGTCTCGGCCCGGAACGACTGCGTCCCTGGCCGAAGCCGGGCCGGAGCTCAACTCGCACCTCTGGAAGGTGTTCGTACTCTCTGACTCCAAACAAGCCGTGTACCCAATGGTCAGGCACCAACTAGGTCTCCTGGCCAAGGGGCTGGGAGAGAGCCGGAGCGATACCTCTCATCGGCAGCTCTGTGCGCTGGTTGGAGACCTGTATCAGCTGGCCGGCGAGATCTTTTTCGATGCCAACCGGTACACAGACGCAGCACACTGCTACACCCTGGCCGCCAGCGCCAGCCGCGAGGCCGGCGCTTTCGACATGTGGGCCTGCGCACTGACCAGGCACGCCTTTGTGGAGCTCTACGAGAGGCGTTTCACCCTCGCTGCTCCGATACTTGCAGCGGCCTCTCGAATCGCCGAACGAGGAGACAGTCAGCTGTCGACCCGATACTGGGTGGCAGCGGTCCAGGCGGAAGTTCATGCCGGGCTCGGCGATCTCGACGCCACCAAGCGCGCCCTCGACGACGCCGAGCGAGTACACAGCTTGTCGGGAGAGCTCCATAACGGCGGCTGGCTCCGATTCGACGGTTCGCGTCTCGCCGAGGAACGCGGGACCTGCTATCTCGCGCTCGGCCGTCCGGATTTGGCGGAGCAAGCGTTGACAGCCGCGCTCTCGCAACAGCTCTCGCTACGTCGCCGCGGGGCAGTGCTTGCGGAGCTGGCAGCCCTGAGTGCCGAGCGCCGTGATCTCGACAAGACGAGCCACTACACTCGCAAGGCCCTGGAACTGGTGGACCAAACCGGCTCGGGCTTCATCAGCAGGAAGATGCAGGGCGTCAGGAATCACCTTGTCCCGCTCATGGCCGATGGCCGCGCTTCAGCACTGCACCAGCAGATTTCGGCGCTTGACAGTGCCCCCTTGGCGAAGGAGTAATGAATGGCGTCTGACGGGCGGATCTTCCGCGATGCGTGGATCGAGGGTGTTCGGAAGCACTTCCCGGGCGAACCAAAGGCCGGCTACGTCGCTCCCTGGGACGAGACTCCGGATTGGGAGCGGGAGTGCGCCAGCGCGGTCTACGGCCAGGTCCGTGACTTCATCGTCGTGAGCGGCGGCAATACGTCGAAGCTCACTCGGGAACAGAAAGGCCGGTTCGTGGCGACGTGCTGGATCGCTCAGATCCACAAGCACATCGAGAATCCGAAGCCTGGATACGTCGCCGACTGGAGCGACCTCCCGCTCTGGCAACAGGAGACTGACGCGGACATCTTCGAGGCGATCGAGCGCGCGCACTCCTGAGCGGCCTGACCCTGCCCCGCCCGCCCGCTCTCCCAAAGTCGGAGAGGTGATGGGCGGGGTGGGGGCAGCGGGGGTAGGGCCTGGGGTTCCGCGCGGGCGGGCCAGGGCTCGGCGAGGTCGGCGCGGTGGTGCTGCCAGATGGTGCGCATGGCGCGGCCGTCGGGGGTGGCCACGATGTCGCCGTTCTTGTCCTGGCGAAGGAAGCCAGCGGCGATGACCAGCTCGACCACGCGTCGGCGTACCCGGCACACACCGATCCACATGTCCCGCACATGCCAAGAAACCCATGTCTTCGCCCTGCATCACCCCCGCCCTGATCCGCCAGGCCCAGACCCCCAAGCCCCTTCCTGCCCTGACCGGCCTGGGCCGGCTCGACCGGGGCCGCGTCGCCACCGAGGAGATCCTGAACGGGCTTGAAGACATCGCCCGGTCCGTCTCCCGCAAGCGCGCCCATCAGATGGAGGGCGACAGCCACCACACCGCCCAGGAGATGCGACTGAGCTTCTGGCGCGCCCTCCACACCTGCGACACCGACGCCGACAACCGGGCCGAGTTCACCTCGTACGCCTTCCAGCGAGCCAAGCTCGACGGCCGCGCGGCTGCCACCCGCGAGATCGCCCCCGGGGTGTCGCGCGATGAAGGGCGTCGGCAGCTGACGCGTGAGCGGGAGGAATACTTCCGGCTCGTGAAGCAGGGTGTCAGCTATGCCGAGGCCGCCAGGACCGTCGGGATCAACCTTCGTACGGGCAAGAGATGGCGCAACGGCCGGAACGTCTCCGGTCGGAACAGGGCGGCAGCACCGGTCAGGCCGGTGCTGCCGCCCTGTGGCGCGTCGCGGTACCTGCGCGAGGAGGACCGCATCTACATCGCCGACCGGCTGCGGGAGAAGGCCACCGCCCTGACGCTCGCCGAACCGGCGGTCGCCGCCGTCCTGGGCGTCACCGCCCTCGGCGAACGCCTCCCCGCCGTCTCCTGGTCCGGCCTCGCCGTCCTCACCCTCGCCCTCGCCGTCCTCACCGCACCCCTCCCCCGCCACCGCTGAGACCCGCCGCCTCACCCGCCCAACGCCGCCAACCGACGCGCCAGGGCCGGGTTGGGACGGCCCTCGGCGATGTGCAGGGCGAGGGCGCGCCGCCAGCAGTCGGCGGCTTCCCCGGGACGGTCGAGTTCGGCGAGCACGGCACCGTTGAAATCGAGGGCCAGCAGAGCGAGCCGGGTCTCACCCTGCTCCTCGGCGACGGCGAGTGCCGCGCGTGACGCGGCCAGCGCCTCCTCCGCGCGGCCGAGGACGCGCAGGGCCTCCGCCCGGCTGAAGCGCAGCGCGCCGTGGAGCGGGTCGTCGGGATGGTCGCGGACGAGGTCGAGAGCGCGGTCGGTGTGGGCGAGGCCGCGCTCCGCCTCCCCGACCCGGTGCAGGCAGTGGGCGAGGTGGTCCAGGGCGCGGGCCGTCGACGGGCCGTCGCCGCGCGTCTCGCAGGAGGTGACCACGCGTTCCAGCACGGCGATGGCCTCGTAGCCGCGGCCGGACGCCGCGAGGGTGCCGGCCAGCGCGGTGAGGCAGCGGTCGCGGACGGCGGTGTCGTCGACGGCCCCGGCCTCGGCGACGGCCTCCTCGGCGGTCCGGGCGGCCTCGGCGAAGCGCTTGCGGGAGACCAGGGCGAGGCCCAGGTCGGTCCGCAGCCGGAGCCGGGCGGCCCGGTCCCCGAGGCGTTCGGCCGCCGCCAGGCCCTCCCGGGCGAGTTCCTCCCACGCGTCCGGGTGGGCGCCGTCGTGGTAGTACAGCGGCCCGCAGCCGTGGGCCAGCCGCCACACCGCCGCGTCGAGGCCGTGCGCGGCACCGGCGCGGGCCAGGGCCGGCAGGGCGGGCCGCACCCGGCGGAACCACGCCACGGCGCCGGCCCGCTCCCCCGGTTCGTGCGACCCGGCGGAGGCCGCCTCGGCGGTGTCCGCCCACCGGCCGAGCAGCCGGCCGAGCGCGGCCGCCCGCTCGCCGGCCGGGAGCCCGGCGGCGAGTTCGGCCGCGTACCGGCGGACCGGGCCGGGCCGTTCGAACCCGCCCGGCCCGGCCGGCTCCACCAGCCGGGCGGCGACGAGTGCCGCGAGCAGCTCGCGCGCCCGGGGCTCCGGCACCTCGCCGAGCGCGGCGAGGTCCCGCGCCTCCAGGCTCCCGCCGGGGAGCAGGCCGGTCAGCGCGAGGACCCGCCCGGCCTCCGGCGGCAGGGCCCGCAGCCCCACCCGGAGGGCTGCCGCCACCGCGGCGGAGCCCGCCCGCCGCTCCTCGGCCAGCTCCTCCACCAGGGCGGCGGCGCTGTCGCCACCGGCCGCGAGCCGGGCGCCCACCACTGCGACCGCGAGCGGCAGTTGGTCGCAGAGCGCGGTCAGCCGCGCGGCGGCCGCCGGTTCCCGGGCGACCGGCCCGGCGCCGGCCGCGGCGGCGAGCAGGCCGACCGCCTCGGCGGGGGCGGGGGCGCCGAGCGGCAGCGGGACGGCTCCCTGCCGGGCGACCAGGTCGGTGGTGAGCCCGGAGCGGCCGGTGACCAGGACCAGCACCTCGGGGTGGCCGGGCAGCAGCGGTTCGATCTGCTCGGCGGAGCGGGCGTTGTCGAGCAGGAGCAGCAGCCGGCGGTCGGCGGTCGCCGTGCACAGCAGGGCGGCGCGGCCGGCAGTGTCGGCGGGGAGTTCGCGCTCGTCGGCGCCGCCGCCCCCACCGGTCCCCACGCCGGTCCCGTCTCCGGCGCCGTCTCCGGCACCGAGGTCGCGGAGCAGCGCGGCCAGCGCGGCGGCGGGGGTGAGCGGGGCGGTGTCGTCGTCGCCCCGGAGGTCGACGGTGTGGCGGCCGTCGGGGAAGCGGTCGGCGCGGCTCTCCGCCCAGGCGCGGGCGAGGCGGGTCTTGCCGACGCCGGCGGGTCCGGTGAGCAGCAGGGGGCGGCCGTCGGCGGCGGCCGCGGCCGCGTCGAGGCGGGCGAGTTCACCGGCCCGTCCGACGAACCCGCCCGGATCGTCCGGCAGTTCGCCGTTCCGCGCCGCGCCGCCCCGGTCCGCGGGCGGTGCGGGCCGTTCGCGGCGCCGGGCGGGCGCGCCGGCGGCGAGCCGTTCGGCGGCCCGCCGGCGGGCGGCGGTCAGCGGCGGTCCGGCCTCGGCGGCGAGCCGCGCGGAGCCGCACCCGTCGAGGGCGGGCCCGCGCCAGAGGGCGAGCGCGCTGCCCAGCAGGCCCGCGGTATCGGCGCCGGGCTCCTCGGCGGCGGCGCAGAGCCGCTCGAAGCGGTGGGCGTCGACGGCGTCGGGGTGGCCGAGCAGCGCGTAGCCGGCGCCCCGGGTGACCAGGTGCAGCCCGTCGGGGTCCTCGGGTATGGAGCCGGCCGGGAGGGTGGCGTCGGCGGCGGCCGCGAGCAGGCGGCGCACGCCGGTGACGTGGCCCTGGAGGGCGGCGCGGGCGGTGGCCGGCGGGGTGCCGCCCCAGAGCAGCTCGGCCAGCCGCTCGGCCGGGACGGTCCGGCCGAGCTCCAGGGCGAGCGCGGCGAGCAGCGCGCGCCGTTTGGGGCCGGGTCGCGGCAGGACCCTGCCGTGGTCGTCCTGGAGCTCGAAGCGTCCGAGCAGATTGATGCGCACTGCCACTCCCACCGCGTTCCGATCGGTCGATCAGGGTGAGAGCATAGGGAATGTCTGGATTGGTCCACACCTTTCCTGGTGGGCGCCCGTTGTCCCGAACTGCGCCGCCCCGCAGGCCTCATGACCAACCGTCGGAACATCCGTCACACGCCACCTCCGCTCAGGAGGTCTCCAGACCCAGCCCCGCGGTGCGGAAGAAGCCGTGGCCGCCGAGCTGGTGGGAGAGGCCGGGGGAGAGGCGGCGGGCGGTGACCCGGCCGGGCCCGAGGCCGTAGCCGGAGTCGCCGTTGATCCCACGCGCCGCGAGTTCGGTGGTGATCAGGGCGGCGACCTCCCCGGCGGTGGCCTGCGCCGGGGCCGTGAACTCGGCCTTGAAGCGCCTGCCGGAGGGCGGCCGGCCGTCCGCCGTCATCGCCGCCGCGGCCTCGGCCGGATCGCCGGGGCGCGGGCCGACCCGCAGCAGCACGCCCTTGACGGTGCTGTAGGCGACCGGGGGCCCGCCGGCGGTTCGCCGCCGGTCAGGCGCCGACCGCGCCGTCGATCGCCTCGCGCAGGAAGTCGGCGTGCCCGTTGTGCCGGGCGTACTCGTGGATCAGGTGCAGCATCACCAGCCGCAGCGAGACGTCCGCCTGCCAGCGCGGCTGGTAGCCGGTGACGTCCAGCGAGGGGGCCTCCCGCTCGATCCGCCGGGCGTGCTCCACCTCCGCCTCCCAGGCCGCGAAGGCCTCCGCCCGGTCCGCGCCGGTCGTGTCGTAGGCGGCCTGGTAGTCGCCCTCCGGGGACCAGACCAGCGGGACGTCCTCGCCGTTGATCACCCGCCGGAACCAGGTCCGTTCGACCTCGGCCAGGTGGCGCACCAGGCCGAGCAGCGTCAGCGTCGACGGCGGGCTCGACCGCAGCCGCAGCTGCTCGTCCGTCAGCCCGGCGCACTTCGTCGCCAGCGTCTCCCGGTGGAAGTCCAGGTAGGCCCGCAGGGTCTCCCGCTCACCGCCGGTCAGCGGCGGCGCGACCCGCCCGTCCCCCGTGCCCATCCCCATGCCGGCGCTCCTCGTCTTCCCCTGGTCCGAACGGTTCCGCCGCCCAGTCTTCCAGCGCGGCGGTCCGCCCCGCCGATCTTTTCCGCCCGCCGGGGCGGCACCTCCGGGCGCGGGAGCGCGGGAGCGGACGTGAAACCGGCAAGCATGCTCATCATCCCGTATCACTCACAACCCGATTGGCCTGCGGTTGTCGCGCGAAACCACTTCCTTCGGGTAGTTCCGTGTTGGGCGTGTTTGGGTACGTACTGCGGCGCGCGCCCGCGAGGGGCCCGGAGCACCGGCGCTCCCGCCCGCCGCCGCCACCCAGCGGCCGCCGCCACTACACACGAGGAGCCCGAGCGAGCCATGAGCCAGGACCGCATCCCCGGACCGGTACGCCAGACCTACGGCGCCGACGATCTGTCACGGACCGCCGGCTTCGGCGGCGGATTCATCAACTTCGGTGACTGGAGCGGCATCCGCACCGACGCGCCCACTCCGGAGGACCGCGTCCGCAGCCAGGAGGACCTCTACCGCCGGGTGCTGCGGGCCTTCCCCGGGCCGAGGGAGTCGCTGCGGCTGGGCGAGGTCGGCTGCGGGCGCGGGCTGGGCGCGGCGCTCGCGCTCTGCGAGTTCCGCTTCGCGGCGGTGACCGGGGTCGACATCCACCCGGACCAGATCGAGCGCGCCCGCGCCGTCAACGCCAAGGCCCTGGCGACCTTCCCGGACCGGCTGGGCTACTCGCTGGGCTCGGCGGACGACCTGCCGTTCGCGGACGCCTCGCTGGACGGCGTGTACTCGGTCGAGGCGGCGCAGCACTTCCGCGAGCTGACCGGGTTCGCCCGCGAGGCGGCCCGGGTGCTGCGGCCGGGCGGGCGGCTGGTGGTCACCACGTTCTTCAGCGCCGACGGGCCGGACGTCGCCGAGCGGCTGAGCATCCTGCTCGGCAGCTTCGCCAACGGGCTGGACGTCGCCCACCCGCTCGGCGCGTTCACCGCCGACCTCGCGGCCGCCGGCTTCACCGGCATCGGCACCGAGTCCATCGGGGCGGACGTGTGGCCGGGGCTTGACCGCTTCCTGGAGGGCGCCGTCCCGCGCGGCCACTGGACCCGCAACTTCCTCAGCACCTGGCGCGACGGCCTGCTCGACTACCACCTCGTCACCGCCACCCGCCGCTGACCGGGCGGCCGGAGCCGGCCGGGAGGACCGACCGCCCGGCCCGGAGCGATCCCCGCCCGCCACGGGGATCGCCCGGACCCGGCCGCGTCAGCCCTGGTGGACCAGCAGCGCCGTCCGGACGGCCGATTCGAGCGCGCCCTCGACCCAGGCCGGCTTGGTGGAGGTGTGGTCCCCCGCGAAGTGCAGCGGCCCCTCGGAGCCCGGGATGTCCGGGAACAGCTCCGTGTGCTGGCCGGGGAGCAGCACCGAGGCCTCGCCGTAGGCGTAGTGGTCGCGCATCCACGACTGGGTCTTGCCCCGGGTGGTGAAGAAGACCTCGCAGCGCCGCCCGAAGACGGCCTGCACCCCGGCGAGCGCCCGCAGGTAGCGCTCCTCGTCGGCGTACGCGTCCCACTTGAGCGCGTCGTCGGACCAGCTGTAGGAGGCGAGCACCACGCCGCCGTCGCTGCCCTCCATCGGGTGGGCGTGCTCGAAGTAGACGAACCGGTTGGCGTTGTCGCTCACCGAGCCGCCGCCGCGGATGTGGGCGGCCGCCGGGTCGCCGCCGGAGGGGCGGAAGCCCGCGAAGCACGTCCTGAGGTCCTCCGGGACGCTCACCCCGAGCCGCCGCACGGAGTCGTGCGCGCCGAGGTGGCGGCCGTCGTCGACCCGGCCCGACCGGTAGCGCTCGTAGAGCCCGGCCTCGATGCCGTCCAGCGCGGCCTTCCAGTCCTCCTCGGTGAACTCCCACCAGCGGCGGGAGAACTCCAGCAGCACCTTGGTCGCGGCGTCGTAGTGCAGCTCGGTGACCGCCCGCCGCTTGCCGTAGCCGAGCGGCGGCTCGAAGGCCACGTGCCGCAGCCCGGCGAACGGGACGGTGATGATCGCCTCGTCGCCCTCGAAGACCTCGGTGGCCCCGCCCCTGCCGCTCTGGCCGTCCTCGGAGACGGTGTGCACCCGGACCTTGCCGCCCTCCCGGTCGATCCGCACCGCCCGCCGGTCGAAGCGGACCTTGCCCTTGACGGCCGCGTAGAGGGCGTCGACGAGCCGGGCCGTGCCGCCCTTGATCTCCCAGAACTTCGTCCTCGGGTCGATCAGCGCGGCGGACAGGAAGCAGTGCACGAAGGAGAGGTGCAGCCGGGAGGTGACGTTCTGGACGGTGCCGACGAGGTCGACGGTCCTGGTGTCCAGACCGGCCTCCTCGGTGAGGTAGCGGTACATCGACCAGTGGCCGTAGCGCCGCAGGACGGTGGACCAGCCCTCGACCAGGGCCGCGCCCTCCTTGCCGCGGACCAGCGCGAGCGCGGGTTCCAGCGCCGCGGCGTAGATGGCGGCGGCGGTCCGGTCGCGGTCGGGGCCGGTGACGCCGAAGCTCCCGTTGACCTCCGCCGGATCGGCCTCGTAGTCGGCCTTGCGGACGTGCAGGCCGTTGACGTGGATCCAGGCCCGGTTGGCCCGGACCGACGGGTTCTCCACCTCCACGTCCACCAGCAGGAACTCCTGCCGCGGCAGGTCGTACTTGTCGAGCAGCGCCATCACCAGCGGGTGGCTCTCGGGCAGCCGCATCGCGCCGGCCTCGGCGTACTGCTCCGGGTCGGCGAACGGCTGCTGGCCGTTCTCGTGGCCGCCCTTGCGGAAGGTCTTGATCCGGCCGCCGGCCCGGTTGCCGTTGGCCTCGATCACGGTGATGTCGTGGCCCGCCCGGTTGAGCAGGTCCGCGGCGAGCAGCCCGGCCGGTCCGGCGCCGACGACCAGGACCCGCTTGGTCGCCCGCGCCCGCGCGGCCGGCAGGCCGTCGCGGACGATCTTCAGATAGCCGGGGACGAGCGGCCGGTCGTGCTCGTCGTAGACGGCGATCGCGCGGGCCACCGTGGTGAAGGCCTGCTCGTCGGTGCCCGGGGGCACCACGGCCGGGGCGACGGCCGGGGCGAGCGCGGTCGCGGGCGCGGCGGAGGCGGTGGTGAGCCCGGCGGCGAGCACCGAGGCCCCGGTCATCGTGACGAGGGTGCGCCGCGAGGGCCCGGCGGGCGGCGCCCCGCCCTCGGCGGTCGTCGCGGTGGATGGTGTGTCGACGGCGTGTGCGTCCAAAGTGGTCATGGCGCACCACTCTTGGCGCATACGGGACGGTACGGAACCGACATCACCCGGACGAGAAGATCAACCACTCGATCTGATTTGTCAGTCCGCGTCTCATTGACGCCCCGGCGGGACGGTCTTCCCCCGACTCCCCCGTGCCGGCGGCCGTCCCGCCGGGCAGACACCTCCTGGGCGGCAGCACCGCCGGCGCGGTCGGCGACCGACCCCGTCCCCTCTCCCCCGGTTCGGAGGACCACCATGACCCCACCCGACTCCGGTGCCGCCACCGCGGCACTCCGCTTCCCGGCCGGCTTCCACTGGGGCGCCGCCACCTCCGCCTACCAGATCGAGGGCGCCGCCGCCGAGGACGGCCGCACCCCGTCGATCTGGGACGCCTTCTGCCGGACGCCCGGCAAGGTCCACCGGGGCGACACCGGCGACGTGGCCGTCGACCACTACCACCGCTTCCGCGAGGACGTCCGGCTGATGGCCGAACTCGGCCTCACCGCCTACCGGTTCTCGATCGCCTGGCCGCGGGTCCGGCCCACCGGCCGCGGCCCCGCCTCCGGGCGCGGGCTGGACTTCTACCGCCGCCTCGCCGACGAGCTGCTCGCCGCCGGGATCACGCCCGTCGCCACGCTCTACCACTGGGACCTCCCCCAGGAGCTGGAGGAGGCCGGCGGCTGGCCCGAGCGCCGCACCGCCGAGCACTTCGCCGCCTACGCGGCCCTCGCCGGCGAGGCGCTCGGCGACCGCGTCACCCAGTGGACCACCCTCAACGAGCCCTGGTGCAGCGCCTTCCTCGGCTACGGCTCCGGCGTGCACGCCCCCGGCCGGACCGATCCGGTGGCCGCCCTGCGCGCCGCCCACCACCTCAACCTCGGCCACGGCCTGGCCGTCTCGGCGCTGCGCTCGGTGCTGCCCGCCGACGCCCGGGTGTCGGTGTCGCTCAACCTGCACGCGCTGCGCCCGCTCACCGGGTCCGCCGCCGACCGGGACGCCGTGCGCCGGATCGACGCGGTCGGCAACCGGGTCTTCCTCGGCCCGATGCTGGACGGCCGCTACCCCGAGGACCTGTTCGCGGACACCGCGCACCTCACCGACTGGTCCTTCGTCCGCCCCGAGGACACGGCCGCGATCCACCAGCCGCTGGACTGGCTGGGCGTCAACTACTACACCCCCAGCGTGGTCTCCGCCGCACCCGAGGGCGCCGACCCGGCCCGCGAGGACGGCCACGGCGCGGGCGGCGCCTCCCCCTGGCCGGGCGCCGACCGGGTCGGCTTCCACCGGGCCCCGGGCGAGCGCACCGCGATGGACTGGGCCGTCGACGCCTCCGGCCTGTACGAACTGCTCACCGCGCTCGCCCGCAGCCACCCGGGACTGCCGCTCATGGTCACCGAGAACGGCGCGGCCTACCCCGACGAGCCCGGCCCGGACGGCACCGTCGACGACCCCGACCGCAGCGCCTACGTGCACGCGCACCTCGCCGCCCTGCACCGGGCCGCCGCCGACGGCGCCGATGTGCGCGGCTACTTCCTCTGGTCGCTGCTGGACAACTTCGAATGGGCGTACGGCTACGCCAAGCGCTTCGGCCTGGTCCACGTCGACCACCGCACCCTCGCCCGCACCCCGAAGTCCAGCGCCCGCTGGTACTCCCGGGTCGCCCGGACCGGCACCCTCCACCCGCCGGGAACGGTATAGGGCCCGGGTCTCGACGGGCGTCCGGGCGGTGCAGCAGACTCTCCAGGACGGCTCCCACCGCACCCATCCGCACCAACCGCCGCGTCCGAACCAGTACATCGGAGAACCACCACGGTGACTACGAGTCGACAACTGGAGATCCCCTTCGCCGACGGCCGATCCGGCAGCGGACCCGCCACCTGGGGCCAGCGCGCCATCTGGGACGTCGTCAACCGCTCCGCGCCCGCCGACCGCCCCCGCTTCAACATCGGCACCGCCGCCCCGCTGGACCCGGGCATGCCGCTGCCGGCCGTCCTGGACGCCCTCGGGCACCTGCTCCACCTGCACGACTCCCTGCACACCCGGCTGCTGCCGGAACCGGACGACACGGACGACACGGACGGCACGAACGACACGGACAGCCCGGACGGCACCCGGCTGCGCCAGCGGGTCGACCCGTCCGGCCGCCTGACGGTCCACGTCCGCGACTGCCCGCCGGACACCGGGCGGGACGAACTCGGCGCCGTCGGCGGCGCGCTGCACGAGGAGCTGGCCGGCCGACCGTTCGACTGCGCCACCGAGTGGCCGATCCGGGTCGGCGTGGTGGTCGCCGACGGCCTGGTGCGGCACATCACCCTGGTGCTGTCCCACACCGCGGTGGACGGCACCGGCATGGGCCTGCTGGTCCGCGACCTCAGCGAACTGGCCGTGGGCGCCGACCCGAAGGACCTCCGGGCCGCCCGCTCACCCCAGCAGCCCCTGGAGGAGGCCGCGTTCCAGACCTCGGAGCGCGGCCTGAAGCGCGACGCCAACGCCCGTGCGCACACCCTGCGCAAGCTGCGGTCCGCCCCGCCCCGGCTCTTCCCGCCGAACGGCGCCCGGGACCGGGCCGGGACCGGGCCCACCGAGCGGTTCCCGAACGCCGTGCTCAGCTCGCCCGCGCTGCTGCGGGCGGTCGACACCGTCGCCGCCGCACACCGGACCGGCTCCTCCACCGTCCTGCTCGCGGCCGCCGCCGCGATGACGGCCCGGCTGGCCGGCCGCTCGGACGCGGTGCTCCAGGTGGTGGTCAACAACCGCTTCCTGTCCGGCCTGACCGACGCCGTCAGCGTGGTCGCCGGCGACGCCCTGCTCCACCTCCCCGACGCCGACGGCGAGTTCGGCGAGGTGGTGCGCCGCACCCACGCGGCGTCGATCGCCGCCTACCGGCACGCCTACTACGACCGGCGGCTGCTGGACGCGGAGGTCGCGCGCCTCACCGCCGAGCGGGTCCCGCTCGCCGACCGCTCCTGCGTCTTCAACGACACCCGCGAACTGCTCCCGAGCGGCCTGGCCGCGCGGCCCGCGCCGACCGGCGGCGAGGACGGGCGCACCACGCTCGACTGGCCCGTCGACTTCGACCCGCGCCCCGGGCTGACCTACGCCCTGGACGCCCTGCGCACCCCCACCGCCCTGCAACTCGCCATGACCGCCGACCCGGAGGTGCTCCCCCGGCCCACGATGGAGCGCTTCCTGTACGGCATCGAGGAGTTGGTGCTCACCGAGGAGAACGCCGTCCGGTCCTGAAGAGCACCGGACACACCGGGGCCCGCCCGTCCGCTCACGTCCGGACGGCCGGGCCCCGGCCTTGCCGCATGATGGATCGTCAGCGCGTGTGCTCGTGAACGCTGTTGGTCTCCTGGATCTTCTTCCAGGACTTCGGCTCCGGCCGCGCGCCCGCCGCGTCGCCCGCCGTGGCGCCCGGCGCGAGGCTCGCCGCGGCCGGGGCCGGGGCCCCGATGCCGTCCGACCCCGCCGCCGGCCTGCCCACGGTGAACAGCCAGGTGTTGAAGAGCGAGGCCAGCGGCCGGCCGGCGATCTGCTCGGCGTACGCCTGGAACTGCTGGACGGTGGCGTTCCCGAACTTGTGCTCGGCCGCCCAGCCCTTGAGGATCTTGAAGAAGGTGCCGTCCCCGACGGTGTTGCGCAGCGCCTGCAGGGCGATCGCGCCCCGGTCGTAGACGGCACCGGAGAACTGGTGGTCCGCGCCCGGGTCGCCCGGCTTGATCGACCAGAAGGCGTCGGCGGCCGGGTAGTAGTCGTAGAAGAAGTCGGCCAGCTCCTGGGCCGTGCCCTCGTTCTCGTGCTCCGACCAGAGCCACTGCGCGTACCGGGCGAAGCCCTCGTTCAGCCAGATGTCGCTCCAGCGCTGCACGGAGACGCTGTCGCCGTACCACTGGTGGGCCAACTCGTGCACCACGACGGAGGTGTTGGCGCCGCGGGCGAACTGCGCCGGGCTGTAGAAGATCTGCCCCTGGGTCTCCAGCGCGTACCCGGTCGGCACGTTGGGCACGTAGCCGCCGACCGTGTCGAACGGGTAGGCGCCGAAGACGGTGCTCAGCCAGTCGGTCAGCTCGCCGGTGCGCTCGACGCTGGCCCGCGCCGCACCGGCGTTGACGCCGAGGTCGGGGCTGTAGGCGGTGATGACGGGCAGCCCGCCCGGGGTGGTGTCCTGGCGGACGTCGAACTTGCCGATCGCCAGCGTGGCCAGGTAGGTGGCCTGCGGCTTGGTCTGCCGGTAGTTGTAGCGGGTCCAGCCGGGGCGCTGGCTGGTGGTCCGGGTGCCGTTGCTGATCACCTCGGTGCCGTTGGGCACCAGCACCGAGACGTCGAAGGTCGCCTTGTCGGTGGGGTGGTCGTTGCTCGGGTACCACCAGGCGGCGCCCTCGGGCTCGTTGGCGGCCACGCCGCCGTCGGGGGTGCGGAGCCAGGCGGAGTAGCCGCCGCGCTCGACCTCGCCGGGCTTGTCGGCGTAGCGGACGACGACGGTGATCGGGCTGCCCTTGGCGATCGTCCGGGCCGGGGTGACCTCCAGCTCCTGCTCGCGGGAGATGGCGACCGACGCGGCGCGCCCGTTGACCAGCACCTCCTTGACCTGGAGCACGAAGTCCAGGTTGAAGCGGGTGAGGTCCTGGGTGGCGGTGGCCAGGATGGTGGTGGTGCCCTCCAGCTCGTCGGTGGCGGGCTGGTACTTCAGCCGGATGTCGTAGTGCGAGACGTCGTAGCCGCCGTTACCGGCGAAGGGGTAGTAGGGATCGCCGATGCCCGCGGCGCCCGGGCCGGCCTGGGCGGCGGAGGCGGGGACGGACAGGAGCAGGGCGAGCGCGCCGGCGGCGGCAGAGACGATCAGCCTCTTGCGCACGGTGGTCCTCCACAGGGTCACTGGGACAACGGGTCGGATCGATCCTTGTCCCAACGGCCCCCGGCCTACGCCTGAACAATGAGATGTTCATAAGAAGATACAGGCCGACATGGTGCCGCTTCCGGCCGGTGACGGACCGTCATGAACTTCCGACGATCCCTCATTCACCGTATGGAAGAACACGGCCCCGCGCCCCGCGCGCTACGCCCCCAGGGCCACCGGCGCCCGCACCAGCGAGCCGTACTCGGTCCACGAGCCGTCGTAGTTCTTGACGTGCGGGTACCCGAGCAGCTCGGTCAGCGCGAACCAGGTGTGCGCCGAGCGCTCCCCGATCCGGCAGTAGGCGATCACCTCGCGCTCCGGCTCGACGCCCTCCCCGCCGTACAGCGCCCGCAGCTCCTCCGCCGAGCGGAAGGTGCCGTCCTCGTTGGCCGCCCGGGACCAGGGGATGTTGACCGCGCCGGGAATGTGGCCGGGCACCTGCGCCTGCTCCTGCGGCAGGTGCGGCGGGGCCAGCGCCTCGCCCCGGTACTCGGCGGGCGAGCGGACGTCCACCAGCACCGCGTCCGACCCCGGCTTGGCGAAGACCTCCGCCTTGGCCAGCACCTCGTCCCGCAGCGCCCGCACCTCGGGGTGCTCCGGCCCGGCCGGCCGGTAGGCGCTGTGCTGGTAGTCCATGACCTCCTCGGTCAGCTCGCGCCCCTCCAGCTCCCACTTCTTGCGCCCGCCGTCCAGCAGCCGCACCGGGCCGAAGCCGCGCAGCCGCAGCAGCCAGTAGGCGTAGGCGGCGAACCAGTTGTCGTTGCCGCCGTACAGCACCACGGTGGTGTCGTCCTCGACCCCGGCGGCGCGCAGCAGGTGCTCGACGCCCGCGCGGTCGGCGTAGTCGCGGCCGACCGGGCTGTGCAGGTCGGCGGTCCAGTCCCAGCCGACCGCGCCGGGCAGGTGGCCGCGGGCGTAGGCCGCGGTGTCCTCGTCCACCTCGACGACCCGGAGCGTGCCGTCGTCCAGGTGGTGGGCCAGCCATTCGGTGCCGACCAGCGCCTCGGGGTGTGCGTAGCCGTTGCCGGTCATCGCCGCCCTCCCTTCACGCGGGGACCCTTCGAACCTACGTCCGCACCCCCGCCCCCGGCCACCCGGACCCCGCCGGGCCCGCTACGCGGCCGTGGGCAGCCGGGCCACGTAGTACTGGTTGAGCGGGTCGCCCTCGATCCGCTCGACCTCCACCGAGCCGAAGCCCGCCTCCGCCAGCATCCGGCGGGCGGTCTGCTCGCCCCAGACGGTGCCGAGACCGGCGCCGCCCTCGCCGAGCGAGACCGTCATGCAGTAGAAGGTCGAGAAGGTGTACAGCGCCGGGGCGAGCGGGTGGTCGATGTTCTCCTCCAGCCGGCTGCTGGCCGCGATGTCGCCCATCAGGAAGACGCCGCCGGGCCGCAGCACGGCCGCGACGGCCCGCAGCGCGCGGTCCGGCCGGGCCAGGTCGTGGACCACGTCGAAGGCGGTGACCAGGTCGTACGCGCCGGTCAGCTCGGCCGAGTCGCCCAGCTCGAAGCGGGTGTTGTCCAGGCCGTGCGCGGCGGCCTCGGCCTTGGCCGCGCCGATGCCCTGCTCGGAGATGTCCAGGCCGGTGAACCGGCTGGCCGGGAAGGCCTTGGCCAGCACGTTGACGGCGTGGCCCTGCCCGGTGCCGATGTCGACCGCGTCGATCCCCTCCCGCAGCCGCTCGGTGAGCCCCGGCACCAGCGGCACGACGACGTCCACCAGCGCCAGGTCGTAGAGGGCGGCGGTCTCCTCGCCCTGCAGCGCCTGGAACCGCGGGTAGGCCGAGTAGGGCAGCCCGCCGCCCTTGCGGAACGCCTCGACGATCCGCTCCTCGACCTCGCCCATCAGGGCCAGGTACTGCATCATCCCGGCCAGGTTGTCCGGCCCGGCGGCCCGGGTCAGTGACGCCGCGTGCTCGGGCGGCAGCCGGTAGGTGCCCTGCCGCGGCTCGTACTCGACGAACCCGCCGACCACCATGGCGCCGAGCCACTCGCGGACGTAGCGCTCGTCCAGCCCGGCGGCGCGGGCGACCTCCTCGCTGGTCGACGGTGCGAGACCGGCCATGGTGTCGAAGAGGCCGGTCCGGTGGCCGATCCCGGCCATGAATCCCAGGCAGGCGTCATTGAGCACCTGCACCACACGACCCGCGAACTCCTGCTGCCTCGCCGGGTCCGGTTCCCGTTCGGACATCGTTCCTCCTGCGCCGTCTCGGGACCTGCGCGAACCCTCCCCTCGTCACGCTACGCCGCCCCCGGACGATCCCCCACCGCTCGCCTACCGGGCCGGCCAGGGAACCTCGCTCCGCCTCTCGTAGCGGAACCCGGCGGCCTCCCAGCGGGCGCCCTCCTCGGCCAGGCGGGTCCTGAACCGCTCCCAGGAGTGGCTCTCCCTGGCCGACCAGCCCAGTTCGGCGAGCGCGGGCAGCCGGGGCAGCAGCATGAGGTCGAGCTCCTCCGGGGTGTCCAGGGTCTCCGTCCACAGCGGCGCCTCGACGCCGAGCACGGAGCCGGCGGGCAGCGGCACCAGGGTGTCCGGATCCCAGGAGTACGCGGTCCGGACGTCGATGGTGCCGGCCCAGACCAGGCCGAGCGGGTAGCCGGACTCGTACTTCATGTCCAGGTAGCTGCGGCCGGACGGCGACATGATCACCTTGGCGCCGCGCTCGGCGGCCTCCTTCAGCTCGACGTCGCGCCCGCCCCGGCCGTCCCAGAACTGCAGCACCCCGACCCCGCCCGGGGCGGTCTGGTTCCAGCCGACCGGGGTCTTCCCGGCCGCGATCACCTGCTCGTTCACCCGCTTCACGAACTCCGCGTACTCGGCCGGGGCCATCTTCTTCACCTCGTCGCCGCCGAGGTGCAGGTACGGCCCCGGGGTGAGCCGGGCCAGCTCGGTGACCACGTCCCGGGTGAAGGCGAAGACCTCGTCGCCGGTCGGGCAGAGCGTCGAGAAGCCGACCTCGATCCCGGTGTACGGCCAGGGCCGGGCGCTCCCGGTGCAGTCCAGCTCGGGGTAGGAGGCGAGGATCGCGTTGCTGTGGCCGGGCAGGTCGATCTCGGGGACGACGGTCAGGTACCGCTCCTGCGCGTAGCGGACGATCTCCTGGTAGTCGGCGGCCGTGTAGAACCCGCCGGGCGTGCCGTCGACCTCGCTGACCGCGCCGGTCCTCGTCAGCGCCGGCCGGGCCGGGACCTCGATCCGCCAGCCCTGGTCGTCGCTCAGGTGCAGGTGCAGGTGGTTGAGCTTGTACAGGGCGAGGCGGTCGATGAACCCCTTGACCTCGTCCGGGGTGAAGAAGTGGCGGGCGACGTCGAGCATCGCGCCCCGGTAGCCGTAGCGCGGGCGGTCCTCGACGGTGACCGGGGCGACCGTCCACTCCGGCCCGGCGGCGACCGGGTGCGGGCTCTCGATCTGCGGCGGCAGCAGCTGCCGGAGGGTCTGGGTGCCCCGGAACAGGCCCTCGGGGGCGCGGGCGGTGATCCGCACGCCGGTGGCGTCGGCGGTCAGCCGGTAGCCCTCGGTGCCGGTCGCCTCGGGGAGCGCGGGGTCGAGCAGCAGGCTGATGCCCCCGGCGCCCGCCGGACCGGCGTCGGCCGCCACCGGGAGCGGCAGCCCGGTCGGGCGGCGCAGCGCCCCGGCGAGCTGCTCGGCGATCCGCCGGACCTCTCCGGCCTGCCGCTCGACGGCCTCCACCCCGGGGACGGTCCGCACGACGGTGCTTCCGGTGAGCCGGTAGCCGGGACCGGAGCCGGCGGCGACGGAGAGCGGGACCGGGATGATCCGGTCCGCGGTGCGCGGGCCGGCGGGTACGGCGACGGCCCCGCCGGGGTGGCCGTCCTCTCCGCCGATCGCCCGCTGGACGCCGAAGCCGACCGCCGCGAGCAGCAGGACGGCAGCGAGCACCAGCGCTCTGCGGGTCCGGGCGGAGAGCCCGGCGATTCGGATCTGCACGGCCGCTCCCGGTGGCGTCACGGACTCCGCCGGCCGCCGTTCACGGCCGGTTCACCGGAATGGTCTCAACCAATTGCCGCCGTGTCCCGCGCTTCGTACGAATTCGCTTCGTACGGGTGCGCCCGGCGGGGCCCCGGCCGCCCGGCCGGCTCAGGAGAAGACCACCGAGCGGACCAGCAGCCGGTCGCCGGCGCGCCCGCCCGGCCGCAGCACGAAGTACGTGTCGCCCGCGCAGCCGAAGTCACGGAAGACGGTGGCGGTCGAACGGGTCTGGTTCGACGGTGCGAACGCCGGTTCCGCGTCGGTGGCCTCCGGCAGGTCGACGCACGTGCTGCCCTTCGGGTCGATCAGCGCGCCCGTGAAGTCGGAGCCGTACTTGTAGCGGAATTCGCCGTCGGCGGCGTTGGCGGAGACCGGGACGGCGAGGACGAGCGCGATCGCACTGGTGGCGGCGAACACGGCGTTGCGCAGACGCATGGGCAGACGCATGGCGGGTGGCCCTTTCAGGCGGTACTCGGGTGGTACCTGGGGAATTGGTGCGAGATCACCCTAGAGGCCCAAAAATCGGGGAAACGATTCTGCTCAGCCATCCTTTCGAGTGGTTTAAGTGCGTTTCCCGCGACTTTTCCATTCGCCCATTTGCTCGGGCGCCGACGCCGTCGCTCAGCCCGCCGGGGCGGTGAAGAGGTAGCCGGAGTCGATCAGCACCGGCAGGTAGGCCTTCAGCGCCGCCACCGTCTGCGAGCGGTCCCCGCCGCCGTCGTGGTTGAGCACGATCGCCCCGGGGCGCACGTCCTTGAGGATCCGGTCGGTGATCACACCCGTCCCGGGCCGGGCCCAGTCCCGGGGGTCGACCGACCAGGCCATCGGCCGCATGCCGAGTTCGCCACTCACCCGCAGGGCCGTCGTGGACCAGTCGCCGCCCGGTGCCCGGAACCAGGTCGGCACCTTCCCGGTGGTCCGGTGCAGCAGGTCGGAGGTGCGCTCCAGCTCGTCGCGGACCTTGCCCTCGGAGAGGCTCCGCAGGTCGGGGTGGGTCCAGGTGTGGTTGGCGATGTGGTGGCCGCGGGCGGCGATCTCACCGACCAGGCCGGGGTGCTCGACGGCGTTCTCGCCGATCAGGAAGAAGGTGGCCCGGATGCCGTACTGCTCCAGCAGCGCCAGGACGGTCGGGGTGTGCCGGGGGTCGGGGCCGTCGTCGATGGTGAGCGCGACCACCTTCCGCGCGGAGTCCAACTCGTACACCGGCCGGCTCTCGGCGGCCGTCAGCGCCCGGGCGGGCGTCGGCGCGGCCGGGGCGGGGGCGGTGGGGACGGGCACGGTGGGGACGGGCACGGTGGGGACGGGCACGGCCGCCGAGGGAGCCGCGGCGGCCGAGGGGCTCGGAGCAGCGGCGGAGGGGGCCGGAGCAGCGGTCGGCGCCGCGGAGGGGACGGCGGACGGGCCGGATTCGCCGGAGAGCCCGGCCGGGGCCTCCCCCGGAACGGCCCCGGGCTCCGGGTGGCGCGCCGCCCGGGCGGCCCTCACCACCTCCTCGGCCCGGCCGCAGCCGGTCAGCCCGAGCAGCGACATCCCCGCCGCGACCAGCAGCAATCTTCGCGAAGTAATCTGACGATCAGACAGCATGGCGAATGTCTCCCCCGTTCACCGGCCGGCCTCCCAGCGGCTACCCCGACGGGCTCGATCACCATCCCAACGGCCCACGTCGCGGCCGGTTCACCCACCCCGTGACCGAAAACCCGTCCGGCCCGCTAATCTGACGTCTCCCAAGTGTGATGATCTGTCTTCAGAGGACGTGGCCATGACGAAAAGTCAGGATTTCGCCGACCGCTCCGACAACGACGAGGCCGAACTGAGTCAGTGGGAGAAGTACGGGGTGGACACCAGCACCCCGCACTCCGCCCGCGTCTACGACTACTGGCTGGGCGGGAAGACCAACTTCCCGCCGGACCGCGCGATGGGCCAGGCCATCGAACAGGCCGTGCCCACCATGAAGGCCCAGGCCAAGGAGAACCGCGGCTTCCAGAAGCGCGCCGTGCGCCACCTCGCCGAGCGCTACGGCATCCGCCAGTTCCTCGACCTCGGCACCGGCATCCCCACCTCGCCGAACACCCACGAGATCGCCGAGTCGGTCAGCGCCGGCACCCGGGTCGTCTACGTGGACAACGACCCGATCGTGCTGGCCCACGCCCGCGCGCTGATGGTCTCCACCCCGGCCAGCCGCACCACCTACATCCACGCCGACCTGGGCAAGCCCGCCGAGCTGCTGGCCGACCCGGCCCTCAACACGACGCTGGACCTCACCCAGCCGGTCGGCCTGCTGATGATCGCCGTGCTGATGCTGATCGCCGACGAGGACGACCCGTGGGCCAAGGTCGCCGCGCTGCGCGACGCGCTCCCCTCCGGCAGCTACCTCGCGCTCACCCACCCCACCCAGGACTTCAACGAGGCCGCCGTCGCCCAGGTGACCGCCTCCGCCCGCTCCGCCGGGATGACCCTGGTGCCGCGCAGCAAGGAGCAGGTCACCCGCTTCTTCGACGGCTGGGAGCTGGTCGAGCCCGGTGTCGCCCCGGTGATGGCCTGGCACCCCGAGGGCGAGCAGCCCGAGGACCCGCACGCCGCGTACTACTGGGGCGGCGTCGCCCGCAAGCTCTGAGCCACCGCCCGGAACCCGGCCGCCACCGGCCCCGCCCACTCCCACCGGGCGGGGCCGGCGGGCCGGCCGGCAGACCGGGCGGGCCGCCGGGCCTCACTTCAGCAGCCGGGAGAGCCTCCGGTCCGCCAGCGGCTTGCCGCCGGTCTGGCAGGTCGGGCAGTACTGCAGCGAGGAGTCGGCGAAGGACACCTCCCGCACGGTGTCCCCGCAGACCGGACAGGGCTGCCCGGTGCGCCCGTGCACCCGCAGGCCCAGCTTCTTCTCCGCCTTCAGCTCCCCCGCCGCCAGCCCCCGCGAGCGCTCCACCGCCTCGCGCAGCGTCGTGCCGAGCGCCTCGAACAGCCGCGCCGTCTCCTCCTCCGACAGGTCGGCCGCCAGCTTGTACGGGGACATCCGCGCCGCGTGCAGCACCTCGTCCGAGTAGGCGTTGCCGACCCCGGCGAGCACGCTCTGGTCCCGCAGCACGCCCTTGATCCGGCGCCGCTCGCCGCTCAGCAGGGCGCGGAAGAGCTCCAGGCCGAAGCCCGGGTCCAGCGGGTCCGGACCGAGCCGGGCCACCCCCGGGACCTCCGCCGCCTCCCGCACCACGTACACCGCGAGCCCCTTCCTGGTGCCCGCCTCGGTCAGGTCGAAGCCGTCCGCCTCCGGGCCCTCCAGCCGCACCCGCAGCGCCAGCGGGTTGCGCGCGCTCGGCCGCGGCGGCAGCGGGGGCAGGCCCTCCTTCCAGCGCAGCCACCCCGCCCGGGCCAGGTGGACCACCAGGTGCAGCCCGCCGGCCTCGATGTCGAGGAACTTGCCGTGCCGCACGACCGGGCCCACCGTCCGGCCGGCCAGCGCGGTCACCGGCGGGTCGTAGGTCTTGAGGGCGCTGATCGCCACCGGCTGGACCTCGGCGATCACCCGCCCGGTCAGCCGCTGCGACAGGTAGGCGGTCAGGGCCTCGACCTCGGGCAGCTCCGGCATGCGCCCAGTCTCGCGCAGCCGCCCGCGCCCCGCCCGTCCCCCGCCCGCCGCCTTTGCCGTCCACCGGCCCCCGGCGCAGTCTGGAAGGGTCGACCGCGCGCCAGCCGAGGAGGTCCGGCCCCGCCATGAGCACGCTCGAGGAACAGATCGACATCGACGCCCCGGTGCTGGCCGCCTGGGAGCAGCTGCACCGGGTCCACGACTACCCGCGGTTCGTCGACGGCGTCCGCAGCGCCCAGCCGCACGGCAGCAACCTCGCCCACCTCGAAGTGGAGGTCGCCGGCGCCGGTCTGGACGTCGAGACCGAGATCACCGACCGGGGGCGCGGCCGGGTGATGACCTGGCGCACCCTGGACGGCCTGCCCCTCCAGGGCGCCTTCGCGCTGCGCCCGCTCGACCGCGCGCACACCCGGGTGCAGATCCGCATCGAGTACGACCCGGAGGAGGTGCACGAGGTGTTCGGCGGACCGCGCGGCTTCGCGCTGGCCGGGGCCGTCGAACGCGCCGTCCGCACCGACCTGGCGCTGTTCCGGGACCTGGTCGAGGCCCGGGTGGCGGCCGCCGCCGCACCGGCCGCGCCGGTCGTCGAGCCACCCCCGATCGTGGATGTAAACGGGATATAAGACCAGCTCAGAGGTGGTGGTGAGGATCTTCACAGCAACCCGCCGAGCCCGCCGTCCGGCTCCCCGCCTGTGGCACACTCGGGTCCCATGAGCACGGCCCCGCTCCCCAGGACGCTGCGCGCGGCGATCTTCGCCGCGCTGCTCGTGCTGCTCGCGGGGCTCGGCCAGGTGCTGGTCACCGGCCGTCCGCTGGCGCTCGGCACGCTGGCCCTGGCCGGCGCCGCCGTCTTCGCGGTGTCCTTCGCGCTGGCCGGCCGCGAGCGCGGCTACCGGACCGTCGCGGCGGTCTTCCTGCCGCTGGAACTCGGCCTGAGCGCCCTGTTCGGCTTCGCCCAGTCGACCTGCCCCTCGCTGCCGCCCGGCACCGCCCGCGGCCTCGAACCGCTGCTCTGCGGCGGCGGCTCGCTCGGCGGGCTGCTGCTCGGCCACGGCCTCTCCCGGCCGGTCGGGCTGGCGGTCCTGCTGCTCCTGCACACCGCGCTGGCGCTGGCCGCCGCCGCCTGGCTGCGCAGCGCCGACGCCGCGCTGTGCGGCCTGGCCCGCTCGGTGCGGATCCTCGGGGACTTCGCGCAGCGCTTCGCCGCCGCGGCCGTCCGCGGGCTGCTGCTGCTCGCCGCCCCGCTGCCGGCCCGCCCGGTGGCCCGGGTGCCGTTCCCGCGCGCCAGCCGCGTCCGGGTGCCCGCCGAATCCGTCGTGCTGCGCCCCGCCGTCCGGCGCGGGCCGCCGGTGCTCGCGCACGCCCGCTGAGGACGCCGCCCGCGAGGGCCCCTCGGCCGGCCGTGCCGCCCCCGCGCCCGCACGCCGTTCCACGAGCACCAGGACGACCTCCCCATGAGCACCTCCCCCAAGAAGACCCCGAAGACCGCCGCCGCCGACCGCAAGGCCGCCCGCCGGGCCGCCACCGAGCGGATGCGCGAGGAGCGCGAGCGCGCCGAGCGGTCCGCCCGGATCCGCCGCCGCACGGTGGTCGGCGCCGCCTCCGCCGCCGTGCTCGCCCTGGTGGCGGGCGTGGCCTTCGCCGTCGGCGGCTCCGGCTCCGGCGACGCCGCGGCCTCCGGCCCGCTGGTCGTCCCGGCCAACGCGAGCGGCCCGGACGGCACCGTGATCACCTACGGCAAGGCGGACGCCGCGCACACCCTGGAGGTCTACGAGGACTTCCGCTGCCCGTACTGCGAGCAGCTGGAGACCACCACCGGCGCGACCGTGCAGCAGCTCGCCGACGCCGGCACGTACAAGGTCGAGTACCACCTGGCGACCTTCCTCGACCAGGGCCTCGGCGGCAAGGGCTCGCGCACCGCGCTGGCCGCCGCCGGCGCGGCGCTGAACGAGGGCGTGGACAAGTTCAAGCAGTTCCACGACGTGCTCTACGCCAACCAGCCGGACGAGCGCGACGACGCCTTCGCGGACGTCAACCACCTGCTCGACCTGGCCGACGAGGTGCCGGGCCTGAAGACCGACGGCTTCGTCAAGGCCGTCCGGGAGGGCACCTACGTTCCGTGGGCCGACCAGGTGAACAAGGCCTTCGACAAGAGCGGCGTCACCGGCACCCCGACGGTCCGCCTGGACGGCCGGAAGCTCGACGTCTTCGCCGGCGGCGCGCCCGTCTCCCCCGAGAAGTTCACCGCGATGGTCAAGCAGGTGACCGGATGACCGCCCCCGCCGCCCCCGCGCCCACCGCCGCCCGCCGCACCTACGGCGCGAGCCGCCCCTTCGCCCTGCTGCTGGTGATCGGCGGCGCGGTGGGGCTGTTCGCCTCGGCCGTTCTCACGCTGGACAAGATCCGGCTGCTGAAGGATCCGTCGTACGTTCCGAACTGCAATATCAATCCGATCATCAGCTGCGGCTCGATCATGCGCAGCGACCAGGCCGAGGCCTTCGGCTTCCCGAACTCGCTGCTCGGCCTCGCCGGGTTCGCGGTGGTGATCACGGTCGGCGCCGGCCTGCTGGCGGGCGCGGCGTACCGGCGCTGGTTCTGGCTCGGCCTGCAGGCCGGGACGGTGTTCGGGATCGGCTTCGTGACCTGGCTGATGTACCAGGCGCTGTACCGGATCGGGGCGCTCTGCCCCTACTGCATGGTGGTGTGGGCGGCGATGATCCCGCTGTTCTGGTACACCACGCTGCACAACCTGCGCTCGGGCGTCATCCCGGTGCCGCGCGGCCTGCGCCCGGCGGTGCGGGAGGCGGCGCGCTACCACTGGGTGGTGCCGGCGCTCTGGTACGCAGTGATCGTGCTGCTGGTCCTCAAGCGGTTCTGGTACTACTGGTCCACACTGATCTGACCTGACCCCCCGCCCGCCTCCGGAGCCGCCCGGGCCCCGGGGCGGGCGCCCCGCGATCCCGGGCGAGGCCGCGATGTCGAAGATCGTCCTTTTCATGTCCGTCTCGCTGGACGGCTACTTCGAGGGACCGGACCACGACATCTCGTGGGGCCGCGTCGACGAGGAGGTGCACCGCTACCTCAACGCCGAGCTGGGCCGGATGGGCGGCTTCGTCTCCGGGCGGATCACCCACGAACTGCTGGCCGACTTCTGGCCCACCGCCGACCGGGACCCGGCCCTCGAACCCTGGATGGCCGAGTTCGCCCGGATCTGGCGGCGGATGCCCAAGACGGTCTTCTCCCGCACCCTGCGGCACGCCGACTGGAACACCACCGTGCTCCCCGAGGTCACCCCGGAGGCGGTCGCCGCGCTCAAGGCGGCCGCCTCCGGGGACCTCGCGCTCGGCGGCGCCGACCTGGCCGCGTCGTTCCGCGCCCTCGACCTGGTCGACGAGTACCACCTGCTGGTCAACCCCGTCGTCCTCGGGCGCGGCCGGCCGCTGTTCCCGGCCGGCACCGCCCCCGAGGACCTGGAGCTGCTGACCACCCGCGCCTTCGGCAACGGCGTGGTCCTGCTGCGCTACGCGCGGACGGCGGCCCGGGGCGCGAACTCGTAGGCGGCGACCTCGGCCAGCAGGGCGGCGCGGCGGCCCTCGTCGAGGAAGGAGGCGTGGAAGGAGTTGGCGGCCAGCAGGCGCAGGGTCTCGTCGTCCAGGCCGAGGGCCTCGGCGAGGGCGTCGAAGTTGTCGCCCGCGTAGCCGCCGAAGTAGGCCGGGTCATCGGAGTTGACGGTGGCCAGCAGGCCGGCGGCGAGGATGGCGGGCAGCGGGTGGTCGGCGAGGGTGTCGACGCAGCGCAGCCGGACGTTGGAGAGCGGGCAGAGGGTGAGCGGGATCCGCTCGCGGACCAGCCGCTCGACCAGCTCCGCGTCCTCCAGGCAGCGCAGCCCGTGGTCGATCCGCTCCACACCGAGCACGTCCAGCGCCTCGGTGATGTACGCGGCCGGGCCCTCCTCGCCGGCGTGGGCGACCCGGTGCAGGCCGGCCTCGGCGGCGCGCCGGTAGACCTCGCGGAACTTGGCCGGCGGATGGCCGACCTCGGCGGAGTCCAGCCCGATGCCGGTGATCCGGCCGCCGAACCAGGGGCGGGCGGCCTCGAAGGTCTCCAGCGCGGACTCGGCGGACTCGTCGCGCAGGAAGCACATGATCAGCCGGGTGCTGATGCCGTGCCGCTCCTCGCCGCGGTCCAGCGCCCGCCCGAGGCCGTCCACGACGACGGACAGCGGCACACCGCGCGCGGTGTGCGCCTGCGGGTCGAAGAAGATCTCGGCGTGCCGCACGCCCTGCTCCGCCGCCCGGGCCAGGTAGGCGTCGGCGAGCTCGGCGAAGTCCTCCTCGGTCCGCAGCACGGCCATCAGCGCGTAGTACAGGTCGAGGAAGGACTGCAGGTCGGTGAAGGCGTAGGCGCGCCGCAGCTCCTCGGTGTCCGCGTACGGCAGGGTGACGCCGTTGCGGGCGGCGAGCGCGAAGGCGAGCTCGGGCTCCAGGGTGCCTTCGATGTGGAGGTGCAGTTCGGCCTTGGGGAGGGGCATCGGGGGGCCTGTCCGGGGATCACGGTGCGGATACGAAGTGGTCATCCTACGATTCCACCGGCTCCGACCACGCATCGGGCAGGTCGCGCACCCGCCGGTACGGCGAGGCGATGAGCAGGCCGGCGGAGGCCAGCAGCAGGGAGACCATGATCCACACGGTCGGCCGCAGACCGACCACCTCCCCCAGCAGGCCGCCGATCACCGCGCCGAGCGGGATGGTCGCCTGGTTGGCGGTCATCGAGGCGGACACCACCCGGTTGAGCAGCGCGGGCGGCACGTAGCGCTGCCGGAAACTTCCGAGCACGACGTTGGCGAGCACCACGCCGCCCACCATCACCACCAGCCCGGCCGCGTACAGCAGCACCCCCGCGCCGGGCCGGGCGGTCGGCAGCAGCAGGCCGAAGGGGGTGACGGTGAGCAGGGCCAGCAGCACGCCGCGCGCGGTGCCGTAGCGCCGGGTGACCGGGCGGGCGAGCGCCGCCCCGGCCAGGCCCCCGAGCGCCCCGGCCGCGCCCAGCCAGCCGACCCCGGAGGGGCCCACGCCGAGTTCGTCGATCAGGAAGAGCACCGCCACCGCCTGGTAACCGGCCAGCGCGAGGTTGGCGACGGCCCCGTAGCGCAGCAGCGCGCCCAGGTACGGGTCGCGGCGGACGAAGGCCAGTCCCTCGCGGACCTGGCGGCCGAGCGGGGCCGGATCGGGCGCCGGAGCCGAGGTCCGCCGGTCGCGGATCAGCAGCAGCGCGGCCACCGCGGCCAGGAAGCTCACCGCGTCGACCAGCAGTCCGGCGGCGGCGCCGAAGGCCTGCACGGTGAACCCGGCCGCGCCCGGCCCGGCGACCTGGGCCGCCGAGGCGCCGCCCTGGAGCTTGGCGTTGCCCTCGGTGAGCTGCTCGGGGCGCAGCAGGTCCGGCAGGTAGGCCTGGTGGGCGGCGCCGAGGAAGACCGCGGCGGTGCCCGCGAGCAGGGCGACCAGCAGCAGTTGGGCGAAGGTCAGCACGCCGGACCAGGCGGCCGCCGGCACCGAGGCGTACAGCACCACCGAGACGAGGTTGCCGCGGAGCAGCACCGCGCGCCGGCCCCAGCGGTCGATCCAGACCCCGGCCGGCAGGCCGACCAGCAGCCAGGGCAGCCAGACGGCGGCGTTCAGCAGGCCGGCCGCGAGCGGTCCGGCGTCCAGGGAGACCACCGCGACCAGCGGCAGGGCGACGGCGGTGACGGCGGAGCCGAAACGGCTGATCGTCTCGCCCGCCCAGAGCAGCCGGAAGTCGCGGTGGGCGAACAGGCCGGCAGGCAACCGGGGCGCGCCCCGCAGTCCGGTGTCGGTCACGGCCGGGCCGGAACGCTGTGGGCGAAGGCGAACACGGACTCCCGCGCGCGCCCGTCCTCCGGAACCGGGCGGTCGGCCCAGCGGGACAGCACCGCGACCAGCTCGCCGGCCAGCTCACGGGCCTCCTCCGGGGTCAGCCGCAGCCAGGTCTCGGTGGCGACGGCGCAGCCCTCCCGCCAGGGCTCGGGGTAGTCGTGGCGGGCGGTGGACCAGCCGCGCACCAGGGCGGCCTGGCGCTCCAGCTGGAGCGAGCCGGCCGCGTCCGCGACGGCCTCGGCGACCGGGTCGGCGGCGAAGTCGGCGCGCCGCCAGCGCGGGGTGCCGGCGGTCGGGCGCCACCAGCGTTCACGGCGGTCGCGGGCCAGCTCGGGGGCCTCCTCGACGAGGTCGGCGCCGGCCAGCACCTTGAGGTGGTGGCTGATGCTGCCGACGGCCTGGCCGGTGCGCCCGGCGAGCAGGCCGACGGTGGCGGGGCCGTCCACCGCGAGGAGGTCCAGCAGGCGGCGGCGCACGGGGTGGGTGAGGGCGGCCAGCACGCGGGCGTCGGCGATCTGCCGGACGCCGTCCGCGGCGGGCTCGGTGGGCTCAGTTGGCTCAGTTGGCTCGGTCATGCGGCGAGGATATCCACAAGACCTCTTGTGCAACAGCCCTTGTACGAGAACGCTTGTCCGTCCCGGCGGGCGCCGGACGCGTGTACCGGAGGGGCTCACGGGGCACCGGGTACTCGGGGGGTTCCGGTTCCCGCCGAGGAGGGAGTGGACATGCGGCACCCCGACGCCCCGCACAGCAGGCCCGAGGGCATCTCCCCGCACGCCCTGGACAACGACACCCTGGTGCACGAGCTGGAGCAGCTGCACCGGACCAGGCACGAGACCTTCCTGTACGGCTCCGAGGAGGCCCTGAAGCGGCACACCCTGCGCACCGGGCAGCTGGAGGCGGAGTACCTGCACCGCTTCCCCCACCGCCTGGTCACCGCCGGGCGGACCAGGGCCGGCGCCCGCGCCCGCGAGGCCGCGGTCCGGGCCGAGGCGCTGCCCGAGTAGGCCGGCGGCCGGCGTGCCACCGCCCGGCGGGACACGCCGGGCGGCGTCGGCGTGCCGCGGCGCGGGCGGTGGGCCAGGGTGGGAGGACCGACACGTCCACCCCGCGCACCCCTGGGAGGGCCCGCGATGCCCATCGCAAGCGTGAACCCCGCGACCGGCGAGACCCTGGAGACCTTCGAACCCCTGGACGCGGCCGGCCTCGAACAGCGGCTCGCCCGCGCCGAGGCGGCCTTCCGGACGTACCGCACGACGTCCTTCGCCCAGCGGGCCGGTCTGCTCCGCCGGGCCGCGGACCTCCTCGACCGGGAGCGCGAGACGGTCGCCCGGACGATGACCGAGGAGATGGGCAAGCCGCTCACCGCCGCCCGCGCCGAGGCCGCCAAGTGCGCCAGGGCGATGCGCTGGTACGCGGAGAACGCCGAGGCGCTGCTCGCCGACGAGCACCCGGACCCTGCCGACGTGGCCGACTCCGGGGCGGCCCGCGCGTACGTCCGGTACCGGCCGCTGGGAGCGGTTCTGGCGGTGATGCCCTGGAACTTTCCGTTCTGGCAGGTCGTGCGGTTCGCTGCGCCCGCGCTGATGGCCGGCAACGTCGGCCTGCTCAAGCACGCGTCCAACGTGCCGCGCACGGCGGTGGCACTGGAGGAGCTGTTCCGCCGGGCCGGCTTCCCGGAGGGCTGCTTCCAGACCCTGCTGATCGGCTCGGGCGCGGTGGAGGGGGTGGTCCGCGACCCGCGGGTGGCCGCCGTGACGCTCACCGGCAGCGAGCCGGCCGGGCGGGCGGTCGCGGCCGCCGCGGCCGACGAGGTGAAGAAGGCGGTGCTGGAGCTGGGCGGCAGCGACCCGTTCGTGGTCCTGCCGAGCGCGGACCTGGACGCCGCCGTCGCCACCGCCGTCACGGCGCGGTCGCAGAACAACGGGCAGTCCTGCATCGCGGCCAAGCGGTTCATCGTGCACACCGGGGTCTACGACCGGTTCACCGCGGCGTTCACCGAGGCGATGCGGGCGCTGAAGGTCGGCGACCCGATGGACGAGGCCACCCAGGTCGGCCCGCTGGCCAGCCGGCAGGGGCGGGACGACCTGGCCGAGCTGGTCGACGACGCACGGGAGCACGGCGCCCGGGTCGAGTGCGGCGGGCGCCGGCCCGAGGGCCTGGACGCGCGGGGCCTGGGCGGCGGCTGGTTCTACGAGCCGACCGTGCTGACCGGCATCACGCCGCGGATGCGCATCCACCAGGAGGAGACCTTCGGCCCGGTCGCCACCGTCTACCGGGCCGACGACCTGGACCAGGCCGTCGCCCTGGCCAACGACACCCCGTTCGGCCTCAGCTCCAACGTCTGGACCGAGGACCCGGCCGAGCAGGACCGCTTCGTGCGGGACATCCAGGCGGGCGGGGTGTTCTTCAACGGCATGACGGCCTCGCACCCGGCCCTGCCGTTCGGCGGCGTCAAGCGCTCCGGCTTCGGCCGGGAGCTGTCCGGCCACGGCATCCGCGAGTTCTGCAACATCACCACGGTCTGGGTCGCCTAGTCCGCCCCTCCGCGCCCCCGGCCGGGGCCGCGCGCCCCGGCCGGATCCGGCCAAGTTTCCGGACAGTCGATTGTTCCGCTTTGTCCGCTTACCGGGAAAGCGGAACGATGCACACCGAGGGCCGCCCGCCACATTCCCCGGACAGGCCCTCCGCGGAAATCCCTTCGTTGACAAACCGGCATAATTACTGGGCTCATATGCAGAAAATTTGAACCGCTTCATTCCACATGGCCGAACGCTGACATACCCCGTGCGAAGGAAACCCGGCGGAGGCGCTTTCCGGCTACGTTCTGCGATGACCGGCCGACAGGTCGGTCACCACGGGAAAGGAAACGCGATGAACTCCCTCAAGCGCGCCGCTGCTCTCGTCTCCTCGGCGGCCGTGCTGGCCGGCGGCATGACCGTCCTGGCCGCCGGCCCGGCGAGCGCCGCCACCGAGATCACCCTCCAGAACGTCGCCACCAGCCGCTACCTCGACAGCAACGGCAACGGCAACGTCTACACCCTCCCCGGCAACGGCGGCTCGTACCAGCGCTGGTACGCCACCAACCTGGGCAACAGCACCTACACCCTGCAGAACAAGGCCACCGGCCTCTACCTGGACAGCAACGGCAACGGGAACGTCTACACGCTGGGCGGCAACGGCGGCAGCTACCAGAAGTGGGTGAAGCGCGCCTCCACCTACGGCAGCACCTACCAGAACCTGGCCACCGGCCTCTACCTGGACAGCAACGGCAACGGCGACGTCTACGCGCTGGGCGGCAACGGCGGCTCGTACCAGCAGTGGAAGTGACGTGTCATCACGATGAACGACGGTCCGACCGGGCATCCGGTATGACCGTTCGTCACTCCTGAACTGCCCCTTGGTCATTCAGGGGCTGCCCTCCCCGGCGCCTCAATCGCCGGGGAGGGCTTCCCCATGCTACGGTCCCCACTCCGGGGCCGACATACCCGGCGGCGTTCGCTCACGGCTGAACCAGCCCGCCGCCCCGGACCTCCGACCAGAATCGGCCGCAAGACCACTCGCACCCGGAACGACGGGGATGTTCAGTGACAATTAGTACACTCACATCAGCACTCCACCGCAGGACGGAGAGTGACGAGTCGTCGGTCACGTTAGCCCCCGCCGGCCGGCGGGTGCGGTTCATCCCCTGGGCGGTCGCCCTCACCCTGTTCCTGGTCTACGCGTTCTTCACCGTCCGCCGCCACGAGCTCCTGCTCACCAGTGGGTACGACCTCGGAATCTTCGAGCAGGGCGTCCGCGGCTACGCCGAGGGCCGCGGCCCGATCGTCGAACTCAAGGGCCCGGACTTCAATCTGCTGGGCGATCACTTCTCGCCCGTCCTCGCCGCCCTCGCCCCGTTCTACTGGATCCGGCCGTCCGCCACGACACTGCTGCTGGCCCAGTCCGCCCTGGTGGCCGTCGCCGCCGTACCGATCTGCCGCTGGGCGCTGCGCGGCGCCGGGCCGGCCACCGCGCTGGTCGCCGGCCTCGGCTACGGACTCTCCTGGGGGCTCGCCTCCGCGCTCGGCTTCGACTTCCACGAGATCACCTTCGCGGTGCCGCTGATCGCCTTCTCGGTCGCCGCGCTCGGCGAGCGGCGCTGGACCGCCGCCGCCCTCTGGGCCGCGCCGCTGGTGCTGGTCAAGGAGGACCTCGGCATCACGGTGGCCGCCGTCGGCGCGTACATCCTGTGGCGCGGCGACCGCCGGATCGGCGCGGCCACCGCGGTGTTCGGCATCGGCGCCTCGCTGCTCGAACTCCTGGTGCTGCTCCCGGCGATGAGCCCCGGCGGCAGCTTCGCCTACTGGGACAACCTGAGCGGCGGCTCGGGCGGCCGGAACCTGCTCACCCTGCCGCTCGACCTGATCACCCCGGGCGAGAAGGTCACCACCGTCCTGATGCTGATCGCGCCGACCGCGCTGCTGGCCGCCCGCTCGCCGCTGATGCTGGTCGCGCTGCCCACCCTCGGCTGGCGGCTGCTCTCCAACAACCCGGCCTACTGGGGCACCAGCTACCACTACAGCGCCGTGCTGATGCCGATCGTCTTCCTCGCCTTCGTGGACGTCCTGGTGAAGGCGCGGCAGCGGGACGGCGTGCTGCCCCGGTGGCTCGCCCGGGCGGCCCTGCCGGTCAGCGCGGCGGTCACCCTCGCGCTGCTGCCCGGTTTCGCGTTCAGCCAGCTGTTCACCCTCGACCTGTGGCGCACGCCGGCCCGGGTCGAGGCCGCCCGCTCGGTGCTGGCCGCCGTCCCGGACGACGCCCGGGTCGCCGCCTCCAACCGGCTGGTGCCGCAGCTGACCAACCGCTGCGAGGTCATCACCTTCGGCTGGCCGCAGCAGTGGTCGAGCGCCGAGTGGATCGTGGTCGACGAGGACCAGCCGATGGGCTGGCCGCTGTCACCCGACAAGGAGCGGCAGGAGCTCGCCACCGCCAAGCGCAGCGGCTACCACGTGGTCCGCAGCGAGCACGGCATCACGCTGCTGCAGCGCACGGCCGGAGGCACCCCCGACGCGGCGGCCGAAGCGCCCGCGCCCGGCACGCCCGGGGCCGGCTGACCCGCCGCCCCGGGCCGGGCGCGCCCCGGCCCGCCCGGCCCGGGGTCGTCCGCCCCGCTCCGCACCTGCCCCCGTCTCCGACCAGTTCAGGGATCCCGTGCCAGTCGAAACCGGGCTCAGCCCGTCCACCCGAACGCTGCTGCCGCGCGCCGTCCGCCCGTCCGCGCCCGGCGGCGCCGGCCCGCTCTCCGGGCGCCGGACCGCCGTCCTGACCCTGCTCTGCTTCGCGGTGACCGCCGCCTGCGGGCTCCAGCAGTGGTCGGCGGTCCTGCTCGGCGGGTTCGACCTCGGCATCTTCCACCAGGGCGTGGCCGGGTACGCGGACCTCGGCCTGCCGGTCTCCCCGGTCAAGAGCTACCACCACGAGTTCCCGCCCGGCTTCTCGCTGCTCGGCGACCACTTCTCGCCGATCCTGGCCGCGCTCGCCCCGCTGTACTGGATCTGGGAGGACCCGCGCACGCTGATCCTCGGCCAGGCCCTGCTGCTGGCGGCCGGCGTCCCGCTGATCCGCCGGATCGCGGCCCACTGCTTCGCCCGCCCGGCCGAGGAGGGCGCGGAGGGCGGCGAGGGCGCGGAGCCCGACGCCGCGCACACCCGCGCCGTCGGCCGGATCGCCGACCTGGCCGGCCTGGTCTACGGCCTCGGCTGGCCGCTGCTGGCCGCCGGGCGCGGCGGCTTCCACGAGGTCGCCTTCGCCGTCCCGCTCATCCTGCTGATGCTCGAACGCGGCCTCGCCCGCCGCTACGCCACCGCCGCCCTCGCCGCCGCCCTGCTCTGCGCCACCAAGGAGGACCTCGGTCTGCTGGTCGGCGTCTACGGCCTCGTCCTGCTCTGGCGCAACCGCCCGCGCGGCGACCGGCGGGGCGAGCGGGCCGGGGACCGCCGCGGCCTCGCTTACGGCGCCGGCCTGCTGGTCGGCGGCCCGCTGGCCTCGGCGCTCGCCATCGTCTGGCTGATCCCCGCGATGGGCGGCCAACCGGACTACTACTGGGTGTACGGCCCGATCGGCCCGGACGCCGGCACGGCGTTCACCAACCTGCTCGGCGACCCGCTGCTGCTCCTCCGGGCCGCCACCGACGAGACCATCAAGCCACTGCTGCTGCTCTGGCTGTTCGGCACCCTGCTCCTGCTGCCGCTGCGCTCCGCGACCACGCTCTGCCTGCTGCCGCTGCTCGCCGAGCGGGTGCTCTCCGACAACCCCAACCACTGGTCGATCGCCCACCACTACGACGCCCTGCTCTGGCCGGTGCTGCTCACCGCCTCCCTGGAGGTGCTCGGCCGCCTGTACGCCCGGGGCGGGACGCACCGGCGGGCCGCCTACGGCCTGGGCACGGCGGTGGTGGCGGGCTCGCTGGTGTGCAGCCTGCTGCTGGGCGGGATCAGCGTGCTCACCCCGGCCTTCTGGCGCCCCTCGGCGAGCAACGCCGCCCTGGTCCGTGGGGCGGAGCAGATCCCGGACGGCGCGCGGGTGGAGGCCGACAACCAGGTGGTGCCCCGGCTGGTCGGCCGGACCGACGTCGTCCTGGTGGACGCCACCCCGCGCGGGCGCGACTACGTGCTGATCCGCTCCGACACCCGGACCTTCCCGTTCCAGACGGCGGACGAGCAGGCCGACCGGATCGAGCTGCTGCTCGCCCACGGCTACCGGCAGGTCTGGGCCGAGGACGGGGTGGTGCTGCTGCACCGCGAGAGCGACGAGCCGGTGCCGGGCGCGTCCGTCCCGGACGAGAACAGCACGCCGGTCAAGGAGATCGTCCCCTCGGACGTCGGCCACAACCTGTTCAAGGGCTGAACCCGGCCCGGTGGCGTCAGGCGGCGGCCATCCGGTGACGGGCCGGGAGGGACGTCCGCCAGCGGACGAACACGCCGGCCAGGGCGAGCAGGGTGGCGCCCCAGACGACGCTGAAGACGATCAGCATCGGCAGCCAGGCCACCTGGGAGGCGACCGCGCCGAGGCCGAGCGAGAGGCCGACCATGAAGACCACGGCCGTCGGGGTGAGACTGCACAGCCAGTGCAGGGCCCGGTGCGCCCGGCTCGGGTGCTCCGGTGCGTCGGGGCCGGTGTCCACGGCCTTGTAGGTGATGAGGTCCATCGGCTATCGCCTCCGGGGGTGTCGGTCGGGGGAGGTCACGAGGCCTTCCTGGGCGTGGCGGACTTCCGGGTCGCGGTCCGCTTCGCGGCGGGCTTCGCCGTCTTTCCGGCCGCCGCGCTCTTCTTCGCGGCGGCGCGCTTGCGCGGGGCGGGCTTCTCCTCGGCCTCCGCGGCCCCCTCCTCCGCTTCCCCGGCCTGCTCGGCGCGGGTGCAGCCCGGGTGCGCGTCCTTGGCCTGCCGCAGGCTGCTGCGCAGCGCCTCCATGAGGTCGATGACGTTGTCCGGCGCCGCCGCCTCCTCCTCGTGCGGCACCTCGACGCCCTGCAACCGGGCCTCGATCACCTGCTGGAGCGCCTGCTGGTAGTCGTCGTGGAGCTGGTCGAGGTCGAAGTCCTCGGAGAGGGTCTCCATCAGCGAGCGGGCCATCCTCAGCTCCTGCGGCCGCACGGCGACGCCCTCCTCGGGCGCGATGCCGGCCGCCGGGCGGACCTCGTCGGGCCAGATGCAGGTCTGGAGGACCAGCGTGCCGTCGTGCACCCGCAGGACCGCCGGGGACTCCCGGGTGCGCAGCGCGATCTTGGTGACGGCGATCTGCCCGGACTCGACGAGCGCGTCGCGCAGCAGCGCGTAGGGCTTGGCGGCGGCCTTGTCGGCGACCCCGACGTAGTAGGCCTTGGAGAACATCAGCGGGTCGATCTCGCCCTCGTCGACGAACGCCAGCACGTCGATGATCTTCTTGCTGGGCAGCGGGAGGTCGGCGAGGTCCTCGTCGGTGAGGGTCACGGTGCGGCCGTCCGGCGACTCGTAGCCCTTGGCGATCTCCGCGTACGGGACCTCCTTCTCCTCCCGTTCGCAGTACCGCTTCATCCGCACCCGGCCGCCGTCGCTCGCGTGCACCTGGTGCAGCGGGACGTCGTGCTCCTGGGTGGCGGAGTACAGGTGGACGGGGATCGAGACCAGGCCGAAGCTGATCGTCCCCTTCCAGGTGGTCTGCATGGGGTCGCTCCTTCCCGGAGCCGTCCCGGCGGTGCGCGCTGACCGGGGCGGCCGGCCCCGGGGGTTTCCACTCTGCCCGGGTTTGCCGCGTTCGGCCACAGGATGCCGCCGGGGTGCCGTCCGGGCGCCGCCGGACCGGCCGCGCGGGCCGGTCCGGCGGACAATGGACGGCGGGACGGAGGGCGGAGGCGTGACGCGGAGTACCGGACCGGCCCCGCCGCCGGCCGCGACGACGTACCGGGTGCGGTACGCGCTGGCCGGCGCGGCGGGCGTGCGGCAGGCCGAGGTCACCGTGGTGCCGGGGTACTCGCGGGAGGGCGACATCCCGGCGATCCTGGCCGCCCGGCTCACCGGGCGGCCGGCCGACGCGCGGCGGATCGTCCTGCTGGAGGTGGCCGAGGTCTGAGGCCCCGCCCCCTCAGACCTGGAGCGAGGCCAGGGTGACGATCGTGATGTCGGACGGCGCGCCGACCCGGACCGGCGGCCCCCAGGCCCCGGCGCCGCGGGTCACGTACAGCTGGGTGTCGCCGTAGCGCTCCAGTCCGGCGACGGTGGGGTTGGCCAGCTCCGCGATCAGGTTGCCCGGCCAGAGCTGCCCGCCGTGGGTGTGGCCGGAGAGCTGGAGGTCGACGCCGTGCCGGACCGCGTCGTGGACGGTGACCGGCTGGTGCGAGAGCAGGACGGCGGTGCGGGCCGGGTCGCGGTCGCCGAGCGCCTTGCCGAAGTCGGGGCCGTCGCCCTCCCGCTCCCCGGCGAGGTCGTTGACCCCGGCGAGGTCGAAGCCGCCCAGCTCCACCCGGGCGTTCTGCAGCGGGTGGACGCCCAGCTCCCGGACGAAGTCCACCCAGGGCGCCGCGCCGGAGAAGTACTCGTGGTTGCCGGTGACGAAGTAGGCCCCGTCGCGGGCCCGCAGCTGCGCCAGCGGTTCGGCGTTGCGGCCGAGTTCGGCCACCGTGCCGTCGACCAGGTCGCCGACGACGGTGATCAGGTCGGGCTTCGCGGCGTTGATGGTGTCCACGATCCGCTGGGTGTGGGCGCGGCCGAGGATCGGGCCGAGATGGATGTCGCTGACCACGGCGATCCGGTACCCGTGCGCGCGGGCCGGCAGCTTGGCGAGCGGGACGGTGACCTGCTTGAGCCGAGGTCCGCGCAGGACGCCGTAGGCGCCGTTGCCCACCACGGCCGCCGCCGCGCCGGTGGCGCCGAGCGCGACCGCCCGGGCGACGAACAGCCGCCGCTCCGGCGAGGGAGCGGTCCGCGCCGACGGGGCGTCAACCTCCACGGCGGGCACCGTCTCGACGGCCGCCGGGGCCTCCTCCGCGACGGCGGTCGCCGCCACGGCCCCCGGAACGGCCGCGGCCGGTCCGGCGCCGCGGCGGGCGGGCAGGCGCAGCAGCAGCGGCCGCAGCAGCTCGCCGACACCGAGCGCGAGCAGCAGGTACAGCAGCACCGGCAGCCAGAGGAACCCCGGCCAGGCGAACCAGCGCTCGACCGCCATCGGGAACGCCCGCCCGCCGACCAGCGCACCGATCGAGAGCACCGGCAGGACGACGGCGAGCACCGTGCCGGCCCGGCGCCAGCGGCCGCCCGGCGCCGAGACGTCGCGCACCAGCCGCCGCCAGAGGTACCAGTGGACGAGGGCCAGCAGGGCCAGGACGAGGAGGGCGCCGAGCACCACGAGGACGATCATCACGCGAAAAGTATGGACGGCCGCCTGACAAACCCCGCCGGAGGGCCCCAACTTGCTGCCGCTGCGTCAGATTTGAGCTTTCCGCGAGCTCTTCTCACCTGCGCTGACCTGGTCTTTTTCGTCCGCTCACCGAACACTTCGCGGCGCCTTGTTCCGATAGCCGGAGGTAGCGACTAGGTTGCACCGCAATGCGCGGATCCGTCCCCCACCCTCCGGCGATCGAGCCGAGGGTCAGGCCGCGCTGGAAAGGCACAGGGCACCCTCACGATGCGTGCGGACATCACCACCCGGGCCGGATCCTCTCCGGCCGGCCCCTCCGGGCACTCCCCCGACCACGGCGGCGACGGCCACCTCAAGGCCGGGCTCAAGAACCGCCACCTGTCGATGATCGCCATCGGCGGTGTGATCGGCGCGGGCCTGTTCGTCGGGTCCGGCGCGGGCATCGCCGCCACCGGCCCCGGCATCCTGCTCTCCTACACGCTGGCCGGTGTGCTGGTCGTGCTGGTCATGCGGATGCTCGGCGAGATGGCGGCGGCCGACCCGCAGAGCGGCTCCTTCTCGGCGTACGCGGACCGGGCGCTGGGCCGCTGGGCCGGGTTCACGATCGGCTGGCTGTACTGGTTCTTCTGGGTGGTGGTGCTGGCCGTCGAGGCCACCGCCGGCGCGAAGATCCTCAACAACTGGATGCCGGGCGTGCCGCAGTGGGCGTTCGCGCTGATCGTGATGGCCGTGCTGACCGCGACCAACCTGGGCTCGGTCGCCTCCTACGGCGAGTTCGAGTTCTGGTTCGCCGGGATCAAGGTGGTGGCGATCGCCGCCTTCCTGGTGGTCGGCACGCTGGCCGTGTTCGGCCTGCTGCCGGGCACCCACGCGGTCGGCACCAGCAATCTGACCGGCCACGGCGGCTTCCTGCCGCACGGCGTGGGCGCGGTGTTCACCGGCATGCTCACCGTCGTCTTCGCCTTCATGGGCAGCGAGATCGTCACCCTGGCCGCCGGCGAGTCCGAGGACCCGGAGAAGGCGGTCAGCAAGGCGACCAACAGCGTCATCTGGCGGATCGGGATCTTCTACCTCGGCTCCATCCTGCTCGTGGTGACCCTGCTGCCGTGGGACTCCGCGGCCGTCAAGGGCAGCCCGTACGTCGCCGTGCTGGAGCACGTGGGCATCCCGGGCGCCGGCCGGGTGATGGACGTGATCGTGCTGACGGCCGTGCTGTCCTGCCTCAACTCGGGCATGTACACCGCCTCCCGGATGGCCTTCTCGCTCGGGCGGCGCGGCGACGCGCCGAAGGCCTTCGCCACCGTGACCAAGCGCGGCGTGCCGCGGGTGGCGATCCTCTCCTCGGTGGTGTTCGGCTTCGTGGCGGTGTTCTTCAACTACACCTCGCCCGACACCGTCTTCGCCTTCCTGCTGAACTCGTCCGGCGCGGTGGCGCTCTTCGTCTGGCTCGTGATCTGCTTCTCCCAGCTGCGGATGCGCCGGATCCTCGAGCGTGAGTGCCCGGAGCGCCTGACCGTCCGGATGTGGCTGTACCCGTACCTCACCTGGGCCGCGATCGGCATGATCGGGTTCGTGGTGGCGTACATGTTCACCGACGCCGACGGTCGGAAGCAGATGTACCTGTCGCTGGTCGCCGCGGCCATCGTGCTGGCGGCGTCGGCCGTGGTGGGCCGCCGGCGGCGGGCCGCGGCGGTGGCACCGGCATCCTGAGCCGGCGCGCAGGACCGTCCGCGGGCACCGGGCCCGGGAGCCGTTGCGGAGGCTCCCGGGCCCGGCCGCGTTCCGGTGCCGTTCCGTGACGGACCGGACATGACCCGGCGACCCTCCGACCCCTACCCTTTCCCCTCATGCGAGATCTTGCAGCGGGGATGGGGTACCTGGCCAAGGGCCAGAAGTGGGTGGCGCGGCACGGCCGCTGGTGGGCGTTCGGGATGATCCCGGCGCTGATCACGCTGGCCGGTTACGCGGTGGCGCTGTTCTTCCTGGCCGGCTGGGCCGGGGACCTCGCCGAGTGGGCCACGCCGTTCGCCGACTCCTGGTCCTCGTTCTGGCAGGACCTGCTGCGCACCACGCTCGCCGCGGTGGTCTTCGTCGGCGGGCTGCTGCTGTCGGTGCTCACCTTCACGGCGGTCACCCTGCTGGTCGGCCAGCCGTTCTACGAGGAACTGTGCGAGAAGGTCGACGAGACCGAGGGCGGCGCGCCGACCCCGCCGGAGGTGCCGCTCTGGCGCGAGCTGGCGGTGGCGGCCCGGGACAGCCTCTTCGTCCTGGTGCGGGCCGGCGGCTTCGGCGTGCTGCTGTTCGCGGCCGGGTTCATTCCGGTGGTCGGGCAGACCGTGGTGCCGGTGCTGGGCTTCCTGGTCTCGGGCTTCTTCCTCACCCTGGAGCTGACCTCGGTCGGCCTGCAGCGGCGCGGGGTGCCGCAGCGCGAGCGGCTGCGGCTGCTGCGCGGGCGGCTCGGCCTCGCCCTCGGCTTCGGGGTGCCGCTGGTGCTGGGCTTCCTGGTCCCGCTGGTGACGGTGGTCGCCATGCCGGGCGCCGTGGCCGGCGCCACGCTGCTGGCCCGCGACCTGGTGCCCGTCGAGGAGGAGCCGGCGGCGGAGGACGGCGACGAGGAGCCGGACGCGGCGGCCGTCCCGGAGCTGCCGGAGTACGACGCCCGGCGGCCCGTGGCGGGCAACCCGTACACCGACGGCCCCGCCCCGGGCAACCCGTACGCCGCCGCACCGCACCCGGCGGAGCCGAACCCGTACCGCGGCGCGTGAGTGCGCCGTCACCCTGCGTCCGCTCCGGCCCCGCCCGGGTGTGAGGCCCCCCACAGGGGCCGGGCGGTCTACTGCCGCCGATAGTGGAGGGCCGTGCGGCGGTGCGCCGCCGGGGCTCCGCGGCGCGCCGCACGGCGGGACCCGGCACGGCCGGCCGGGCGGCGCCCGACCGGAACGACCCAGGCGGAGGCCCGGTTCGAGCCATTGGTTCATCGACGACCCCGCCGCCCTGCCCATCGATTCACTAAAACGGACAAAACACCATGAAGCGCCCGCCACCGGTCGGGCGCTTCGCCGTTCCGGCCCGCTCGCTCCACTACCGCCCGTCGTAGCAGGCGGCTTTGCCGCCCCCGCCGGGCTCTGCCAAGAATGGCCCGTCGCCAGGCAGCGCGGCCGGTCCGCCGCCACGCATCCCGTCCCGCCCCGCCGTCCGCACCGGGGCACCACCACGGCCGTCCCGTACGCCGCCGCGGGCCGCTCCCCGAGCCGGTCCCGCGCGATGCCCGGCGCCCGCGCCACCGCCCCGCCCGGGGCCGGCACGCCCCGACGGCCACCGAGGCCCCGACGGCACCCCGACGGAAAAGGATCGTCCGCTCCATGCAGCTCAGCCATGCCCGCCGCAACTCGCTGATCACCGGGATCACCACCCTGGTGGTGGCGAGCGCGGCCACCGCCGCCCTCGCCATCCCGGACAGCGGGACCGCCGTGGCCGAGGCCCCCGCCGCCGCGGTGGTCGGCACCGTCGGCGACCCCTCGGCGGACGCGCAGGCCGCCGCGGCCCAGGCGCAGGCGCAGGCGGACGCCCAGGCACAGGCCGCCGCGCAGGCCGCCGCCGCCGCGCAGGCACAGGCCGAGGCGGACGCCGCCGCGCAGGCGCAGGCCGCCGCCGCGCAGGCCGAGGCCGCGGCGAAGGCCCAGGCGGACGCCAAGGCCAAGGCCGACGCCGAGGCCGCCGCCTCCCGCTCGCAGGAGCGCTCCGCCCTGAACAGCAAGCCCTCCTACTCCGGCAGCCCGCGCGAGATCGCCGCCCAGATCGTCCCGGCCGGCCAGCTCCAGTGCTTCAACAACATCGTGTCCCGCGAGAGCAGCTGGAACGTCACCGCCACCAACAAGAGCTCCGGCGCGTACGGCCTGGTCCAGGCGCTGCCCGGCTCCAAGATGGCCTCGGCCGGCGCCGACTGGCGCACCAACCCGGCCACCCAGATCAAGTGGGGCCTGAACTACATGAACAGCCGCTACGGCAGCCCGTGCGGCGCCTGGGCGTTCTGGCAGTCCCACCACTGGTACTGAGCCGGCCCGTCCGTCTCCCCCGAGCCCGCAGGCCCCCGCCCGCGGGCTCGCGGCGCGCCTCGGCGGCGCCCCGCGAGCTGGCCGAAATCCTGGTGGCCGGGCGCGCGTCCGGGGCGCGAGAGTGGGACCCATGGATCATGTGAGGCTCTCCGACGGGGTCGTCACGCTGACGCCGTTCCGGGCGGCGGACATCGACGCGCACCTGGCGGGCGAGGACGAGCTGCTGGTGCGGTGGCTGAGCGGCGGGCCGAGCACCCGGGCGGGCACCGAGGAGTACGTGCGGCGGTGCACCGCGCAGTGGGTGCACCGGGGGCCGGCCCGGGTGTTCGGGATACGGACCGGGCCGGAACCGGTGCTGGCCGGCACGATCGATCTGCGGTTCGCGATGCCCTGTCTCGGCCCGGGGCAGGTCAACATCGCGTACGGCCTCTACCCGGCCTGGCGCGGGCGGGGCCTGGTGACCCGGGCGGTCCGCCTGGTGGGCCGGTACGCGGCGCAGGAGGGCGCGACCGAGGGCGTCATCCGGGTCGACCCGGAGAACCTGGCCTCGGCGGCCGTGGCCCGGCGGGCCGGATTCCGGTACGCCGGACGGGTCATGGAGCCGACCGGGAACCGGCTCGACCGGTACGTCCGCCGGCTGGCCGAGACGCCGGCCGAGGCACCCGCCGGGGCCCGGACGGCGGCCGCCGGAGCCCTCTGAGCGGCCCCTCGTTCAGGCCGGGCTCCCGGGGCCGCGCCGCACGGCCGCCAGCACCTCGCCGGTCAGCAGCCCGACCGCGATCGCCGTCACCAGGGTGACCAGCTCCACCAGGTCGCGGAACCCCCCGATGGGGTGCCCGCCGACCAGGTCGGTGAGGCCCCGCATGCCGAGCGAGCCGACGGTCAGGGTGAAGAAGCCGGGCAGCAGCAGGATCAGCCGCGGCGGCGTCCCCGGCCGGAGGGCGACCCGGGCCGCCGCGGCGCTGAGGGCGACGGCGGCGGCGAAGGTCCCGGCCACCTCGCCCGCCAGCCAGGTGGCCAGGCTCTGCGCCGCCACCGTCAGGTAGACCAGGACCAGCAGCGCCGGCCCGAACCGGGCGGGAATGGCGAAGGCCAGCACGGTGCCCGCGGTGAAGACGATCCAGGCGGTGAACAGCGCCCAGCGCGGCAGGTCCTGGGCCGCCGTCAGATCGAACAGCGCGTGCCGGTCCCGGCCGGTGACGGCGAGTCCGATCAGGATCCCGACGTACAGCTGGAGCAGCAGGAACACCGCGTGGACCAGCCGCACGGCCCCCGGGGTGAGGTACCCCGCGGCGAGTTCGGCGGCGGCGGCGCTCAGGTAGTCGCCGGGCACGAAGAAGAACAGCGCGGGCAGCATGATCAGCACCGGTCCGCCGTGCGCCGGGGTGCGGGCGAACACCAGCAGCGCGATCACCGAGACCACCACGGCCGCCGCCAGCGGCAGTACCGGGCTCAGCCGGGGCCGACGGCCCGCCGCCAGCGCGAGGGCCGCGCTCGCCGAGGCGAGCACGGCGGTGGAGCCGACCTCCCACCAGGTGGGCTGCATCAGCGGGGCGAATCCGAGGGAGAACAGCACGATCCCGAGCGCCTTCGCCCACCAGGGGTACGGCGGCGGGGCGGTGT
Source organism: Kitasatospora sp. NPDC056184 (assembly GCF_042268405.1). Classification (NCBI taxonomy): domain Bacteria; kingdom Bacillati; phylum Actinomycetota; class Actinomycetes; order Kitasatosporales; family Streptomycetaceae; genus Kitasatospora; species Kitasatospora sp. NPDC056184. Next base: position 103,065 of record NZ_JBHJUI010000010.1, on the reverse strand, counting down.
CGACGGCGGCGAGCCGCCCGGCCGCGGCGGGCAGGGTGAGCCGGCCCGCCGCGAGGTCGGCGAGCAGCGCGCGGACGGCGGCCACCTGGTCGAGGCGGAACACCTCGGGGAACGCCCGGACCGTCACCGTGCCGGTCCCGCCGCCGGAGGTCACGTCGAGCACCGCGCCCTCCGGGACGACCAGCAGCCGCGCCGAGCCGCCGAGCGCCCGGGCCGCCCCGGCCACGGCCGGCTCCAGCTCCTGGACGCCCTCGCCGCTGTTGCGCAGCAGCACCGTGGTCAGCCGGGCCAGGAAGGCGGTGAGTTCACCGACCCGGGGCGGCCGCGTCAGCTGTTCCACCGGCCCGCCTCCGTCCCTGTCCCGCCGTACCGACGCCTCCAGCCTGCCCGCCGCCCCGGGACGGCGCGCGTCGGGGCCGCGGCCGGGGGATCCCGGCCCTGACGTGGACGCGCCCGGGGCAGCCGGTGAAGATATGGCGTACGTCCGTACGCTTTGACGGGATTGCCCCACCTACGGACCGTCAGGGCTTTGCCACCGTTCGCAGGCGCTCCTACGCTCCCGCGTCATGCCCTCACCCCTGATCAGCGTCGTGATCCCCGCCTACGACCAGCGGAAACAGCTCGCGGACTGCCTGGACTCGCTGCTCGCCCAGTCCTTCCGCGACTTCGAGGTGCTGGTGGTCGTCGACCGCTCCCCCGAGATCCCGGCGCAGCTCGCCGAGCGCTACGCGGCCCGCCACCCCCAGGTCTCCGTGCTGCGCCTCGACGCGGCCGTCGGCGTCGGCGTCAGCCGCAACGCGGGCGCCGCCCACGCCCGGGGCGAGTACCTGCTCTTCCTGGACGCCGACCACCTGCTCGCCCGCGACGCCCTGGGCGCCTTCGCCGAGCGGCTGGACCGGACCGGGCCGGTCGACCTGCTGCTCTTCGGCCACACCCGCCGGCACGGCGACCGGGACTGGCCCGGCGGCGCCGAGGCGCTGCTCGCCGAGGTCGGGCCCGAGGCCTTCGCCCCGCTGGACCACCCGGAGCTGCTGGGCGCACCCGCGCTGATCTGGGACCGCCTGGTCGCCCGCGCGCACTGGCTGCAGCAGGGCCTGACCTTCCCCGACGGCCGGTACGAGGAGATCCCGCCCGTCCACCGGGCGATGCTGACGGCCCGCCGGATCGCCGTCCTGCCGCGCGCCTTCGTGCAGCTGCGCCGCCGCGAGACCGTCCACCCGACCGGCTCGCCGGGCAGCAGCAGCTTCGACATCTTCGAGCAGTACGAGCGGACCTTCGCGCTGCTGGACGTCCTGGACGCCCCGGACGCCGTCCGGGAGGCGCTGTTCACCCGGATGATCCGGCACTACCTGTTCGTCTTCGACCTGGCGGGCTGCGTCGCCCGCGCCGAGCGCCCGCAGTTCTTCCACCGGGCGGCCGAGCACCACCGCCGCTTCCAGCCGCCGGGCCACCGGCGCCCGGCCGGCCGCGAGGGCGTCAAGTTCTCGCTGCTGGCGGGCGGCGCCTACCCGGCGTTCGAGGTCGCCAAGCTCTCCCACATCGCCGCCGGCACCCTCACCGGAGCGGCCCGCCGGCGGTAGGCCCCGCGGCCTGCGGACACGCGGTGGCGGCGAGGGCCGGGCGCAGCCGGTGGAGGTCGGCGCCCGGGTCGAGCGCCCCGGCCATCGGGGCGGTCGGCGGCCGCAGTGCGCAGAGGCGGCGCAGCGCGTCGACGTCCACCGGCCGTTCGCAGGACGCCTCGGCCCGGTCCCTGAACGCCTCCGGGGTCCCGTCGACCAGCAGGTCGAACAGGTGGTTCGCGCCGACCGCCGAGAAGACGATCACGGACGAGTCCCCGGTGCCGTCGTCCGTCCCGGCCACCTCGCAGCCCGACGCCCCCCGGGCACCGAATCCGTGCCGGCGGAACGGGTCGCCGGGCGCGAGGACGGCTTCCACCGCCGCCCTCGCGAGGCGGAGGTCCCGCAGGGCGGAGACGGTCGGGAGTCGCCGGGCGACGTCGGGCACGCTCATGTCCGCAGGCCGGCGGACACCTCCGACAACGCCCGGCGCCCCGGCGGTCAGACGTGCGCGGTGCCGCCGTCGGCGGCGAGGGCGGCGGCGATCCGGCGCAGGGTGTCGGCGCGGACGTCGTCCGGCAGCGGCGGCAGGAGGTCCATCCACAGCGGCAGGGTGGAGCCGAGCAGCTGCCGCTGGCCCTCGGGGCGGGCGATCAGCCACAGGTGCAGGTGGGCCGCGCCGTCGCCCCAGCGGCTGACGTGGACCCGGCCGATGCCGCCGAGCCCGAGGACCGCCCGCTCCACGCGCTGGAGCACCGGGCCGAGCTCGGCGGCCCGGGCCGGCGGGAGGTCGAGCAGGTCGTGGTGGCCGCGCGGGTTGAGCAGCAGCACGGCGGGCAGCCCGTGCGGTTGGCCGTAGGCGCGCAGGCGCCAGTGCTCGTCGGTCCAGACGAAGTCCGCGTCCGGGCGGCCGCACTCGCCGCACTCCGCCGGGCCCGCCTCGCCGTGCCGGGGCGGTTCGGGCAGCTCGGGGGCGTCCAGCGGCCGCACCCGCAGCCCGCCGCCCTCGGACGGCTCGTACGGGAAGACCTCCCAGGACGGTGCGGCGTCCTCCGGGATCGGGAGGCGCTCGCCGGCCGGCAGGTGGGCGAGGAACGGGCGGGGGGCGTCATGAGGGTCGGTGATCACGGACACCGACCCTGCCAGACTCCGCGGGTGCCCGGCCAGCCCTTTCCCGGTACCGCCCGCCGGCCGCGGCTGCGATGATCGGCTCAGCCGTACCCGCCGCCGGCAGGCACCACCGCCCCGGGAGGACCGCCCGTGAGCCGACCCGACACCGCGCCCGGCACCGACCTGGCCCGCGAGCTGTCCGCCGTGCTGCGCGGCGAGGTCCGCTTCGGCGCCGCCGAGCGCACCGTCTACAGCCACGACGCCTCCAACTACCGCCAGCTGCCGCTGGGCGTCGTCAAGCCCGCCGACCTCGACGACGTGCGCACCGCGCTCGCGCTCTGCCGCCGCTACGAGGTGCCGGTGGTGGCGCGCGGCGCCGGGACGAGCATCGGCGGGCAGGCGATCGGCCCCGGTGCGGTGGTGTTCGACTTCCGCCGCCACCTCGGCGCGGTGCTCGGCGTGGACCCCGGGCGCCGCACCGCGCGGGTCGAGCCCGGCGCCGTCCTGGACGACCTGCAGCGGGCCGCGCGCCCGTACGGCCTGCGGTTCGGCCCCGACCCGTCCACGCACAGCCGCTGCACCCTCGGCGGCATGATCGGCAACGACTCCTGCGGCGCGCACTCGGTGGCCTGGGGCCGGACCGCCGACAACGTCGAGTCGCTGGACCTGCTGCTCGCCGACGGCACCGAGCTGACCGTCGGCGGCCCGCTCGGCCCGGACGGGCGCGCCGCGCTCGCCGCGCTGCCCGGTCGGGCCGGCCAGCTCCACCACCGGCTCCAGGAGTTCACCGACCGGAACCTGGCCGTCATCCGCCGGGGCATGCCCGCCCTGCCGCGCCGGGTCTCCGGCTACCCGCTGGACGCGCTGCTGCCCGAGCGCGGCCACGACCTGGCCCGCGCGCTCACCGGGACCGAGGGCACCTGCGCGCTGCTGCTCGGCGCCACCGTCAAGCTGGTCGAGGACCCGCCCGCCCGCGCCCTGGTGCTGGCCGGATACCCGGACGAGACGGCCGCCGCCGACGCCGTCCCCGCGCTGCTGCCGCTCGGCCCGCTCACCGTCGAGGGCATGGCCGCCGACCTGATCGCCGCGCTGCTCGCCGCCGGGCCGCGCCCGCCGGCCCTGGACCGGCTGCCCGACGGCACCTGCTGGCTGTTCCTGGAGACCGGCGGCGCGACGGCGGCGGAGGCGCTGGACGCGGCCCGCCGGATCGCCGACGCCGTACGGCGCGAGCGCACCGCCGCCGTCACCGTGGTCACCGACCCGGCCGAGCAGCACCAGCTGTGGACCGTGCGCGAGGCGGGGGCCGGGATCGTCACCCGGCTCCCCGGGGGCGGGGAGGCGTGGCCCGGCTGGGAGGACTCCGCCGTCCCGCCGGAGCGGCTCGGCGACTACCTGCGCGAGCTGCGCGCGCTGCTGCGCCGCCACAGCCTGCGCGGCGTGCCGTTCGGGCACTTCGGCGAGGGCTGCGTCCACCTGCGGATGGACTTCCCGCTGGCCGCGCCCCACGGGGTGCTGGTCTTCCGGGAGTTCCTGGAGCAGGCCGCCGATCTGGTGGTCTCGTACGGGGGTTCGCTCTCCGGCGAGCACGGCGACGGCCAGGCCCGCGGCGAGCTGCTGCCGCGCATGTACCCGCCCGAAGTCATCGAGCTGTTCCGGGAGTTCAAGCGGATCTGGGATCCGGAGCGGCTGCTCAACCCCGGGACCCTGGTCGACCCGCGCCCGCTCGACGCCGACCTGCGGTTCACCGGCCCGGTGCTGCCGCTGCCGCTCGCCCTGCCGTACGAGCAGGACGACGGCAGCCTCGCCAAGGCGGTGCGCCGCTGCGTGGGCGTCGCCAAGTGCGTCGACCCGACGACCGGGGTGATGTGCCCCAGCTACATGGCCACCGGCGAGGAGCGGCACTCCACCCGCGGCCGGGCCCGGCTGCTCGCCGAGATGCTGCGCGGCGGCGGCCGGTTCGGCGGCACGATCCCGGACGGCTGGCGCTCGGCCGAGGTCCGCGAGGCGCTGGACCTCTGCCTCGGCTGCAAGGGCTGCGCGAGCGACTGCCCGGTCCACGTCGACATGGCCACCTACCGGACCGAGTTCCTGTACCAGCACTACCGGCACCGGCCGCGGCCCGCCGCCCACTACGCGCTGGGCCGGCTGCCGCTCTGGCTGCGCGGCGCCGCCCTGGCGCCCGGCCCGGCCAACACCGTCGCCCGCTCGCCGGCGGCGGGCGCGCTCAAGCGGCTCGCCGGGATCGACCCGCGCCGGGTGCTGCCGGTCCTGCCGCCGGAGACCTTCACCCGCTGGTACCGGCGCCACCGCGCCGCCACCGGCCCGGCCCCGGCCGGCGCGCCGCCCGTCCTGCTCTGGCCGGACACCTTCGCCAACCACCTGCAGCCGGAGGTGCTGCGCGCGGCCGTGGAGGTGCTGGAGCACCTGGGCTTCGACGTCCGACTGCCGGCCGGCCCGGTCTGCTGCGGCCTGACCTGGTACTCCACCGGCCAACTCCCCGGCGCCCGGCGGGCGATGCGGCGCAGCCTGGCCGCGCTCGCCGCCACCGGCCTGCCCGCCGGCACCCCGGTCGTCGGACTCGACCCGAGCTGCACCGCGACCCTGCGCGAGGAGGTGCCGCGCCTGCTCGGCCCCGAGGGCCGCCCGCTGGCCGAACGGACCCGCACCTTCGCCGAGTTCATCGACGAGTACGCGCCCGACGCGCCGCTGCCGCAGCTGCCGGTGGACGCCGTCACCCAGACCCACTGCCACCAGCACGCCGTGCTCGGCAGCGACGCCGACCGCCGGGTGGAGCGGCGGATGGGCGTCGCCAACCGGGTGCTGGACTCCGGGTGTTGCGGGCTGGCGGGCAACTTCGGCTTCGAGCGCGGCCACTACGAGGTGTCGGTGGCGATCGCCGAGCGCGTCCTGCTCCCGGAGGTCCGCGCCGCCGGGCCGGACACCGTGGTCCTCGCGGACGGATTCAGCTGCCGTACCCAGATCGCCCAGCTGGCCGACGGCCGCCGGGCCCTGCACCTGGCGGAGCTGATGCAGCGGGCGCTGCGCGCAGCACGGGAACCGAAGCCCTGACACCGTGCGGCGCGCCCGCCACAATGGCGGCACGACCCTCACCACCGCCGAGGCGGACACGACCGCCTTCCTCGACATCACCCTGACCGCGGAGGGCGAGGAGGACGCGCCGGCCCACGCCACCGCGGTCTACGCGCTGGCCTGAGCCGCCCCGTCCGTCACACGCCCTGCGGCGTCTCCAGCACCTCCTTCGAGCGCGGCGAGTCCTCGGCGCAGACCGCCGTCACGAACTCCGCCACCCGCGCCTGCGGCATGCCGCGCGCGATGTCCGCCTCGCTGATCATGCCGACCAGCTCGTGCTCCGGATGGTTGATCACCGGCAGCCGGCGCACCCGGTACTGCTCCATCACCCGCAGCACCTGATCGACGTCCTCGTCCGCCTCCACCGTCATCGGCCGCCCCTGGGCCACGTCCCCGGCCGTCACCTGCTCCGCGTCCAGCCCCTCGGCCACGCACTTGAGCACGATGTCCCGGTCGGTGAGGATGCCCAGGAGCTTCTGCCGCTCCCCGCAGATCGGCAGTGCCCCGACTCCGCGTTCCTTCATGATCCGGGCCGCGGTGGCGAGCGTCTCGTGCTCGCGCACGCACTCGGCGCCCCGGTGCATGATGTCGCCCGCACTGGTCATGATCGGCCTCCTGACGTGCCTGTCCCTCCCACGTCTCCATCGTGGTCCGGCGCCGGGAGCCCCGCCACCGGGCCCGCTAGGTCCCGTCCTCCTCCCGCTCCCGGCCGCCCCCGCTCCGCTCCGGCGGGTCCAGCGGCGCGCGGTCCAGCACCTCCTCCAGCGGCGGCAGTTCCAGCTGCTCCATGCCCGGCAGTGTCGGTTCCTCCGCCTCCGCCGCCACCTCCCCCGTGTCCTCTCCGGTGCCACCCCGCTGCGCGGTGCCACCCTGCTGCGCGGCCCCGCGCCGGTGCGTCTCGGCCGCGCTGTCCAGGAACCGCAGCAGCTCCACCGGGAACGGCAGCACCAGCGTCGAGTTCTTCTCCGCGGCGACCTCCACCACCGTCTGCAACAGCCGCAGTTGGAGCGCCGCCGGGGTCTCGCTCATCACCGCGGCCGCCTCCGACAGCCGCGCGGACGCCTGGTACTCGCCGTCCGCCGTGATGATCCGCGCCCGCCGCTCCCGCTCGGCCTCCGCCTGCCGGGACATCGAGCGCTTCATCGCCTCCGGCAGGGCGACGTCCTTGATCTCCACCCGGTCGATCTCGATCCCCCAGCCCAGCGCCGGACTGTCGATCATCAGCTCCAGGCCCTGGTTGATCGGTTCGCGGTTGGCCAGCAGGTCGTCCAGCTCGCTCTTGCCGATGATCGACCGCAGCGAGGTCTGCGCCACCTGGGAGATCGCGAAGTTGTAGTCCTGCACGTTGACGATCGCCTTCACCGGGTCCACCACCCGGAAGTACACCACCGCGTCCACCCGGACGGTCACGTTGTCCCGGGTGATGCCCTCCTGCGCCGGGATCGGCAGCGTCACGATCTGCACGTTCACCCGGCGCAGCCGGTCCGCGACCGGCATCAGCGCGACCAGCCCCGGAGCGCGCACCTCGTCGCGCACCCGACCGAAGCGGAACACCACACCCCGCTGGAACTGCTGCACCACCCGCAGGCTCAGCCCGCCCACCACGGCCGTCAGCAACAGCACCGCGACAATGACCCCGACCACCACATCGACGACCATGACGGCCTCCTCGCGCAGCAGCGAGCCCCGCCCGCCGCCGACCCGACCCGGCCGTCGACCGCCGGAACCACTGGTTCCACGCTACGCCTGCCCGGCCGACTCCCGAACGAACCGGGTTCCCGCCCTAGGATCGTCGCCATGCCGCAGCCGCAGCCCCCCGTCGGCCTCCCGGACCCCGCCGACGACCCGGACCACCCGCGCCACCCCGCCGCGGCCGCCGCCCGCGCCGCGGACCTCACCGCCCTCGACCGCGTCGTCACCGGCTGCCGGGCCTGCCCGCGACTGGTCGAGTGGCGCGAGGAGACCGCCCGCACCAAGCGCCGCGCCTACCTGGACTGGGACTACTGGGCCCGCCCGATCCCCGGCTTCGGCCCGCCCGACGCCCCGCTCGTGCTGGTCGGCCTCGCCCCCGCCGCACACGGCGCCAACCGCACCGGCCGGATCTTCACCGGCGACCCCTCCGGCGACCTCCTCTACGCCGCCCTCCACCGCCTCGGCCTCGCCAACCGCGCCGAGTCCGTCCGCCACGGCGACGGCCTGGCCCTGCACGGCGTGCGGATCACCGACCCGGTCCGCTGCGCCCCGCCCGACAACAAGCCCACCACCGCCGAACGCGACACCTGCCGCCCCTGGATCGCCCGCGAGCTCGACCTCCTGCGCCCCACCGTGCGCAGCGTCGTCGCCCTCGGGGGCTTCGCCTGGCAGGCGCTGCTCCCCGCACTCGACGCGGCCGGCTGGACGATCCCACGCCCGCGGCCCCTGTTCGGCCACGGCGCCCACGTCACCCTGCCGTCCCGCCACGGCGGCCCACCGCTGGAGCTGTACGGCTGCTACCACGTGAGCCCGCGCAACACCAACACCGGCCGCCTCACCACCGCCATGCTCCGCGACCTCCTCCGCACCGCCGCCCGCACCGCCGGCCTCGCCCCGGCCGAGGAGTGACCCGCTCAGACGAAACGCGCCAACTTCGGCCGGGCGGCCCGCGCCCACACCTCCGGCAGCGCGAGCCTGGCCCGCTCCGCCTCGGCCAGCTGCTGCCCGTACAGCACCCCGTAGGCGAACGGCTCCTCGGACGCGCCCGCCCGGTCCCGCAGCGCGGCCGACGCCACCACCGCGTCCTGGTGCTCGCCCAGGACCTCCTGGACGGCCTTCATCCGCTCCACGTACCGCTCCGCCGCCCGGCCCGCCACCGGCACCGCGGTCTCGCCCGCGTACCGGGCGCGCTTGGCCGCCTTCCGGGCCTCGTGCAGGGCCACGTCCGGTTCCGCGCTGTCCGCGAGCGCCGTCCGCACCCGCTCCGCCGTCCGCCGCTGCTCGCGCGCGGCCACCCGGGCCAGCTCCGGACCGGCCGCCCGGCCCGCCCGACCGCGCAGCGGCGGGTCGGCCAGCAGTGCCGCCAGGCCGTCCGCCAGGGCGCGGCGGCGCGAGCTGTCCAGCGCGGCCACCACCTCCGGCCGGACCCGCCGGTACTCGGCACTCCCCCAGCGCTCCAACTCCGCCGCGACCCGCTGGGGCCCGCACTCCGCGGGAAGCTCCCGCGCCCGAGCCGCCAGCCGCTCACCCAGCACCTCCCGGTCCCGGGCCCGCCCCAGCGCGGCGGCCAACCACCGCAGCTCGGCCACCAACTCGTCCGTGGCCCCGGGCGCGAGCAACCGCCGGTAGGTGCGGAACGCGCTGCGCAACCGCCGACACGCGACCCGCATCCGGTGCACGGCGTCCGGCCGGTCCGCCCGCACCGCCTCGTCCAGCCCGGCCAGCACCTCGGCCTGCGCCCGGATCCGCCCGAGCACCACCTCACCCACCGTGACCACGTCGCCCGCCATCCGCCCGCACCCTTCCCCGGCGCCTTCGGAACGCCTCCAGGCTAGCCCGCCCACCCCACCCCGGGCAGACCCCCTTCCGCCCGCCCGAGCCACGACAGCACCCGCCAAGCCACCCCACCACTCACAATTGACAGGAACATGCGGATTGAATAGTCGGCCTGCCCGACTTCCTACGCCGCCACCGCGCACGCGAGCCTCCAACCCGGTGCGGTGGCGCCCGGGGCGGGAAGTCGGCCTGGCCGACTTTCCATGCCGCCGGCGCGCGGGGAGATCCGGCTGGAATCCCGTGTCGGAGTGGGTGGGGTCAGGGGCGGAGTTGGATGGCCAGGGACACGGTGTAGCCGACCAGGGCGGCGAAGAAGACTACGGCGGTGGTGTAGCGGGGGGTGAAGGGGAGGCCGGCGAGGGCGGGGTAGAGGAGGACGGCGGTGCCGGCGGCGATGTCGGCGAGGTAGAGGCCCCGGGGTGGGAGGGTGCCGGTGGTGCGGGCGGCCCAGCCGGTGGCGACGAGGAAGCCGGTGAGCAGGATGAAGCCGGACAGCAGGCCGGAGCCGATGCTGGAGAGGACGGGGTGGGGCTCGGGCGGGAGTTCGCCCTCCGGGACGGCCGGGCGTACGCGGTGGGCGACGGCGAGGGCGCCGACGGCCAGGGCCACGCACGCGGCGGCGCTCAGCAGGGGGGCGGGGTTCATCGGCGGCTCCGGGAGGTCGTGTGGTGGTGGCCGAGGGCGGCCGCGAGGGCGGCCGGGACGAGCACGGTGAGGACGAGGACGGCCGCCCAGGTGCCCGGGTCGAGCCCGGCGTCGGGCGGAGCGGCGGGCGGTGGGGGCGCGGCGGCGACGACCGCGAGGGTGGCGGTCGGGCCGGGGGCGGTCGGCGGGGCCGGGGGCGGGGGCTGCGCCGTCCAGCTCGGCGAGGCCGGCCGAACGGGCGCCACCGCTTCCACGGTGATCGGGGCCCGGGGCGGCACCGGGACCGGGGTCGGGGCCGGTCTCACCGCGTGCGGTGAGGCGGCCGGGGAGGCCGGAGAGGTCACGGAGGCCACGGAGGTCGGTACCACCGACGGCACGGGCGCGGAGCTCGGCGAAGGGACCGACGGCGACGGCGCCGCGGAGACCGTCGGCGTCGGCACCACCGGCGTCGGCGAGGGCAGTGAGGGCGACGCGGCCGACGGCGAAGGGACCGACGGCGACGGCGACGGGCAGTGCCACGGCGACGCCCAGGGCGACGGCCAGGGCAGGGGCCACGGCGCCGTCGCCCCCGGGCCAGGGGCGTAGTCCATCGCCCGATTGTCGGACCGCCCCACCGCCCCCGTCAGTGGCTGACGGCCCCTCACCCGACCGGCACCCCGCCAAACCCATCGCTCCGGTGAACTCCCCGCCCCCACCTCCCGAACGGACGACCGATGCGGGACAACCTGTGCCCCGATCCGGCCGCGACCCCGGACGCACCCTCGTGCCCGATGTAAACGTCGTGACATACTCCCGAACATGACGACCTCCACCCACGCGACGAGGGCCCTGCGGGCCGCGGTGTTCACCGCGCTCGCCGTGCCGCTGTCCGCGCTGGGCCAGGTCCTCATCACCGGCCGTCCGCTGCCGCTCACGCTGGTGGCGATGGCCGCCGCCGTCGTCTTCCTGGTCACGTCCGTGCTCGCCGGCGGGGAGCGGCGGCTGCCGCAGATCGCCGCCGTGATGGTCCCGGTCGAACTGCTGCTCAACACGACCTTCAACCTGGGCCAGACCGCCTGTGGCCCGGTCCTCGGCGGCGACCTCCCGGCCCGCGGCATGAACCTGCTGGTCTGTGGCGGCGGCTCGGTGGACGGATCCTCGCTGTTCTACGGCCAGTTGGGGCACTCCGGACGGCTGGCGCCCGCCGCCACCCAGGTGCTGCTCCTGCTGGTGCACCTGGTGATCGCGCTGGCCGCCGCCGCCTGGCTGCGGCTCGGCGACGCCGCCCTGTCGGGCCTCGGGCGGGCGCTGCGCGCCCTGCGCCAGGCCGTCTCGGCGCCGCTGCGCGCGCTGGTCCTGCTGCTGGTCCCGGCGCCGGCCCGGCCGGTGCTGCGGGTGCCGCTGCCGGTCTCGGACCGCCGCCGCCCGCGCCGCGAGGACGTGGTGCTGAGCCCCGCGCCGCGCCGCGGCCCGCCGCTGCTCGCGCCTGCCTGCTGACGAGCCCTGCGAAGCCCGACCCCTCGCCGACGCGGTGAGGCCGGTCCTCCGAAGGTCCCGCGGCGGGCGGCGCACAACTCCGCCTCTCGTCCAGTCACCCCTCCCGCCCCGCGCCCCCGTGCCCAGCACGCCGCGCCGCGCGCCGGAGCGGGACACCCCCGCGCGCCCCGCGGCGCGCCCCCACCACGGAGTTGACCGAGCATGGCTCACCCCAACCAGAAGCCCTCCCGCAAGCAGGCCCAGAAGACCAGCGCCCGTGAGCGCATCCAGGAGGCCCAGCGCCAGGAGAAGCAGGCCGCCAAGCGCCGTCGGCGGATCGTCGTCGGCGTCTCGGCCGCCGTCGCGCTCGCCCTGGTCGGCGGCACCGCACTCGCGATCAGCACGGCCGGCGACGACAAGTCCTCCTCGGCGGCGGCCGAGCCGACCACGCTGGTCGTCCCGGCGAACACCTCCGGCGCCGACGGCACCGTGATCACCTGGGGCAAGCCGGAGGCCGCGCACACCCTCCAGGTGTTCGAGGACTTCCGCTGCCCGGTCTGCAAGACCTTCGAGGCCGCCAACGGCCCGGCCGTCAAGCAGCTGGTGGACGACGGCACCGTCAAGGTCGAGTACCACCTGGCCGCGTTCCTGGACAAGAACCTCAACGGGAAGGGCTCGCGCACCGCGCTGGCCGCGATCGGCGCCGCCGTGAACGAGGGCGTGGACAAGTTCAAGGCGTACCACGACGTGCTGTACGCCAACCAGCCCGACGAGCGCGAGGACGGCTTCGGCAACGTCGCCTTCCTGCTGGAGCTGGCGGACCAGGTGCCGGGCCTGAAGACGGACGCGTTCGTCAAGGCGGTCAACGACCGGACGTACGCGCCGTGGGCGAAGAAGGTGGCGGACGCGTTCAACGACAGCGGGGTGACCGGGACCCCGACGGTGAAGGTGGACGGCAAGCAGCTGACGCTGTTCAGCGGCAACCGCGCGGTGACGCCGGAGCAGTTCACCGCCCAGGTGAAGCAGGCCGCGGGCTTGCAGTGAGCACCACCGGCCCGGCCGATTCCCGGCCGGGCCGGCCCCTTCCTCACCCACGGAGTGCTCTGCCATGACCGCATCGACCGCTCTGCCCCCCTCCTCGCCGTCCTCCCGCCCCGCCTCCCCCGCACCGGCCGCCCCCGGTGCGGCGCCGATCGGCGCGGGCCGCGCGTTCTCCCTGTTCCTGCTGGTCGCCGCCCTGATCGGGCTGGCCGCCTCGGCCGTGCTGACCTTCGACAAGCTCCGCATCCTGGAGGACCCCTCCTACATCCCGAGCTGCAACCTCAACCCGGTGATCAGCTGCGGCTCGGTGATGCGCACCGACCAGGCCGAGGTGCTCGGCTTCCCCAACCCGCTGCTGGGGCTGGCCGCGTTCGGCGCACTGGCGGCGGTCGGCGCCGGGCTGCTGGCGGGGGCCGCGTACCGCCGGTGGTTCTGGCTCGGCCTCCAGGCGGGGACGGTGTTCGGGGTGGGCTTCGTGCACTGGCTGATCGACCAGGCGCTGTACGACATCGGCGCGCTCTGCCCGTACTGCATGGTGGTCTGGGCGACGGTGGTGACGCTGTTCTGGTACACGACACTGCACAACCTGCGCTCCGGGGTGATCCCGGTCGGACCCCGGCTGCGGCCGGTGGTCCGGGAGGCGGCCCGCTACCACTGGGCACTGCCGGTGCTGTGGGCGGCGGTGATCGCCCTGCTGGTCCTCAATCGGTTCTGGTCGTACTGGTCCACGCTGATCTGACGCGCCCGGATCGGCCTGACGCACCGTCGGTTCGCGGGCTCACGCCGTGTTCGCGGCGCCGTACGCGACCAGTTCTGGCCCTGGACCCGAAGTGTTCGCGAGGCATCGAGTACAGACCTCCTCCCCTGCTAGAGATGACGTGTCCCCGACGGACCCGGTCGGCCGCCCCGGCGGCGGCCCGGGTCCGGCCCGGGGGCACCGTCGTCCCTACACCCGCGAGAGGAGGTGACCGACATGAAGAAGATCGCCATTCGCAAGGCGGGCTCCGTCCGCCTGACCAGCGGCGCCTCGCTCTACGGCGGCGGCCCCTGTGGCCCGACCTGGCCGCCCGTCGTGCTCCCGGCCTAGTCCCGAGCGCCGTGCCCCGGCGGCGGGCGGTCTCCACGACCCCGCCCGCCGCCGGTGGCCCGCGCCGACGAGCCGCGACGACCCCCGCCCGGCGATCCGCTCGGAGGAGCGATGCCAGACCGGCCTGCCACCGCACCGCCCGGACCGGCGAGCGACGGCCTCCCGATCCCCGAACAACCGCGCGGCGAAGCCCCGTTGGCCTTCCACCCGCTGGTCTTCCAGCCGGAGGGCGAGGAGGTGACCGTCGGCCGGCTCGACGAGGGCACCTTCGTCGTCCTGCCCGCCGACGGCGCCGCCCTGCTGCGGCGGCTGGTCGAGGGCACCGAGCCCGCCGAGGCGGCCCGCTGGTACGCGGAGAGCTACGGCGAGGCGGTCGACATCGAGGAGTTCGTCGCCGACCTCGGCGAGTTGGGCTTCCTGCGCGACCCGGGCGAGGCACCCGCCCCGCCGCCCGCGCCGGTGCGCTGGCAGCGGCTGGGCCGCGCGGTGTTCTCCCCGGTCGGCGCCGCGCTCTACCTGGCGCTGCTGGCCGGTTCGGCGGTCGCCCTGGTGCGCTCGCCCGAGCTGGTCCCCGGCTACCGCCACCTGTTCTTCACCCCGTACCTGTCGGTGCTGGTCATCGTGATGTTCCTGGCGCAGGCGCCGCTGATCCTGGTGCACGAGGCCGCGCACGCGCTGGCCGGCCGGCGGCTGGGCCTGCCGTCCCGGCTGTCGGTGGGCCGGCGGCTGTACTTCGTGGTGGTGCAGACCGAACTCGACGGCCTGGTCAGCGTGGACCGCCGGCGCCGGATCCTGCCGATGCTCGCCGGGGTGCTCGCCGACCTGGGTGTGCTGGCCGTGCTGACGCTGGTCGCGGCCGGCACCCGGCACGCCGACGGCGCGCTGTCCGCGGTCGGCGGGGTCGCGCTCGGCCTGGCCTACTCGACCGTGCTGCGGGTGATCTGGCAGGCCTTCTTCTTCCTGCGCACCGACGTGTACTACCTCGTCGTCACGGTGCTGGGCTGCGTGGACCTGCACACCACCGCCAAGCAACTGCTGGCCGACCGCTGGGCACGGCTGCGCGGCCGCCCGGCCCCGTACGACCCGGAGCGCTGGCACCCGCGGGACCGCGCGGTGGCCCGCTGGTACGCGGTGCTGATGGCGGTCGGCTACACGCTGGCCCTGGCGACGCTCGCGGTGAACCTGCCGCCGATCGTGGCCCGGGCGTACCGGTCGGTGCTCGACCAGCTGTCCGGGGACGGCGGCCACCGCTGGGCCGGACTGGCCGACAGCATCGTCTTCCTCGCCCTGACCGTCGGCGAGGTCGCCCTCTCCACCGCGCTGTACCTGCGGGAGCGGCGGGCCCGGCGCGCGGCGGCCACTCCCGGCGCACTCCCGGCCGCCCCCTGATCCCGCCCCGCCCCGCCGCCCCTGGAGGTCCGATGTCCACACCGTCCACCGGATCCGGCCACCACGTCCTGGTGACCGGGACCCTGCGCCGCGACCGCGCCGCCGCCCGGGCCGCGCTCGCGCTGCCGGAGCCGCTGCTGCCCGAGGTCTCCGCGCACCGCCGGCTGCGCGGCCCCTACACGGCGGCCGGCACGCTGCTGCGCGCCGTCGTGCCCGCGGCGGCCGAGCGGTGGCCGGAGCTGGTCGCCGCGCACCAGGTGGAGTTGCTGACCGTCGCGCCGGAGCTGCGCGAGCGGGTGCCGGCCGCCCGGGAGACGCTGACCTCGCTGGCCGTCCCGCAGGAGCGGACCAGGTTCTACTCCCGCTGGCGGACCCTGCGCATCGCGCACGGCCTCCAGGAGTTCCTGGCCGAGCTGCTGACCCGGCGGGCCGACGGGCCGCACGCCCTGCTGGTCGAGGACCTCGACCACGCCGACCCGACCGACCTGGAGTTCCTCTCCGTCCTGCTCCGGCGCACCGATCCGGCGCTGCTGACCGTGGTCGCGGGCGGCACCGGGGCGCTGCTCGACCCGCTGCCCGTCGACCGGGCGGTGGAGGCCGGCACGCCGCTCGGCGAGAACCTGCCCGAGGTGCTGGCCCGGTACTGCACGCTCGTCACCGCTCCCCGGAGCGAAGCGCAGGGCGAAGCGCAGAGCGAACCCCGGGGCGAACCGCAGGGCGAAGCGCCGACCGAGGCCGAGCTGGCCGCCCGGTACGTGGCCGGCGACGGCACCGGCGACGACCCGGCCGCCCTGGCCGCCTACCGCGCGCTGCCCGTGCGCGAGCGCCGGGAACTGCACGACCGGCGGGCCGCCGAACTCGCCGCGCTCGGCGAGCCCTCGCTCGACCTGGGCGCCCTCCCCTACCACCTCGAACACGGCACCGACGTCGGCGGCGCCGGCCTCCCCGCGCTCGCCAAGGCGATGGACGCCTGCATGCTGCTCGGCTTCTACCACGCCAGCCTGGAGTTCTGCCGCCGCGGCCGCTCCCACCTCGACCCGGTGGCGTTCCCGCAGGCCTGGTGGCACTTCACCGGCAAGATGCCGACCTCGCTGTCGGCCCTCGGGCGCGCCGAGGAGGCCGAGGCGGTCTGCCACGAGGTGCGGGTCCACTCCGTCGACCCGACCGCCCACCTCCAGTGCGCCTACGCGACGGCGATGCTCTACACCCGCCACCGCTCCCCGGACCGCCGCGACCACGAGCGGGCGGTGGCCTGGATCAACCAGGCGATCGCGATCGCCTCGCTGCTGCCCGACCCGCGCCAGCGCGCCTTCAACACCGTCTTCCACAACAACGGCCTGGCCCTCGTCGAGGCCCACCGCGGCCGCCCGCAGGCCGCGCTCGACCTGGTCACCGCCGGACTGGCGGAGCTCGACCGGGACCTCGGCGCGGACGAGCACAGCCTGCACCGCTCGGTGCTGCGGCACAACCGCTCCACCGTGCTGGCCGGCCTCGGCCGGCTGGACGAGGCGCTCGCGGACCTGCGCTCCGTCATCGAGAGCGACCCGAACTACCCGGAGTACCACTTCGACCTCGGCAACCTGCTGCGCCGGCGCGGCGACGAGGAGGGCGCCCTGGCCGCGTACGGGACCGCGCTGCGGCTCGGCCCGCCGTTCCCGGAGGTGTACTACAACCGCGGCGACGTCCGCTGCTCGCTGGGCGACGTCGAGGGCGCGCTCGCGGACTTCGGCTACGTGCTGGTGCTGGACCCGAGCTTCGTCGACGCCTACGTCAACCGGGCCGGGCTGCTGCTCGACGAGGGCGATGTGGCGGGCGCCGAGCGCGACGCCCTGGCCGGCCTGGCGCTGGCCCCGGACAACGCCCATCTGCTGGCGGTGCTGGGCCGGGTGCACGCCGAGCAGGACGACCAGCGCGCCGCCATCGAGGCCTTCGACCGGGCGCTGCGCACCGATCCGGACCTGCTGCCCGCGCTCTGCGGGCGCGCCGGCGCCGCCTACCGGGCGGGCGAGCCGGAGGCCGCGCTGGCCGACCTCCAGCATGCCGTCCGCCTCGCGCCCGAGGATCCGCTGGTCCGCTTCAACCGCGCCTTCGTGCTGCTGCGCACCGACCGCTGGGAGGCGGCGCTGGCCGACCTGGACATCGCCGCCGAGCTGCTGCCGGACGACGAGGACGTCCGCGCCGCCCGTGCCGAATGCCTGGCGCGGCGGGCCGCCACCGCGGGCTGAGGGAGCGCCGTCGGGGTCCTCACCCGCGCCAGCGGTCGACCACGGTCCGGGTGCGGGAGAGGACGGCGACGGCCAGCCGGGCGGCGGCGTCCAGCACCGAGTCGGGCGCGGTCGACCGGTGCGGGCCGCCCCCGGCCGCGGCCCAGGCCGGCTCGGGCGGGATCGACGGCGCCGGTGGCGGCGCGGCGGCCGGGCGGCCGGTCAGCCGGCGGGCCCGGTCGGCCAGGGCGCGCCGCCGCAGCGGGAGCAGCGAGCCCGGCGGCAGGCCGAAGCACTCCTCGTAGGAGCCGGTCAGCGACTCGGAGGGGATGCGGCGGCCGGCCTCGATGTCGGAGAAGACGCTGTGCGCGCTGTAGCCGAGCCGTTGGGCGAGGGCCCGCATGGACAGGCCGCGCTCCAGTCTGAGCCGCCGCAGCGCCGTCCCGAAGTCCTCGCCCGCCAATTCCCCCGGAGCCGCCCCGGAAACCGGCCGGGCGGACTTGCCGGACTCTCCCGCGAATATCTCCCGACCGCCACCCGGGAAGTTCCCGCGCCGGTCTCCGGCAGAGTTCTGGACCACCATGGAATCACCGCATTCCTGAAATCGTGCGCTGCCCTGGAAACTCACGGTCGCCGCCGCCCGGGTCGCATCCCTCCGGGCGGCACGGCGCTGACCTCGGCCGATCCCGGCCGAAGCGGAGTGGCCGACACCCCCCGACGGCCGGAGCGGATTCGCCCCCCACAAATCTGGGGGGCCTTCCGGCCCTGTTTCCAACGCCCTTCCCCCGGGGCGTCGGAAATATCGGTGACAGCCTTGCGCAATAGTCCCGCAACAGGGATCAGCATGCCCCTCGGCAGCGCCCCCGTCAATGGCGGGAAGCAACGTCCGAATGGCTCACGGAATTCCCGGGCGACGCCTTTCGCCGCACGCCCTATCCGAAGACCGTCCGGCGGAAGGCGTTGCGCAGGTCGGTGAGCGGCCGGAAGTCCCGGTCGTAGTGGACCTTGTTGGTGAGCAGCAGCGCCCAGCGGCCGCGGCGGCGGGAGATCCAGATGCCGGTCCCGGTGAAGCCGTAGTGGACGAAGGTGCCCTCGGCCGGGTCGGTGCCGGCGGCGCAGAGCCAGGACAGGCCGCGGGCGGGCGCGAGGCCGCCGGTGTGCACCCGCAGCGACTCGGCGGCCCACGGCCCGTCCCACGGGGGCGCCGCCCCGGCGGGCGGAGCCAGCAGCGCGGTGAGGAAGCGTTCCAGGTCACGGGCGGTGGAGAAGGCGCCGGCGTTGCCGGAGACACCGCCGAGCAGCCGCGCGGAGGGATCGTGCACGACGCCGCACAGCGCGCCGCCCGCCGTCGGCTCGTCCTCGGTGGGGGCGGTGCGGCCCTCCCACTCCGGGCCGAGCGGGCCGTAGCGGGTGTCGGCCATGCCGAGCGGCCGCCAGGTCTGCCGGGCGGCGAGTTCGTCGAGCGGCGCGCCGGCCAGCGACTCCACCAGGTGGCCGAGCAGGACCGCGGCCCGGTCGGTGTACTCGACGGCGGCGCCGGGCGGGCGGTGCAGCGGGGCCGCGAGCACCCCGGCGCGGATCGCCGCCGGGTCGCTCCCGTACAGCGCGGCGAACCTGGTGCGCAGCGGCAACCCGGCCGTGTGGGTGAGCAGCTGACGGGCTGTCACGGAACCGACGGGACGGCCGGCGGCCGGCGGCCAGTAGTCGCCGAGGGGCCGGTCCAGCGGAAGACGGCCGGCCTGCCACAGGGCTCCGGCGCACGGCCAGAGCGCGACGATCTTGGTGACGCTGGCCAGGTCGAAGACCGTGTCGTGGTCCATCGGCCGCTCGCTGTACGGGCCTTGGCCGAGCACCCCGGTGCGGCCGCGGCCGCGGACCCCGCCCGCGTCGCCGACCGACCAGACGCCGCCGGTCCCGGCGGCGCGCAGTCCGGCGGCCACCAGCCGATCCAACGGTCCGCCCGGCGCGGCGAGTTCGGCGAGCGGGGCGGGTGGCACCGATCCGGTCATCCGTACCGCTCCCCCGTCTCCCGCGAACCCGCGAGCCTCCCGAGGGGCCCGTCGGACCCCTCGGGAGGCTACCCGGCCGGGGCGCGGGTCAGACGGCGAACGCGCCGTCGAACTCCTTGCCGAGGCAGATGCTCTGCTCGTGCTCGCGGTAGAGGCCGAACTTCTCGATCGCCGCGTAGCCCTCGGAGGTGTACAGGGCGACGGCCTCGGGCTGCTCGGTGCCGGTCTCCAGGATGAACCGGGTGCGCCCGGCCTCGGCGGCGGTCCGCTCCAGGTGGCGCAGCACCACCCGGGCCAGGCCCCGGCCGCGCGCCTGGGGGCGGACGAACATCCGCTTCAGCTCGGCGTCGGTGTCGCGGATGCCGAACGGCGCGGCCCGCTTGGCCCGCCAACCGCCGCAGGCGACCGGCACGCCGTCCAGGTAGGCGACCAGGAAGAGGCCGGCCGGCGGGTCGAAGTGCTCGGGGTGCAGCTCGGTGAGGTCGGCCTCGCCGTAGCGGCGGACGTACTCCTGCTGGACCTCGGCCGCGAGGAGCTGGGCGTCGGGGTGGCCGAAGCCGGTGATCCGGATCTCGATGCCGTCGCCCTTCGTGTCGTGCACGAAGGGGCCGCCGGTGGTGGTGCTCTCCATGGTGGTCAAGCCTACGGCCCGCGCTCAGCCCGCCTCGGGGCGGCCCTCGAAGCGGGCGACCAGGGCCTCCTTGCCGAACATCCGGGCGGTGTCGACGGCGGACGGGGTGCCGGCGGCCGGGTCGGCGCCGCCGGCGAGCAGCGCGTCGAGGACGTCGTCGCTGCCCTTGAACACGGCGCCGGCGAGCGGGGTCTGGCCGCGGTCGTTGGCCCGGTTCGGGTCGGCGCCGCGCTCCAGCAGGGCGGTGACGGCGGCGGCGTGGCCGTGGTAGGCGGCGAGCATCAGCAGGGTGTCGCCGCGGTCGTTGGTGAGGTCGGCCGGGGCGCCGGCGTCGACGTACGCGGCGAGGGTGGCGGTGTCGCCGGCCCGGGCGGCGTCGAAGAGCTTGCCGGCCAGGGCGATCACATCGGCGTCGGGGGTGTCGGTCATGTCTCGGCCTTTCTCCGGGGACGCGCCCCGGCGGGGGCCGTCCGGCGTTGTCGGCGGTCGCGCCGGAGGCACGGTAGCGCACGAGGCGCGAGCGCGAAGGTTGCGCGGCCGTTCGGGCGAACTTTCCGGCACCGGGCGGCCACTCCGGGAATCCACCCATTTGCCCCGTTCCATCCGCTATTACCTTTTGTCACGATTGTGGCACTTTCCGTGGCACTGTCCCCGCCCCCTCCCCCCGAGGAGCAGATCGTGATCCTCTCGATTTCCGGCATCGTCCTGTTCGGCACCATCGCCTTCCTCTTCTTCCGCAGGGACGGACTCAAGGTCTCCCATGCCCTCGTCTGCGCCCTCTTCGGCTTCTACGTCGCCGGCTCCTCCATCGCACCGAGCATCACGGCGGGCGGCGCCAGCCTCGCCAGCCTGCTCGGCGGCATCAAGTTCTAGCCCCACTCCCCGTACCGGCCCGGGCGCGGATCCCACCGCCCCGGGCCCGGTCGTTGCCGCCGGCCGCACGCCCTTCCCACCGACCGTCCCACTCGCCCGGGGAGCCAGGAATGCCGCTCAACCGCCACCACCTCGCCAGGGGCCGCGACCTCGCCCGCACCGCCGGCGACCACGCCTCCGACATGTTCGCGCCGCTCACCGTCATCGGCCGCGGACTGCGCCACCACACCGCCTGGGCCAAGGAGCGCTGGCGGAGCACCCCGAAGGACCGGCGCGGCCCGACGCTCTTCCTCACCGCCGCCCTGCTGATCGGGATCTACCTGCTGCCGCACGGCCTGCTGTTCGCACTGATCGCGCTGATGGCCAGCGCCGCCTGGGCGGGCCGCGCGCCCAAGGCCGCGCCCGCCCCGCCCGAGCCGGACCTCGCCGAGGTCAAGCTCGGCGCGCTGTACGCGGCGCTCACCCCGTACCTGGCCGGGCCCGACGGCCTCAGCCCGCTCTACCACCACGAGGGCAGCCACCGGGACGCCTTCTCCGGCTGGGAGTTCGACGCCGAGGGCCGGCTCGCCCGGCTGGAGATCGCCTACCCGGCGTACTTCACCGACACCGAGCCGGCCGCCCGGGCCCGGATCGAGCAGGTCGTCCAGGGCAAGGCCGGGCGGGCCCGGGAGTACCGCTTCGACTGGGACGAGGAGTCCAACACGCTGCGGATCGCCGCCCTGGCGCCGCTGCCCACCGACATCGCCGCGCAGCGGTTCGTGGCGGCCCCCGGCGAGATCGTGCTCGGCTTCACCGACGGGGACGGCAGCGCCCGCACCATCCCGGTGCACCAGGGCGGGGCGCTCGCCCAGCAGCCGCCGGTGGTCTGGCGCACCGGCCCGCGCTCGGCCGAGCCGCACCTGCTGGCGCTCGGCGTCGCCGGCTACGGCACCTCCAGCCTGGTCCGCTCGGTGGCGCTGCAGGCGCTGCCCTTCGCCGACCTGGTGGTGATCGACGGCGCCGGGACCGGCGAGCACGCCTGCCTGGTCAACCGGCCCGGCGTGCACACCGTGGAGACCAGCCTGCACGGCGCGCTGGCCGCGCTGCAGTGGGCGGCCCAGGAGACCGAGCGCCGGCTCACCGTGCTGAACGCCGCCCGGCACGCCGGCAGCGCCGTCCCGGAGGACGTCACCCGGCCGCTGTGGCTGCTGCTCGACCACCCGACCGAGCTGAGCGAGCTGGCCCACGCCGAGGGCCGCCCCGACCCGCAGGACCTCCTGGAGCTGCCGCTGCGGCACGGCCGGGCCGCCCGGGTCACCGTGGTGGTCGCCGACGACGTCGAGGCCCGGGACCGGATCTCGCCGAGCGTGCGGGCCACCACCCGGGCCCGGGTGGTGCTCGGCCCGGCCGGCCCCGAGGCGGGCCACGCGGCGCTCGGGGTGCCGCTGGACATCGTGCCCGCCGCGCAGGCCCCGGCCGGACGCGGCTACGCCCGGATCGGCACCGGCGCCCCGGTCCGCCTCCAGGTGCCGGCCACCGTCGACCCGCTGGACGAGGAGGCCCCGGCGGCGCTGCGGGACGCGGTGATCGCCCTGCTGCCGCACCGCGACACCCGGACCGAGGCGCCCGCCCCGGCCGCGCCCGTCCAGCCGGTGCGGCCCGTGCAGCCCGTGCAGCCCGTGCAGCCGGTTCCGGACGGCCCGCCGACCGTCCCGGTGGAGCTCGGCCCCGAGCCGCACGCCGGGGTGGACCTCGCCAAGGGCCCGGCTGCGCTACGCTTCC
Organism: Kitasatospora sp. NPDC056184; assembly: GCF_042268405.1. Taxonomy (NCBI): domain Bacteria; kingdom Bacillati; phylum Actinomycetota; class Actinomycetes; order Kitasatosporales; family Streptomycetaceae; genus Kitasatospora; species Kitasatospora sp. NPDC056184. The sequence continues at coordinate 80,686 of NZ_JBHJUI010000010.1, read as the reverse complement.
GCCCGCTCGCCTGACCGGCGGACCGGCACCCGGACGGGAGGGGCGGCGCAGGCCGCCGGTTCCCCTCCCGGTACGCTCGTCGGGGAACGGCCGACCGATCACCAGATGTGAAATAGGTGACACCTGGGGTGATATCACCGCCCAGATGTGACAAATCGGGCGCCGGTGGGTACAAACAGGGGCGGCACGACAGACGACGCATGTCCCGGGACGGGAATCTTCGTCGGAAGCCGAGCGTTGACCGAACGACGAAGAACAGCGACCACTAGTCCTGTGGGCCATAAGCCCGGGAGGCACGATTCATGAGCGAGCGAGCTCTCCGCGGCACGCGACTCGGGGCCACTAGCTACGAGACCGACCGCGGTATTGATCTGGCTCCCCGCCAGACCGTCGAGTACGCATGTCAGAACGGACACCGATTCGAGGTTCCCTTCTCGGTCGAGGCGGAGATCCCCGCGACCTGGGAATGCCGTTTCTGTGGCCAGGAGGCGGCACTTCTGGACGGCGACGAGCCGGAGGAGAAGAAGGTGAAGCCGACGCGCACCCATTGGGACATGCTGATGGAGCGCCGGACGCGCGAGGAGCTGGAGGAGGTGCTGGCCGAGCGGCTGGCCGTGCTCCGCTCCGGTGGGATGAACCTCGCGGTGCACCCGCGGGACACCCGCAAGAGCGCCTGACCCCGCTCCCGCCGACGGGCGGGGGCACGCGAAAAGGGACCCTGGTCACCAGGGTCCCTTTCGCGTGGGCCGGCGCCGGCCGCCCGGCGCCGGCCCACCGTGCTCAGCCGTTGATCGGCGGGCGGTAGGTGGTGTCCGGTCCCTGCGGGCCGGCCGCCGGACCGCTGCCCGGCTCGACCACCTCACCCTGGATCACCTTGCCGTCCGGGCGGTGGATGCGCAGCTGCTCCTGCAGCCGCATCGCGTCCGCGAACGGGTCGGCGCCGGCGCCCGCGGTGGAGCGCAGCGCCTTGTCGGCCACCCGGCGCCCGGCCGCCCGCCACAGCGCGCGGGTCGGCGGGAACAGCAGGGTGAGCGCCAGGGCGTCCGAGAGGAAGCCCGGCAGGATCAGCAGCAGGCCGGCCAGCACGGTCAGGCTGGTGCCGGTCTGCGGCTGCTTCGACTTCGGGTCGCGGGTCTGCTCCAGGGCCGCCGAGAGCGCCCGCGCGCCGGCCCGCTTGATCAGCGAGCCGCCGATCACCGCACCGGCGATCAGCAGCAGCACCACGGTCAGGCCGCCCAGCCACGAGCCGACCTGGACCAGCAGCCAGATCTCCAGCACCAGCCAGGCGGTCAGCAGCAGCGGCAGCACGCGCCGCAGCTTCGAGCGCGGCGCCGGACGGGCGGGGGTAGCTTGCTGGGTCACGGTACGAATCCACTCCAGGCGGTGCTCTGCGCGCCGCACGGGAGGTCCGGGCCGGCTACGGCACCACCTGGTCCAACGATCAGCCGGCGGCCGGTGTTCCACCCGGGGCGGCGTCCGCGCCGCCGCGGCGCCGGCGGGCGAGCAGGACGCCGCCGGCGCAGGCCAGCAGGCCCGCCACGGCGAGGGTCCACTCCGGGACCGCCCCGACCCGGTCGGCGACCGTGGTGCCGTCGCGCAGCGGGACGGTCGCGGACAGCTCGGCGGCGGTCAGCTCCTCGGTGCGCTCGACGACGGTGCCGTCCGGGGCGATCACCGCGCTGATGCCGCTGGTCGCGGCGATCAGCACCGCGCGGCCGTGCTCGACGGCGCGCAGCCGGCTCATCGCGAGCTGCTGCTCCGGCTGGCCGGTCTTGGCGTAGGTGGCGTTGTTGGTCTGCACGACGAGGACCCGGGCGCCCTGGTCGACGGTGTCGCGGACGATCTCGTCGTAGGCGACCTCGAAGCAGATGACGTCGCCGATCCGGGCCGGGCCGAGCTGCATGACGCCGTTGTGGTCGCCGGGGTAGAAGTCCCGGGCGACCCGCTGGAGCCGGGTGATCACCTTGGACAGCTGGTCGCGGAAGGGCACGTACTCGCCGAACGGCACCGGGTGCTGCTTGGTGTAGGAGGCGCCGGGGCCGGTCTGCGGGTCCCAGACGATGCCCTCGTTCTGCACGTGCTGCTCGTCGGGGCCGTCGACCAGGGTGCCGACCAGGGTGGGCACGCCGACCGCCCGCACCGCCTCGTCGATCCGCGCGTAGGCCAGCGGGTCGCTGAACGGGTCGAGGTCGGAGGAGTTCTCCGGCCAGATCACGATGTCCGGCTTCTCGGCCCGGCCGGCCTTGATGTCCTCGGCGAGCTTCTCGGTGGCGGCGGCGTGGTTGTTGAGCACCATCATCGGGCGGCCCAGGAAGTCCATGCCGGGGTTGGGCACGTTGCCCTGGATGACGGCGACCTTGACGGTGTCGGCGGCCGCGGTGGGCACCGGCACCAGGTAGCCGGCGAGCATGGCGGCGACGGCGCCGAGCCCGGCGGCCGCGGCCTGCGCCGGGCGGCGCGCGGTGCCGCGGCCGACCGCCCGCACGGCCGCCCAGGCCAGCAGGGTGCCGGAGAGGGCGACGGCGAAGGTCACCAGCGGGGCGCCGCCGAGCGCGGCCAGCGGGGTGTACGGGGTGGCGGTGTTCGCGAAGGCGAGCCGGCCCCAGGGGAAGCCGCCGAGCGGCAGCCGGTCGCGGGCCCACTCCTGGGTGATCCACAGGCAGGCGCCCCAGAGCGGCCATGCGGGCAGCCGGGAGGTGACCGCGAGGCCGGAGCCGAGGGCGGCGAGGAACAGCGCCTCGACGACCGACAGGCCGACGGTGGCGTCCCAGCCGATCACCCGCAGCCAGCTGAGCAGCATCAGGAAGAACGGCAGGCCGAAGGCGAAGCCGGTCCAGGCGGCCTGCCGGGCGGTGCGGCCCCGGGTGAGCAGCGAGAGCGCGGCGACGCCGAGGACCGACAGCGGCCAGAGGTCGAAGGGCGGGAAGGCCAGCGCGAGCAGCAGGCCGGCGAGCGCGGCCAGCCCGGTGCGCGGAAGGCCGGCCCGGATCCGGGCGAGCACGCGGGCGGCGCGGCCCCGGCCTGATGCCTCGTCGGGGGTCTCGGGCGCGGTCCCGGACCGCTCCTGGGTGACGGGCATGGCCACCGTCGCACCATCTCTCTCGCCGCCGCCCCGCGGGGGAACGGGGACGGCTGTTCGGACGCTGTCCGAAGAAGGTACCCCGGAACGACACCCGGCCGTGAGCTGAGGGTCGTACCCGCGGCGGGCGGGCGTCCCGGGACGCCCGCCCGCCGCGGCGCCCCGCGCTACCCGGCGGCCGCCAGGTGGACGGTGCGGCCGCGGACCACGGTGCGCAGGCAGGCGGGCAGCGGCTCGCCGGGGGTGAGGTCGGGCAGGCCCGGGGTGCCGGAGCGCGGGTCGGTGGACCAGCCGGCCACCCGGTCGTCGGGGGCCTGGACGACGAGGTCGCCCGCGGCCCAGACGGCGAAGCTGGCGACCGCGCCGGGGACGAGCACGCCGTCCTGGTCGCGGCCGATCGCCCGCCAGCCGCCGCGGGTGTGGGCGGTGAACGCGGCCCGCACCGAGATCCGGTGCTCGGGCGTGCGGTGGAAGGCGGCGGCCCGGACGGTGCCCCAGGGGTCGAGCGGGGTGACCGGGGCGTCCGAGCCGAAGGCCAGCGGGACGCCGGAGCGCAGCAGGGCGGCGAAGGGGTTGAGCGCGGCGGCCCGCTCGGCGCCGAGGCGCTGGACGTACATGCCGTCCGGGCCGCCCCAGGCGGCGTCGAAGGCGGGCTGCACGGAGGCGGTCAGGCCCAGTTCGGCGAAGGCGGCGACGGTCTTGTCGTCCAGCGCCTCGGCGTGCTCGACCCGGTGGCGCAGCGCCCGGACCCGGTCGGCGCCGACCCGGTCGCCGGCGGCGCGGACGCCCTCGACGACGGCGGCGACCGCGGCGTCGCCGATCGCGTGGAACCCGGCCTGCAGGCCGGCCTCGGTGCAGGCGGCGACGTGGTCGGCGACCTGGGCGGCGGTCAGGTAGGCGGTGCCGGTGTGCGGGGCGTCGGTGTAGTCGCGGTGCAGGCAGGCGGTGTGCGAGCCGAGCGCGCCGTCGACGAAGAGGTCCCCGCCGGCGCCGACCGCGCCGAGCCGGCGGGCGGTCTCGACGCCGCCGCGCCCGCTCAGCTCGCCCCAGTAGCCGAACACCTCGGGGCCCTCGCCCTCGGCGGCCAGCTCCAGCAGGGCGGCGAGGTCCTCCTCGGAGGAGATCTCGGGCCCGGCGCACTCGTGCAGGGCGCCGATGCCGAGCTCGGCGGCGCGGACCAGGGCGGCGCGCTGGGCGGCGCGGCGCTGCCCGGGGGTGAGGCGGGCGAGCGCGGTGCGCCGCACGGCGTGGTGGGCGTCGCGGGTGAGCGGGCCGTCGGCGTGGAAGCCGGGCTGCTCGGCGAGGCCCTCGGTCAGCGTGCGCAGGGCGCTGGTGGCGAGGGCGGAGTGCACGTCGGTGCGGGAGAGGTAGACGGCGGCGCCCCCGGCGGCGGCGTCCAGCTCGGCGAGCGTGGGCGGGCGGCCCTCCGGCCAGCCGGTCTCGTCCCAGCCGTGGCCGATCAGCACGCCGCCGGGCTGCTCCTGGGCGGCGGCGAAGGCGGTGAGCGCGGCCAGCGCGGCGGCCAGCGAGGGGGTGCCGGTGAGGTCGAGGCCGGTCAGCGCGAGACCGGTGGAGGTCGCGTGCACATGGGCGTCGACGAAGGCGGGGGTGACCAGGGCACCGTCCAGTTCGACGATCTCGTCGGCGGTCTGCGCGTACGCCTCGGCGGCGCCGTCGCTGCCGACCCAGGCGACGTGCTCGCCCTCGACGAGCATCGCGGTGGCGAAGGGGTCGGCGGGGCTGTAGACGGCGCCGCCGCGCAGCAGGACGGTTCGTGGGCCCCTCCGGCCCGAGGGCGGGCCGGGAGGGAGGGTGCGTTCGGTCATGCGGCCTAGTCTGCACCCCCGCGCGGGCCGGTCAGAGCTTCGGGGGTCGCGCCTCGTAGGGGGTGGACAGCACGACGGTGGTGCGGGTCGAGACGCCGGCGGCGCTGCGGATCCGCGCGAGCAGGTCCTCCAGGTCGCCGGGGGCGCCGACGCGGACCTTGAGGATGTAGTTCTCGTCGCCCGCGACGCTGTGGCAGGCCTCGATCTCGGGCAGGTCGGCCAGCCGCTCGGGTGTGTCGTCCGGGGCGCTGGGGTCGAAGGGTTTCACCGAGATGAAGGCGGTGAGCGCCAGGTCGACGGCGTCCGGGTCGACGATCGCGGTGTAGCCGCGGATCACCCCGCGCTGCTCCAGCCGGCGCACCCGCTGGTGCACCGCCGAGGTGGACAGGCCGGTGGCCTTGCCCAGGTCCGTGTAGCTCATCCGGCCGTCTTGGAGGAGCAGCTGGACGATGCGTTGGTCGAGATCCTCCACAAGGCGCAAACCTACCCCCTCCGGGGGCGTGCGGATCGCCGCGCGGGGGGCGCGCGGCCTCCGGCCCCCGGGGCGCACGCGGGGCCGGGGCGGGGGGCGCGGACTGTCACCCGGCGCGCCCCGGGGTGCCGCGCGGGCACATGCCGGACGAATGTGGCGAAGGACACACCCGGTGCATCACAGTGCGCCTAACCGCAGGGTTATGAGTCCGTTTCGGCGGGAAGTGCTGGTTGTGGCCCCGGGCGACCACGCCGGGCCCGATCCGAGGGGGATCACCATGCGCGTTACCGACGAGCGCCCGACGGGCGCGGACGACGCCCACGATACGACCGACCGCGAGGACCTCGCGGTCCCCTACGAGACCGAGCCGGGGCTGGATCCGGGCGAGGCCGACGCCTGGGAGATCGTCCGGGTGCACTGCCCGTCGTGCCGGCGCCCGATCGCCCTCGTGGGCGACGAGGAGCGGCTGCCGCAGCACGCCGTCCTGCCGCGGCCCTGGCACCCCTTCTCGCCCGCGCTCTGCCCGGGTTCGGGCGCGCCGACGGACGACCTGGCCGAGGTGGAGGACGCGGAGGAGGCCGGATCCGCCGCCCTGGACGCGCTGACGGCGCTGCCGGGCGAGCACGACTGGCGCACCCAGCCGTTCTCGCACGCGCTGGTGCACCGCCCGGTCCGCTCGACCCCCGCGCCGGCCATCCCGGAGCAGCGCGGCCGCTTCTCGCGGCGCTGAACCCCCGCGCGCCGCACGGCTGCTGACGCTACGACAGAACGGCCCCCGGGCGTCGCTCCGCACCCTGGAGTGACGCCCGGGGGCCGTTCCGGACCGCCCCGCGCGGCTCCTCGCGGAGCCGGGGGCGGCCGGTCGGGGTCGGGACCGGGCCCGGGGGCTCAGCCCTTGGTGAGGTGGCGGCCGATCACCAGGCGCTGGATCTGGTTGGTGCCCTCGACGATCTGCAGCACCTTGGCCTCGCGCATGAAGCGCTCGGCCGGGAAGTCCTGGGTGTAGCCGTAGCCGCCGAGCACCTGGACGGCGTCGGTGGCCACCCGCATCGCGGCGTCGGTGCAGAACAGCTTGGCCATCGCCGCCTCCTTGGAGAACGCCAGCCCGGCGTCGCGGCGGCGGGCGGCGGACAGGTAGAGCGAGCGGCCGGCCTCGATCTGGGTGGCCATGTCGGCGAGCATGAACGACAGGCCCTGGAAGTCGGCGATCGGGCGGCCGAACTGGCGGCGGGTGCGCGCGTAGTCGACGGCGAGGTCGAGCGCGGCCTGGGCGACCCCTGTCGCGCAGGCGGCGATGCCGAGCCGGCCGGAGTCCAGCGCGGCGAGCGCGATCTGGAAGCCCTGGCCCTCGGCGCCGACCAGCCGGTCGCGGGAGACCCGGGCGCCGTCGAAGTGCAGCTGGGCGGTCGGCGAGGACTTCATGCCCATCTTCTGCTCCGGCGGGGCGGCCGAGAGGCCGGGCTGGTCGCCGGGCACCAGCAGGCAGCTGATGCCGCGCGCGCCCTCCTCACCGGTGCGCACCAGCGTGCTGTAGAAGTCGGCCCGGCCGCCGTGGGTGATCCAGGCCTTGGTGCCGCTCACCACGTACTCCTCGCCGTCCAGCTCGGCGCGGGTGCGCAGGGCGGCGGCGTCGGAGCCGGACTGCGGCTCGGAGAGGCAGTAGGCGCCGAGCTGCTCGCCGGAGAGCATGCCCGGCAGCCAGCGGTCGCGCTGCTCGTCGGTGCCGAAGGTGGCGAGGGCGTGGCAGGAGAGGGTGTGCACGCTGACGCCGAGGCCGACGGCGAGCCAGCCGGCCGCCAGCTCCTCCAGCACCTGCAGGTAGACCTCGTAGGGCTGGTCGCCGCCGCCGTACCGCTCCTCGTAGGGGAGCGAGAGCAGGCCCGCCTCGCCGAGGGTGCGGAAGACCTCGCGCGGGAACCGGCCGGCGGCCTCGTCCTCCGCGGCGCGCGGCTGCAGCTCGCGCTGGACGAGGTCCCGGGTGAGGCTCAGGAGCTCGCGGGCCTCCTCGCTGGGCAGCTGGCGGTCGACGGCCTTCGCGGGGGAGGTGGTCATGGTGGCTGGTCGCCTCCTCGGTCGTGCGCCGGGCCCCCGGGTGTGGTCGGGCCCGCGCGGGGTGTGGCAGCTCGGCCCGGCCGGCACCGGATCGCGGTGAACGGCCGTTCACATGCTCGGCGATGCGAGTATGCCCGATCGCGGCGCCGGCGTCACGACCTGCACCGGATCACTGTCCGTATCGGCGCACGGACCCCCGTAGGGTTGACGTTGTGGCTGCTTCCGAGACTTCCGCCGCCCCGGTAATGGGGCCCCGGGCCGTCGACGCCCGCGACACCCGCGACGCCCGCGACGCACGGGACCCGCTCGGCCTGCTCGCCGCCGAGCTGCGGGCGCTGCCGCCGTCCTGCGGCCCGGTGCGGCTGGTGGCGGTGGACGGGCACGCGGGCTCGGGCAAGACGACCTTCGCCGGCCGGCTGTCGGCCGCGCTGGGCGGCGCCCCGGTGGTGCACCTGGACGATCTGGCGACGCACGACGAGCCGTTCGGCTGGACCGGACGGCTGCGCGCGCAGGTGCTGGAGCCGCTGGCGGCGGGGCGGGACGCGGAGTACCGGGTGTACGACTGGACGCTGCGCCGGTTCGCGGGGACGGCCGCGGTGCCGCTCGCACCGGTGGTGCTGGTCGAGGGGGTGGGCGCCGGACGGCGCGCGGTGCGGCCGTGGCTGAGCCGGCTGGTGTGGATGGAGCTGGACGCGGCCGCGGCCCGGCGGCGCGGCGAGGAGCGCGACGGGCCCGGGCTGGCGGAGTTCTGGGCCGGCTGGGCGCTCGCCGAATCGGCGCATTTCGCCGCCGACCCGAGCTGTCCGCACGCCGGAACGGTGGTCGACGGGGTGACCGGGCGGATCGCACCGAGCACCGTCGGTGAATCTTCAACAACCATCTTGACCTGCGGCGTCACCGGGAATTAGGTTCTCACTCGTCGCCGGAACCACTGGTTCCGCACCCTCGGACCCGGTATTCCCGGCTTGTTCCCCCGTGAGCCGGGGATACCGTCCGACGATCCCTCCCCCGGTCCGGCCACCTGTCAACGGCCGTCCGCCCGATCGCTTTTGACATCGTGCGGCACCCTTCCGGATCAGCGCGGCGCCGGTACGATTCCTCGCAGGCGCATATGCGCCCCGGGGGCAGACGACCACCGGCCGGATCCGCGACACCGCCGCACCGGCCGGGCCCCGAGCCACACCGCGGGGGGCGTTGAGTGACGACGGAGAGTTCCCAGAGCAGCAACGCGGGCGGCCCGGCACCGAACCGGCTCGCCGACCGCGCCTGGCTGCGTGCCATGGACGCCTACACGGCCGGGGCGTACAGCCGCGCCGAGGAGGAGTTCCGGGCCGCCGTGCGGCTCGACCCCGGCATGGCCGACGCCTGGCTCGGCCTGCACGCGCTGCGCAGCGACACCTCCGGCGCGCTGCTCGCGATGTACCGCCACCGCAATCGGTTCGGTGAGCAGCGGCAGCGGCACGCCCGGCCGCTCAGCTCCTGGTACTGGCTCGGCTGGTGGGTGCAACCGGTGCTGGAGACCCCCCGCGACCTCGCCCTCGCACACGCCTCGCACTGGCTGGACGGCCGTCACCTCACCGAGCTGGACCAGGCGTTGGAGCAGTGCCCGACCCCCGCCGAGGACCCGTCGGCGCGCTTCCTGCACGCCTGCCGCTCCTACCTGCTCAAGGACTGGGAGCAGCTGATCCGGGACACCGACCGGCTGCTCGACGACGCGCTGCTCGGCATCGAGGCCGGGCTCTTCGCCGGCATGGCGCGGGTCCGGCTGGACATGTGCGCCCAGGCCCAGGCCCCGCTCGCCGCCTCGCTCGCCCGCTGCCGCTCCGAGCAGCCGCAGCGCAAGGAGCTGCGGTACTGGCTGGGGCGCGCCTACGAGGGCGCCGGGCGCAGCGCGGCCGCGTTACCCCTCTACCGGGCCGTGCACCGGGCCGATCCGGCGTTCATGGACACCGCGGCCCGGCTCGCGGCGATCTCGGCCGAGGACGCCGTCGCCGACGCCCTGCTGGACGCCGCCGGGGCCGGCGGCCGGGAGGCGGGGCGCGGCGGCGGCCCCGAGGAGGACGCGCTGGACGCCGCCCTGCTGGATCCGCCGGACTTCGGGGCGCCCGGCGCCGATCCGGCCGGGGCGGACGCGGCCGGCTCCCCCGGCCTCGCGGACCTCTTCGGCGGTCCCGACCCCTTCGGCGGACCGGTCCTCGACGAGCCGCTCGCGGACGGGGCGGGCGAGCCGCTGCCGGACGGCGCCGCGCCGGACGAGGACGGCTTCCCGGTCGTGCCCACCGGCGCCGGACCGGGCGCGGGCACCGACAACAGATCCGGCGGGAGCGGAACGCCGCCCCCGCTGGCCGCCGGCGGACGCTCCGGCTCCACCGCGCCGCAGCCCGCCGCCGTCTCCCCGACCGCGCCCGCGCCGGCGCGCGGCGAGGCCGTCCTCCCCCGCGCGGCCAACACCTACCCGGCGCTCGAACGCGAGGGCGACCAGGCCGAGTTGGACGCCGCGCTGGCCGAACTCTCGCTCATGGTCGGCCTGGAGCCGGTGAAGCGCCAGGTCCGGGCGCTCTCCGCGCAGCTGCGGATGGCCCGGCTGCGCGCCGAACAGGGCCTGCCGGTCCAGCCGCCCAAGCGCCACTTCGTCTTCTCCGGCCCCTCCGGTACCGGCAAGACCACCGTCGCGCGGATCCTCGGCCGGGTGTTCCACGCCCTCGGTCTGCTCTCCGGCGACCACCTGGTGGAGGCCCAACGAGCGGACCTGGTGGGCGAGTTCCTGGGCCAGACGGCCGTCAAGGCGAACGAGCTGATCGACTCCGCGCTGGACGGCGTGCTCTTCATCGACGAGGCCTACAGCCTCTCCAACTCCGGTTACAGCAAGGGCGACGCGTACGGCGACGAGGCGCTCCAGGTCCTGCTCAAGCGCGCCGAGGACAACCGGGACCGGCTGGTGGTGATCCTGGCCGGCTACCCCGAGGGCATGAACCGGCTGCTGGCCGCCAACCCCGGCCTCAACTCCCGCTTCACCACCCGGGTCGACTTCCCCAGCTACCGCCCCGGCGAGCTGACCGCGATCGGTGCCGCGCTCGCCGGGCAGGACGGCGACGCCTGGGACGAGGACGCCGCCGAGGAGCTGGCCTCGATCTGCACCCACGTGGTCCGCGAGGGCTGGATCGACGAGCTCGGCAACGGCCGGTTCATCCGCACCCTGTACGAGAAGTCCTGCGCCTACCGGGACCTGCGGCTCACCCTGCTGCGCGAGCCGCCCGGCCGGGAGGACCTCGCGACGCTGCGGCTGCCGGACCTGGTGCAGGCCTACGGCGAGCTGATCGACGGCCGGGGCTGAGGCCGGGGCCGGGACGCCTCGCCCCCGGCCCCTCGGACGCGGGCCTCAGCCGGCCAGCGCCTTGGCCTCCGCCTCCGGATCCAGCCCGACCGCCGGCCGGTCCGGGCGCCGCGGCGCGACACCGCCGATCGACCGCAGCCAGGCCCAGGTGTCGGCGACCGTCTCGGCCGTCGGCCGGCAGCGCAGTCCGGCGGCCACCGCCTTGCCGACGGACGCGCCGTGCATGGTGGCGTGGAACTCGCCCGGAGGGACCCAGAACGGCAGCTGGCTCCACGGCTCGATCCCGGCGGCGGCGATCGCCTCCGGGGCCGTCCAGCGCAGCTCGGCGTCCGAGCCGGTGACCGCCGCGCAGGCCTCCAGCAGCTCGCCCGTGCTGCTGTGGCCGGGCGGGGCGACCAGGTCGTACGGGCCGCCGAGGCCGGCCCCGAGGGCGTCCAGGGTCCAGTCCGCGAGGTCGCGGACGTCGATGAACTGGAGGGCGAGCTCGCGCGGGCCGGGGGCCAGCACCGGGCCGCCGCGGGCGATCCGGTCGAGCCACCAGGGCAGCCGGCCGATGTTCTCGTACCGCCCGACGATCAGCCCGGCGCGGACCAGCAGCGCCCGGTCGCCGAACGCGTCCAGCACCGCCAGCTCGCCGCCGCGCTTGGCCTCGGCGTAGGGCACCTCGCCGTCGTCCGGCGAGCCGTCCACCACCGGGGCGCTCTCGTCGGCCCCGGCCGGGGTCGGGTAGGTGTACACCGACCGGCTGGACACGTACGCGTAGCGGCCGACCCGGCCGGCCAGCAGGCGGGCGCTGTCGCGCACCGCCGACGGGGCGGCGGACCAGGTGTCCACCACCGCGTCCCACTCCCCCTCGGCGAGGGCCGCCAGCCCGCCCTCGGCCTTGCGGTCCCCGTGCAGGACCCGCGCCCCGGACGGCGCGGCGTGCGTCCCCCGGTGGAAGACCGTGACCTCCCATCCCCGTTCCAGCGCCGCCTCGGCGACGGCCCGCCCCACGAACTCCGTACCACCCAGCAGGAGAAGTCTCATGCCGACCACCCTGCCCATCGGGCGGCCGGCATGGGAACGGCGGCTCGCTCACAGCGGAATCGCCGAGAGCGAACCGCCGCCGGGGGTTACAGCGCCGCCGAGCGGTGGTCCGGGTCGTGCACCTCGCCGACCAGCTCCTCCAGCACGTCCTCCAGCATCACCACGCCGAGCGTCCGCCCGTCCTGGTCGAGGACGGCCGCGAGGTGGCAGGCGGCCCGGCGCATCGCGCCCAGCGCGTCGTCCAGCGGCAGGGTGCCGCGCAGCACGGTGATCGGCCGCCAGAGGCGGGCCGGGACGGGCGCCGAGGGGTCCTCGACGTCCAGGATGTCCTTGAGGTGCAGGTACCCGAGGTAGCCGTGGCCGGCCGGGTCGCCGTCGGTCACCGGGAAGCGCGAGAAGCCGGTGCGCAGCGCCAGCTCCTCGATCTGGGCGGCGGTCACCTTGGTGTCCACGGTGACCAGCTGCTCGGGGGTGAGCAGGACGTCGGTGAGCGGTCGGCGGCCCAGTTCCAGGGCGTCCTCCAGACGCTCCCGGCGGTCCTCCTCCAGCAGGCCGGCGTCCCCGGAGTCGGCGAGCAGGTAGATCAGCTGCTCGGTGGTGAACACCGACTCCACCTCGTCCTTGGCCTCCACCTTGAACAGCTTGAGGATGCCGTTGGCGAAGGCGTTGAGGAAGGCGATCACCGGGGCCAGCCAGCGGGCGAGGCGGTCCAGCGGCGGGCCGAGCCAGAGCGCGGCCTTCTCGGGGCCGGCCAGCGCCATGTTCTTCGGCACCATCTCGCCCATCACCATGTGCAGGTAGACCACGACGGCCAGCGAGATGCCGTACGCCAGCGGGTGCTGCAGGCCGGAGGGGATGCCGATCGCGTGGAACGGGCCCTCCAGCAGGTGGGCGATGGTCGGCTCGGCGAGCGCGCCGAGGCCCAGCGAGCAGACGGTGATGCCGAGCTGGGCGGCGGCGAGCATCGCGGAGACGTTGGACAGCGCGTGCAGCACGGTGCGGGCGCGCTTGTTGCCCGCCTCGGCGAGCGGTTCGATCTGGCTGCGCCGGACCGAGACCACGGCGAACTCGGCGCCGACGAAGAAGGCGTTGCCGAGCAGCAGCAGGAGGGCGACGGCCAGTTGGAGCGCGGTCATCGGGTCCCGTCCTCGTCGTCGCCCAGGAAGTGGTGGTGTCCGGCGGTGCGTTCCACCCGGACCCGGCTGGTCCGGTGGCGGTCCACCGCCTCGACGGTGAGCCGCCAGCCGGGCAGCTCGGCCTGCTCACCGGGGTCCGGGAGCTTGCCGAGCAGGTCGGCGACCAGGCCGGCCAGCGTCTCGTACGGGCCCTCGGGGGCGTACAGGCCGATGGCCTCCAGCTGGTCGAGCCGGGCGCGGCCGTCGGCCGCCCAGACGGGCTGCCCGTCGACCGGCGGCAGCGAGAGCAGCTCGGGGGTGTCGGCGGGGTCGTGCTCGTCCTGCACCTCGCCGACGATCTCCTCGACGATGTCCTCGACGGTGACCACGCCGGCGGTGCCGCCGTACTCGTCGACCACGATGGCCATCGGCTGGAGGCGGCGCAGCCGGTCGAGCAGCCGCTCGGCGGGGAGCGTCTCGGGCACCAGCAGCGGCGGGACGGCGAGGTCGCCGACCCGGACGGTGGCGCGCCGCGCGGCCGGGACGGCCAGCGCGTCCTTGAGCGTGACGGTGCCGGTGACCTCGTCCAGGCTGTCGGCGTAGACCGGGAAGCGGGACAGGCCGGTGGCCCGGGTGAGGTTGAGGACGTCGGCGGCGCTGGCGTCGCGCTGCAGGGCGGCGACGTCGACGCGCGGGGTCATCACGGACTCGGCGGTGAGGTCGCCGAGGCCGAGGGTCCGCACGAACAGGGTGGCCGACTCCTCGTCTATGGCGCCCGCCTTGGCGGAGTGCCGGGCGAGCGAGACCAGCTCGGCGGGGGTGCGGGCGTGGCCCAGCTCCTCCTGCGGCTCGATGCCGAAGGCGCGCACGGTGCGGTCCGCGGAGCCGTTCAGGACCCGGATCAGCGGGCGGCAGACCCGGGAGAACGCCATGTGCGGGGCGGCGACCCCGCGGGCCACCTGGAGCGGGTGGGAGATCGCCCAGTTCTTCGGGACCAGCTCGCCGATCACCATCTGGACGACGGTGGCGCACAGCATGCCGATGACCACGGCGGCGCCGCGGGCGGCTCCGGCGGGCAGGCCGATGCCGGTGAACACCGGCTGCAGCAGGGTCGACAGGGCCGGCTCGGCGAGCATGCCGACCACCAGCGAGGTGACGGTGATGCCGAGCTGGGCGCCGGAGAGCTCGAAGGAGAGGTGGCGCAGGGCCCGGGAGACCCGGCCGGCCTTGGCGTCCCCCGCCTCGGCGGCGCGCTCGACGGCGCCCCGCTCCACGGTCACGAAGGCGAACTCGGCGGCCACGAAGAGGCCGTTGGCGAGGATGAGCAGAAGGGCCGCGAAGAGCAGCAGCCAGGCGGTGATCACAGTGCCGCCTGCCTTCCGGTGGTCGGAAGGAGGGCGGCGCAGGTACTACCGGACGGATCGTCCATGGACGGGGAGTGTCACTCCTCAGGTCGATTTCGGGCAGGGCAATGCCTTTGCCCCGCTTTTACCAGCGTAGACCATACCCGTGCGGGTGTCGGATCCCCGTTCGGACCCGCCCGGCGGCGGGCCGTTCCGTGCCGGCGGGGCTCAGCCGCTGTGGTGGGCGACGAGGTCGCGCAGGGCGCGGGCGTCGGCGATGGCCTGAGCCTTGCCCACGCCGGACTGGATGCCGACGGCGGCCAGCGAGGTGCCGTCGGCGAGGTCGAGGGTCGCCCACGGGTCGCCCTGGCGGAAGTTCACGCCGACGATCTCCGCCCAGGCCAGCCGGCGGCTGCGGACGAAGTTGACCACGGTCACGCCCTGGGCGTCGGCGCTGACCCGCGGCCGGGCCAGCATCAGGCCGACGCCGGCGAACAGCACGCCGCTGGCCGCCATCATGATCCGGTCGTTGAACTGCCAGTTCGCCGGGAGGGCGACCGCCATCGCGGCGAACAGCACCACCAGCAGCGCGCAGACCGGCAGCAGCACGGCGCGGGTGCGGCGCGGGGCCCAGGTGACGGGGAACTCGGCGGGGGTGGACACGAGGGGCTCCGTGGGGGTGTTCGATCGGGTGGTACGGAAAAGGGGCGGGGTCGCCCGACGGCGGCCCCGCCCCATTCAACCGGTGCTTATGCCCGGCGGTCGCTCAGAGGCGGCAGGCGTGGATGTTGGTCACCAGGATGGCCCGGGCGCCGATGCCCCACAGGTCGTCCATGATCTGCTGGGCCTCCTTGCGGAGCACCATCGAGCGGACCGCCACCCAGCCCTCGGTGTGCAGCGGGGA
This sequence comes from Kitasatospora sp. NPDC056184, assembly GCF_042268405.1. Lineage (NCBI taxonomy): Bacteria > Bacillati > Actinomycetota > Actinomycetes > Kitasatosporales > Streptomycetaceae > Kitasatospora > Kitasatospora sp. NPDC056184. Next base: position 65,532 of record NZ_JBHJUI010000010.1, on the reverse strand, counting down.
GACGGTCGGCGACTCCAGGCCGGGGGTCAGCGCGACGGCGGCGCCGACGTTCTCGGCGCGGATGTCGTAGTCCATCAGCACGTAGCGGCGGGCCACCAGCACGCCCTGCAGGCGGCGCAGGAACTGCTCGACGGCCGGGTCCTCGCCGGCGCCCTTGGGGCGGATCACCACGGCGTCGGAGATCAGGATCGGATCGCCGAACACCTCCAGGCCCGCGTTGCGCAGGCTGGTGCCGGTCTCCACCACGTCGGCGATCACGTCGGCGACGCCCAGCTGCACCGCGGTCTCCACCGCGCCGTCCAGCTTGGTGACGGTGGCCTTCACGCCGTGGTCGGCGAGGTGCTGCTCGACCAGGCCGGTGTAGGAGGTGGCGATCCGCAGCCCCTCCAGGCCCTTGACGTCCTCGACGTCCACGCCGACCGGGCGGGCGAAGCGGAAGGTCGAGCCGGCGAAGCCGAGCGCGAGCACCTCCTCGGCGTTGGAGTGCGAGTCCAGCAGCAGGTCGCGGCCGGTGATGCCGACGTCCAGACGGCCGGAGCCGACGTACACGGCGATGTCGCGCGGGCGCAGGAAGAAGAACTCGACCTGGTTGCCCGGGTCGACCAGGACCAGCTCCTTGGCGTCCTTGCGCTGCCGGTAGCCGGCCTCATGGAGCATCTCCGCCGCAGGACCCGAGAGCGAACCCTTGTTGGGGACGGCGATGCGCAGCATGGAGGTCAGTTCCTTACCTGTTCGGTGTGGGTGTAGGGGGGTTTCCGGGCCTGGGCCTAGAGGTACTTGTAGACGTCGTCGAGCGTCAGCCCGCGGGCGACCATCATCACCTGAAGGTGGTAGAGGAGCTGGGAGATCTCCTCGGCGGTCTGCTCGTCGGACTGGAACTCGGCGGCCATCCAGACCTCGGCGGCCTCCTCGACGACCTTCTTGCCGATCGCATGGACGCCCTGCTGGACGAGCTGCGCGGTGCGGGAGGACGAGGGGTCGCCGGTGGCGGCCTTCTGCTGGAGCTCGGTGAAGAGCTCCTCGAATGTCTTCGAAGCCATGATGGGACTCACCTTACGGCGTGCGGACGGACGGGCGGTAAACGGTTCCGGACCGTGGACAGTCCGGTGGACGTCCACGGTCCGGGGGCCGGCCCGGCCGGCCGGGTCAGAGCGCGCGCAGCGCCGCGGCGGTGGCGACGGCCGCGGTGACCGCCTCGTGGCCCTTGTCCTCGGCGGAGCCGGGCAGGCCCGCGCGGTCGAGCGCCTGCTGCTCGTTGTCGCACGTGAGTACACCGAAGCCGACCGGGACGCCGGTATCCACGGCGACCTGGGTGAGGCCGGCGGTGGCGGCCTGGCAGACGTAGTCGAAGTGCGGGGTGCCGCCGCGGATCACCACGCCGAGGGCGATCACGGCGTCGTGGCCGCGCTCGGCGAGGCGCTTGGCGGCGACCGGCAGCTCGAAGGTGCCGGGGACGCGCAGGACGGTCGGCTCGGTGACGCCCAGCTCCGCGAGGGCGCGGTGGGCGCCGTCGAGGAGGCCGTTCATCACCGGCTCGTGCCACTGGGCGGCGATCACGGCGACCTTGAGGCCGGCGGCGTTGTCGATGGTCAGCTCGGGGGCTCCGTGGCCGCTCATGTGCGGGTGCCTTTCGGTGGTTCGGGTTGCGTGGGTCTCGGTCGGGTGGAGGAGGTGGTGCGGAGGAGGTGGTGCGCTCAGCCGTCGAGGCCGGGCAGGTCGTGGCCCATCCGGTCGCGCTTGGTCCGCAGGTAGCGCGCGTTGTGCGCGCCGGCCGGGATCTCGACCGGCTCGCGGCCGGTGACCTTGAGCCCGTGCTCGGTGAGCGCGGTGAGCTTCTCCGGGTTGTTGGTCAGCAGCGTCAGCGACCGCACGCCGAGGTCGCCGAGCATCTGGGCGCCGATGCTGTAGTCGCGGGCGTCGGCGGGCAGCCCGAGGTCGAGGTTGGCGTCGACGGTGTCGCGGCCCCGCTCCTGGAGCTCGTAGGCGCGCAGCTTGTGCGCCAGGCCGATGCCCCGGCCCTCGTGGCCGCGCAGGTAGAGCACCACGCCCCGGCCGGCCTCGGCGACCCGGCGCAGCGAGGCCTGGAGCTGCGGGCCGCAGTCGCAGCGCAGCGAGCCGAGCACATCGCCGGTCAGGCACTCGGAGTGCACCCGGACCAGCACGTCCTCGCCGTCCGGCAGCCGGCCCTCGGCGTCCAGGCCGCCGGCGACCAGGGCGATGTGCTCGACGCCGTCGAGGGTGCCCCGGTAGCCGACGGCGGTGAACTCGCCGTAGGCGGTGGGCAGCGCGGTGACGGCGGCCCGGTCGACGTGCAGCTCGGTGCGGCGGCGGTAGGCGATGAGGTCCTCGATGGAGATGATCGCCAGGTTGTGCTCGCGGGCGAAGGCGACCAGCTCGGGCAGCCGGGCCATGCTGCCGTCGTCGTTGACCACCTCGGCGATCGCGCCGGCCGGTGCGAGGCCGGCCAGCCGGGCGAGGTCGACGGCGGCCTCGGTGTGGCCGGGGCGGACGAGCACGCCGCCCTCGACGGCGCGCAGCGGGAAGACGTGCCCGGGGCGGGTGAGGTCGCCGGGCCCGGTGCCGGGCGAGGCGAGCAGGCGCACGGTGCGGGCCCGGTCGGCGGCCGAGATGCCGGTGTCGACGCCCTCGCGGGCGTCCACCGAGACGGTGTAGGCGGTGCCCTTGCGGTCCTCGTTGACCTGGGTCATCGGGGGGAGCTTGAGCCGGTCCAGCTCGTCGCCGGTCATCGGGGCGCAGATCACGCCGGAGCTGTAGCGGATGGTGAAGGCCATCAGTTCGGGGGTGGCGGCACTGGCCGCGAAGACGATGTCGCCCTCGTTCTCGCGGTCCTCGTCGTCGACGACGATCACCGCGCGGCCGAGCGCGATGTCGGCGACGGCCCGCTCGACCGGGTCGAGGACGAGTTCGTCGGACTGGTTCTCGGTCATGCCGTTGCTCCCTGCGGGACGGTGGTGGGGACGGGGCGCGGTGCGCGGGTGCTCAGCCACCACGAGCGCAGCCCGAGCAGGACCAGGACGAAGTAGACGGAGTAGGTGAGGCCGGAGAAGGTGTAGCCGGTGTTGAAGGCGAGCGGCACGCCGACCGCGTCGACGGCGATCCAGGCGAACCAGAACTCCACCCAGCCGCGGGCCTGGGCGACCATGGCCGCCAGGGTGCCGACGAAGATGTAGGCGTCCGCCCACGGGCTCCACGAGCCGAGCGCGGGGATCGCCGTGAAGGCCCAGGCCAGCAGGGCGGTCCCGGCCGCCGTGGCGGCGGCGAGGACGGCCCGCTCGGACCAGGAGGCGAAGCGGACGGCGACCCCGCCGGCGTCCTGCCGGCCGCGCCGCCACCGCTCCCAGCCCCAGGCGGCGGTGGCGACGACGATCAGCTGCTTGCCGACCATGCCCGGCACGTTGCCGGCCAGGTAGGCGGTGATCAGGACCAGGCCGGAGAGGAGTTGGACCGGCCAGCTCCAGACCGACCGGCGCCAGCCGAGCGCGAGGCCGGCCAGGCCGAACAGGTTGCCGATCATGTCCGACCACTTCACGTGCTGGCCGAACACGGTGAAGGCGTCCGCGTTGAGCCAGTTCACCGGTCCTCCCCGCCGGTCGTCGGGTCGGTCGGGGCATCGGCAGCCGTCGGGGGCAGCGTGCGGGACTCCAGCAGCCGCTCCACGTACTTGGCGAGGACGTCGACCTCCAGGTTGACGCTCTCGCCGACGGCCCTGGTACCGAGCGTGGTCAGCGCGAGGGTCGCCGGGATGAGGCTGACGGTGAAGCTGTCGCGGGCCGCCTCGACCACGGTGAGGCTGACGCCGTCGACGGTGATCGAGCCCTTCTCCACCAGGTAGCGCGTGATGGACTCCGGCAGCGAGAAGCGCAGCACCTCCCAGCGGAGGTTGCCGGCGGCGTCCCGCTCCCCCGGATCGCGGCTCAACAGCCGCCCGGTGGCGTCGACATGACCCTGCACCAGATGGCCGCCGAGCCGGGCGCCGAGCGCCATGGCGCGCTCCAGGTTGACCGACGAGCCGGGCTTCAACGCGCCCAGGCTGGAGCGGTGGAGGGTCTCGGCCATCACGTCGGCACTGAACTCACCGGTGCCGGCGGCCAGTTCGTCCGGGGTGTCGACGACGGTCAGGCAGACGCCGTTGACCGCGATGGAATCGCCGTGGCGCGCGCCCTCACAGACCACCGGGCCGCGCAGGCGGATTCGCGAGGAGTCGCCGATCTCCTCGATCGACACGACCTCGCCGAGCTCTTCGATGATGCCGGTGAACACCCGGGTTCTCCTCGCGCTTGGGGCGCGGACTCCGGGGTGCGGCACGGGAGATGACGCGGACGGTCGCGTGGCTGCACGGGTCGCCGGACGGCCGCGGAACCCGTCGTCGGGCCGCTGCCGCACCGCACGCCGGAGGAGGGAAGCCCTCGACCGCCGCCGTACTCGCCTCCCGCGGTCCACCGGGGGACCACGGGTGTCGCTCACTCGTCCGCCGCGCACGCCTCCCATCCGGACTTTAACCGTCGGTCCAGGAATTTCACCTGGTCAACCGGCCGCTGGCTGCGGACGGGTCGCGGACTGTAACCGCCGGTTCGGATTTTCACCGACCCCGGAGTGCGCTGAACGTCACTGCTACTTCTGACGTCATTGTGCCACGCTCCGCACGGCGCCAGGGAGAGGGCTTCGCTGTGGCCTGTTTCACGGCGGCGGCGGGAATGCGGCCGCCCGCGCGGGGGCGCAAGCTGGTGGGAGGGGCGGGTTTCGGGCCGGGCGCGGGCTCCGGCCCCAGGAGGTGCGAGCGCGATGGCCAAGTTCATGGACGTCCACCACGGGATGGCCGGCATCACCGAGGAACAACTGCGCATGGCGCACCAGGCCGACCTGGACATCCAGGCCGACGAGGGCGTGCGGTTCGAGCAGGCGTGGGCCGACCCGGAGGCGGGAGTCGTCTACTGCCTCTCCGAGGCGCCCTCGAAGGAGGCCGTGCAGCGGATCCACGAGCGCAGCGGGCACCCGGCGGACGAGGTGCACCCGGTTCCGCTCGCCGTCTGAGCCGGGCGGCCGGCCCTGTTCGGCCCCGGAAGCCTCCACTACGTTGGCCGGTATGACCAGCACACCGGAGATCGCCGTTCCGTCACGTCCCGGGACCTCGGGTCCGTCCCCGCTCTACGCCGCCCTCAGCGCGGCCGCCGTCCAGGACGCCGCGCGGCTGCGGGACGTCTACGAGCAGCCGGGCGACCACGCGCGCCGCAAGCAGGTGGACCGCGTCCACGACGTCGCCCGGCAGTTGATCGCCTGCTCCCCGCTGGTCCTGGTGGCCAGTGCGGACGCCGCCGGGCGCTGCGACGTGTCGCCGCGCGGCGGGCCGCCCGGACTGGTCTCGGTGCTCGACGAGTTCACCCTGGCGATCCCGGACGCGACCGGCAACAAGCGGCTGGACACCCTGCACAACATCGTCGAGACCGGCCGGGTCGGGCTGATCTTCATCGTCCCGGGCCGGGACACCACGCTGCGGGTCAACGGGCGGGCCTGCGTCTCCACCGACCCGCGGCTGCTGGAGCAGCTGACGGCGGTCGGCAAGCCCCCGCGCAGCGCGATCGTGGTGGCCGTCGAGGAGGTCTTCGCGCACTGCCCCAAGGCCTTCCTGCGCGCCTCGGCGTGGAAGCCGGAGAACTGGCTCCCCGCGGACGCCCAGCCGAGTTCGGCCGAGGTCACCCTCGCGCACCTGGCCGACCCGGAGCTGACCGTCGAGGCGATCGAGCGGACCGAGCGGGAGGCCCTGCTGTACCGCTACGAGTAGGCGGGACGGGCAGCGGGAACGGGACGGCGGCGGGGCCGGCCCCGGACGACGCTCGTGTCCGGGGACGGCCCCGCCCGCACCGTCCGCGCCGGTCAGGCCACGGCCTTGGGCTTCACGTCCACCACGCTCGCGCCGTCCGCCGCCCGCTGGACGGCCTCGACGCCCTTGTGGGCGGCGTCCTTGCTCGCGTACCCCTGGCCGGTCGCGACGATCTCGCCGTTGCCCGCCTTGAGCCGGAACCGGTACTTGCCGCCGGCGTCCTCGTACACCTCGAACTTGCCCGCCATCCGGGCCACCTCCTCGTCGACGGGACGCGCCGCGCGCCCCACCTGCACGGTGCGCCCCGACGGCACCGGGCCGCACCCGCTCGGGGTCCGCCCGGGTGACCTGCCGACGGCCTCCCGCCGAGCGGATGCCGGGTGCGCGGCGGGCCGGTTGAATGAACGGATGGACTGCGTCTTCTGTGCGGTGGTCGCGGGCACGGAGCCCGCGCACCGGGTGCTGGACGACGAGGCGGCGGTGGCCTTCCTGGACCGCCGGCCGCTGTTCCCGGGCCACGTCCTGGTGGTGCCGCGCGCCCACCACCGCACCCTGGCGGACCTGCCGGCGGCGCAGGTCGGCCCGTTCTTCCTGCGGGTGCAGCGGGTGGCGGCGGCCGTGGAGCGGGGGCTGGGCGCGGCGGGCAGCTTCGTCGCGGCGAACAACCGGATCAGCCAGTCGGTGCCGCACCTGCACGTCCACGTGGTGCCGCGCAACCCCAAGGACGGGCTGCGCGGCTTCTTCTGGCCCCGCCGGGCGTACCCCGACGAGGCGGGCGCGGCGCTGGTCGCCGAGCGGCTGCGGGCCGCGCTCGCCCCGCCGGAGGGGTGAGGTCCGCGGGTCAGCCGACCCGGACGCCGTCCAGCACCCAGTACCAGTTGTTGCTGCCGGTGTACCGGAAGCGCAGCCGCAGCCGGCTCGCGCCCGCCGGGACGGCCAGGTCGAGGCGCTGGCGGCCGTTGGTGTCGCCGGTGAAGCTCTTCACCTCCACCGGCGTGCCGCCGTCCCAGACGGCGAGCACCCGGGCGGTCTGCGCGCCCTCCGGCCGGTAGAAGGTGGTGAAGGCGACCGGGACGGTGGTGCGCCCGGCCACCGGGTACTCGGGGCTGACCAGGGTGGTGTCGTAACCGCCCTTGAAGGTCCGGTCGGCCCACTCGTCGGAGTCCGCGACGGCGAAGACGTTGCGGGAGCGGACGTTCAGCTCGCGGTTCTGGTCGCGCTCGGCCCTGGTCCAGAACTCGTCGGTGGTGAAGGACCAGCCGCGCCACTCGGAGACGCCGCCGGTGCCCATCGCGGAGTTGTCGATCGACCAGCCGGCCGGCGGGGTGTGGGTGAAGCCGAGCACGCCGGCCGGGATGCCGGTCTCGTCGACCCGGCCGGTGAGCTGCGGGCGCAGCGCGTCGAACTCGTCGGGGAGGAGGGCCGGGATCGGGGTGCCGTCGAGGTTCCAGGCCGGGTCGACGACGATGCCGAGGTGGGCCAGGGCGGTGGGCGCGATGTCCACCATGCGCACGTCGTGGCGGACCGAACCGGCCGGGAACGCCGAGCCGTTGGCGATCACGAAGGTCTGCCGCTCCTCCCAGGTGGAGCCGCCGTGGCCGCCGGTGGGGGTGTGGCCGTGGTCGGCGGTGACCATGATCAGCCAGTCCTCCTGGGCGTAGGTCGCCCGGCCGCGCACGGCGGCGACGATCTGGCCGACCTGGGCGTCCACGCCGCGGATCGCGGTCAGGTAGGCCTGGCCGGCGGAGCCGCTGCTGTGGCCGGCGTTGTCGACGTTGTCGAGGTGGACGAAGACCACGTCGGGGTTCTCGTCGCGCAGCCTGGCGACCGCCCGGGAGGTGGTGCCGGCGTCGTACTCGGCGGACGGGGTGGCGATGCGGGTGTCGACCGTGCCGGAGCAGACGGTGGTGGCGATCGGTGCCCAGGAGGCGACCACGTAGGTGGCGAGCGCGGGCCTGGCGGTCTCCGCCCGGGTCAGGAAGTCCGGGTAGGCGGCGAGGTTGGGCGCGGTGAAGTTGTTGTCCTTGACGTTGTGCTTGTCCGGCCAGACGCCGGTGGCGACGGTGGACCACCCGGGGCCGGAGAGGGTGCCGGCCATCGGGTTGGCGTAGAGGCTGCTCGCCGCGGTGAGGCCGCCGGCCATCAGCGCGGTGAGGTTCGGGGCGCCGGCGTCCTTGACGCGGTTGAGCATGGTGCCGTCGAGGCCGATCAGCAGGACCTTCGGGGTCCGGCCGTCGGCGGCACCGGCGGTGACCGCGGCGGCCGCGCGGGCGGCGGTGGCGGTGAGCGGGCCGGCGGCGAGCGCGGCGGCGGTGCCGAGCAGCAGGCCGCGGCGGGAGAGGCCGGGGGCGGCGGGGGTCTGCGGGGTCACGTCATCCTCCTGATGGTGCGTCATGGCGCGGATGGGGGCGGTGACTACGGTCGGAGCGGCGGATGGACGGGGGTGGCCCGGTTTCCGACCCGGGTGTGAACAGCGACCGAATTCGGTCCAGACCCGTTATCTTTTCGCGATCATCGAGCGGCGCAGAAGGGGTGAGAACGGGCGTGAAGGGGACGGGGCGGGCGGGCCGAACCGGGGTGCGGGTCAGTCCGCTTCGAGGCGGGTGGTGAAGCTGAAGCGGTCGCCCCGGTAGAGCGAGCGCACCCGCTCCACCGGCCGGTCCTCGGCGTCCCGGGTCAGCCGGTGCAGCAGCAGCATCGGCAGGGCCGGCGGGGTGCCGATCAGCAGGGCCTCGCGCGGGGTCGCCAGCACGGTCTCGATCCGCTCGTCGGCGGCGCCGAAGCCGATGCCCGCCTTCTCGGCGAGGTAGGCGTACAGCGAGGAGCCGGGGTCGAACTCCACGTCCAGCGCCGGGACCCGGCCGACCGCCAGATAGGTGCTCTCCAGGCCCACCCGCTCGCCGTCCGCGAGCAGCACCCGCTCCAGGTGCCAGACCGGCTCGCCCGGGGCGACCCGCAGCTGCCCGGCCAGCTGGGGGTCGGCGCCGAGCCGCTCCAGCCCGATCAGCGTGCGCCCGGGGACCCGGCCCTGACGCCGCACGCCCTCGGTGTAACTGGCCAGCGAGAGCGGCTGCTCCAGCTTGGGGCCGGCCACCACCGTGCTGCGCCCGCGCCGCCGGATCCGGCCCTGGATCAGCAGTTCGCGCAGAGCCTGGCGGAGCGTCTCGCGGGCCACCTCGAAGCGGGCCGCGAGGTCGCGCTCGGTCGGCAGCACGCCGCCCTCGCCGAGCTCGTCGAGCAGTTCCTCCAGCCTGCCCTTGACGGCGTAGTACTTGGGCACCCGGCCGTGCTCCGGGATGCCCGAGCGGATCGGCGCGCCAGGGCCGGACCGGGCGGCGGGGTCGGAGGTCTCGTCCACCCCGCCATCCTTCCAGATGGACGGACCCGGCCATGACAGCGGCCGCGCCGGGCCCGCCGCGGCCGGACCGCGGCATACGCCCTTTTGCCCGCGACCCCTTGACAGGTCTAGACCATTCCGCTTGAGTCTGGGTCAGCCCCGCACCGGCCCGCACCCCGGTCGGCCCGTCCCCCACGACGCGCCCCCACCCCGCGGGGCCCCGCTCCCCTGCCCCGACGTCCCTACCTCCACGACCGTGCGGCCCCACACCGCACAAGGGGTGATCAAGTGTCCACGAAACGCCTGCTCGCACTGCTCTCCGCCGTCGCCACGGCGCTGACGGTGGTGCTGCTGCTGCCCGCGGCCAACGCCAGCGCCGCCGTCTGCGCCACGCCCTGGAACTCCTCGTCCGTCTACACCGGCGGCGCCGCCGTCTCCTACAACGGCCACAACTGGCTCGCCAAGTGGTGGACCCAGAACGAACCGCCGAGCACCGCCGGCTCCGGCGTCTGGACCGACCAGGGCACCTGCGGCACCGGTCCGACGACGACCCCGACCCCGACCGTCACCCCCACCGTGACGCCGACGTCGACCGCCACCCCGAACCCGGGCGGATTCCCGGTCAGCCAGGCCCAGTTCGACCAGATGTTCCCGAACCGGAACCCCTTCTACACCTACCAGGGCCTGATCGACGCGCTCGCCGCCTACCCCGCCTTCGCGGCCACCGGCACCGACACCGTCCGCCGGCAGGAGGCCGCGGCCTTCCTCGCCAACGTCAACCACGAGACCGGCGCGCTGGTCTACGTCGTCGAGCAGAACACCGCCAACTACCCCCACTACTGCGACAGTTCGAAGTCGTACGGGTGCCCGGCCGGCCAGGCCGCGTACTACGGGCGCGGCCCGATCCAGCTGAGCTGGAACTACAACTACAAGGCGGCCGGCGACGCCCTCGGCATCGACCTGCTGCGCAACCCCAACCTGGTGCAGACCGACCCGGCCGTCGCCTGGAAGACCGCGCTCTGGTACTGGAACACCCAGAGCGGGCCGGGCACCATGACCCCGCACAACGCGATCGTCAACGGCTACGGCTTCGGCGAGACCATCCGCAGCATCAACGGCTCGCTGGAGTGCAACGGCGGCAACCCGGCTCAGGTGCAGAGCCGGATCAACGCCTACCAGCGCTTCACCCAGCTGATCGGCACCGTGCCGGGCAACAACCTGAGCTGCTGAGCCGGGCCGCGGCCCCGCCCGTCCCCCCGTACCTCCCGGGGACGAGCGGGGCCGCGGCGAAAATCGTCGCCGCGGTGGACGCTCCGCCCTCCCGGCCCTCCTAGGCTCGGAGCCATGAACGATCTTGGCAGCCTCGTCCAGCAGACCGCCGACCGCCTCGCCGTCCGACAGGTCGGCGCGGTGGTCGCCGGCCTCGCCCGCGGCACGGTGGAGATCCGCGGAGCCGGACGCACCGGCCCCGGCCCCGCCGGCGGGTGCCCCGGTCCGGACACGCTGTTCGAGATCGGCTCGGTGACCAAGGTCTTCACCTCGCTCGCGCTCGCCCGGATGACCCTGGCGGGCACCGTCGCGCTGGACGAGCCGCTCGCCGACCTCCTCGCCGACGCGCTCCCGGCCGGCGTCGCCGTCCCCGCCAAGGGCCCGGCGCCGATCGCGCTGCGGCACCTGGCGACCCACACCTCCGGCCTGCCGCGGCTGCCCTCCGGCATGCTGCTCTCCTCCCTGCTCAACCCCAACAAGCCCGACCCCTACGCGCACTGCACCACCGAGTGGCTGCTGGGCAGCCTCGGCCGGACCACGGCGCGGGCCGTGCCCGGGCGCAGCTTCCGCTACTCCAACCTCGGCGCCGGGCTGCTCGGCCTCGCCCTCGCGCACCGGGCGGGCGTGTCCTACGGCGAGCTGGTCCGGCGGGAGGTCTGCGAGCCGCTCGGACTCGCCGACACGGTGCCCGCGCCCGACGCGGAGCGAACCGCGCGGCTCGCCCCCGGCCACACGGCGGGCGGCCGCCCGGTGCCGGGCTGGGACCTCGCCGCCCTGGCCGGGGCGGGCGCGCTCAGGTCCACCGCCGCCGACCTCGCCGTCTTCCTCCAGGCCCAGCTGGCGGCCGGGCCCGAGGGCACCGACGGCGGCTCGCCGCTCGGACCGGCGATCGCGCTGACCCGCGAGGTGCGGCACCAGGTCAACCCCTTCGCCTGGATGCACCTCGGCTGGATGGGCCACCGGCTGCACGCCCGGCAGGGCGGCCACCTCAAGCTCTGGCACAACGGCGGCACGGGCGGCTACCGCTCGTTCACCGCCTTCGACCCGGAGAAGCAGGTCGGGGTGGTCGTGCTGGCCAACACCCGCCGCTCCGTCGACGGCCCCGGCGTCCAGCTGCTGCGCGGCCTGCAGACCACCCTCGGCTGAGGCTCCCGCGCCCGGCGGCGTCACGCCCCACGCGTGCCGCGCGGGGGTGGTGGGGCGCGTGCGAAGATGGCAGGGCTGGTGTCGGCGACCTCCGGGCGGTTCTGGCCATGGTGACCGAGCATGGTGAACAAGCGGCATGAGCGGCGCGGGACCGGCGGGCCCGGACGGCCCGACGGTCCGGAGGCCCTGCTGATGGTGCCGATCGCCACCGCCCTGATCGAGTCCGACGGCCGGATCCTGCACTGGAGCAGCGACGCCGAGGCCCTGCTCGGCTACTCCGCGGAGGAGGCGATCGGCGCGCGGGCCGCGCAGCTGCTGGTCTCCGACGAGCGGCGGCCGGAGGTGCTGGAGCTGTTCCAGCAGATCCTGGACGGCCGCGGCTGGTCCGGCGTCTTCCCGGTGCGCCACCGCGACGGGCACCGCGTCAACCTGGAGTTCCGCACCCATCCGATCACCGGGCCGGGCGGCAGCCCGCTGGTGCTGGCGGTGGCGTCGGACGTGACGACGCTGCGCCGGATCCAGTCGGACCTGGCCGTCCTGGACGGCTTCTTCACCCAGGCCCCGGTCGGCATGAGCGTGTACGACACCGGGCTCGCCTTCGTGCGGCTCAACGAGGCGCTGGCGCGGATCAACGGGCTGCCGGTGGAGCAGCACCTCGGGCACCGGCTGACCGAGCTGCTGCCCGGCATCAACGGCGCCGAGAGCGAGGCGGTGATGCGCCGGGTGCTGGAGACCGGCGAGCCGGTGGTGGACGTCCGCTCGCACGGCCGCACGCCCGGCGACCCGACCCGCGACCACGCCTGGTCGGCCGCCTACTTCCGGCTGGAGGACCAGGGCGGCCGGATCCTCGGGGTGAGTTCGACGGTCGTCGACGTCACCGAGCGCTTCCAGGCCGAGACCAGGGCCGCCCGCGCGCAGGAGCGGCTCACCCTGCTGGTCGAGGCCAGCGCCTCGATCGGCACCACCCTGGACCTGCGGCAGACCGCCCGGGAACTGGCCGACGCGATGGTGCCCGAGGTGGCCGACATCAGCGGGGTCTTCGCCCTGGAGGCGCTGGCCGCCGGGCGGGACGTCGAGCCGCCGGACCCCGGAGCCCCGCAGCAGGTGCGCCGGCTGGCGCTGGCCACCACCGACCCCCACTACCCGGCGGAGGCTCTGCCGGTGGACGCGGTCTACGAGCTGGCGCCGGACTCCCCCTACGCGCGGGCACTGGCCACCGGGCGGACGGTGGTGGTGCCGTCCTGGGAGCTGCCGCCGCTCAGCGAGGCGCTCACCGACAGCGGCCGGCAGGCGTACGTCGGCGACCGTCCGCGCTCGGTGCGGATCACCCCGCTGGTGGCGCGCGGGACCACGCTCGGCATGATCGTCTTCTCCCGGCGCGGCGAGCGGGAGTCCTTCGCCGAGGCGGACATCACGCTCGGCGACGAGCTGGCCTCCCGGGCCGCGGTCGCCATCGACAACGCCCGGCTGTACCTGCGCCAGCACCGGACGGTGCTCGACCGGCAGCGGGCGCTGCGCGAGGCGAAGGCCGCGCAGGAGCGCCTGGCCGTGGTCAACGAGGCCTCCACCCGGATCGGCACCACGCTCGACCTCGCGCAGACGGCCCAGGAGCTGGCCGAGGTGGCGACGCCGAGGCTGGCCGACACGGTGGTCGTCGAGGTCCTGGACGACCTGGTGCGCGGTGAGCGCGAGGCCCGCCCGTCGGCCGACGGTTCGGCGCTGCTGCGGCGGATGGCCTTCCACACGGCGCGGGAGTCGACGCTGCGCCCGATCGACCGGACCGGCGGGGTGCACCGCTTCGTCGCCACCGCCCCCTACGCCTGGGCGCTCGCGAACCGGGCCCCGGTGCTGGTGCCGCGGATGGACGCGGCCGGGCTGGCCTGGTTCCGGGACGACCCGGTGCGCATGGCGGCGGTGCGCGAGCAGAACGTCCGCTCGTTCATGGTGGTACCGCTGATCGCGCGCGGGTCGCCGGTCGGCGTCGCCGCGTTCTACCGGACCGTCTCCGAGCACCCGTACGAGGAGGACGACCTGGCGCTGGCCGGGGAGTTGGCCGTGCGGGCGGCCGTGTCGATCGACAACGCGCTGCTGTTCACCCGGGAGCGGGACGCCGCGGCCGCCCGGCAGCGGGCGCTCGACGAGGCGTGGGCCGCGCAGCAGCGGCTGTCGCTGCTCAACGAGGCGTCCGGCCGGATCGGCACCACGCTCGACCTCCACCGCACCGCCCACGAGTTGGTCGAGGTGGTGATCCCGCGGTTCGCCGACTTCGTCACCGTCGACCTGCGCGAGACGGTGCTGGACGGCGAGGACCCGGCGCCGGTGCCGCCCGACGGCTCGGTGCTGATGCGGGCGGTCGCGGTCGGCGAACTGGACGAGCACGGCCGGATGTCGGACGCCGCCGACGCGATCGGGGAGACCTCGCAGTCGGCGCAGGTGTACGCGCAGAGCCTGCGCACCGGCCGGTCGATCCTGGTCTCGGAGGTGGACGAGGCGGCGCTGCGGCGGATCGTGGCCTCCCCCGACCGGGTGCAGCCGAGCCTGGAGGCCGGGGTGCACTCGTACCTGATGGTGCCGCTGCTGGCGCGCGGACTGGTGCTCGGCGGCGCGGAGTTCGTCCGCAACCGCAACCCGGTGCCGTTCGGACCGGCGGACCGCGCGCTGGCCGAGGAACTGGTCGCCCGGACCGCGCTGGCCATCGACAACGGCCGGCTCTACCGGCGGGAGCGGGAGACCGCGCTCACCCTGCAGCGCAGCCTGCTGCCGCAGGAGATCCACCGCACCCTCGGGCTGGAGCTCGCCTACCGGTACCTGCCGAGCAGTGTCGTCAGCGAGGTCGGCGGCGACTGGTTCGACGTCGTGCCGCTCTCCTCCGGCCGGGTCGCGCTGGTGGTCGGCGACGTCATGGGCCACGGCATCCGGGCCGCCGCGACGATGGGCCAACTGCGGACCGTGGCACGGACGCTGATCACCCTGGAGCTCGCCCCCGACCGGGTGCTGCAGCGGCTCGACGAGGCCACCACGGCGCTCGGCGAGGGGCAGTTCGCCACCTGCGTCTGCGTGGTGTACGACCCCGTCGGCCGGCGCTGCACCGCCGCCTGCGCGGGCCACCTGCCGCCGGTGGTGGCCGACACCGAGGGCAACGCCCACCTGGTCGAGCTGCCGCCCGGCGCACCGCTCGGGGTCGGCGGAGTCCCGTTCGAGAGCGTCGAGTTCACCCTCCCCGAGGAGGGCCTCCTGACGGTGTACACCGACGGCCTGGTCGAGCGGCGCGGCCGCGACCTCGACGAGGGGCTGCGGCTGCTCTGCCGCACCGTCGCGGCGCGGCGCGGCTCGCTGGAGCAGGCCTGCGACGCCGTGCTCACCGAACTCACCGGCCGCACCAGCGAGGACGACATCGCCGTCATCATGGCCCAGGTCCGGCCGGCCGGTTCGGACCGGATCGCCACCCTCCCGCTCGGCGGCGACCACGCGATGGTCGCCCACTCGCGCCGCTTCACCCGGGAGACGCTCACCGGGTGGGGGCTGGAGTCCCTCGCCGACTGTGCCGAGCTGCTCACCAGCGAGCTGATCACCAACGCCCTGGTGCACGCCGGATCGCCCACCCAGCTGCGGCTGTTCTGCCATCGCACGCTCACCGTGGAGGTCGCCGACCAGGACGTCGCCACCCCCCGGATCCGGCGCGCCCACGAGGAGGACGAGGGCGGGCGCGGCATCCACCTGGTGAACGAGCTCGCCCACCGCTGGGGCAGCCGGCGCACCCCGGAGGGGAAGGTGGTCTGGTTCGAACTGGAGCTGCCGCCGGGGCGGTGACGCGGATCCCGGGTCGTCCCGGACGGAACGTCAGACCAGCTCGCGCATCCGGCGGACCGGGCTCGCCAGCAGGATCACCGGGCCCGCCACGCCGCTGAGCGCGAACAGCAGCAGGGCGGTGCGCGGGCCCCAGGTCGAGGCGGCGGCGCCGGCGGCGAGCGCGCCGACCGGTATCGCGCCCCAGGAGACGAAGCGGACGGTGGCCATCACCCGGGGCAGCAGCTCCGGCGGGGTCCGGGTCTGGCGGTGGGTCCGGGCCACGATGCTGGCGACCACGAGCCCGGCGGAGAACCCCGCGTTGCCGACGGCGAAGACCAGTGTGCCCCAGCCGGCGCCGGCCAGTGGGAGCAGGAAGGCGAAGGCGGCCGCGGTCGCCGCCGCCCGGCACAGGGTGCGGCCGCCGCCCAGCCGGGAGACCAGGCGCGGGGTGACGGCGGCGCCGATCAGGCTGCCGAGGCCTCCGGTGGCCACCAGGGCGCCGACGACGGCGGCCGGTGCGCCGAGGGTGCGCACCAGGAACAGCGGAGTGAGTGTCATCAGCCCTCCGCTGACGAAGTTCACCGCGGCGGCGTGGGCGGCGGCGGGCCGCAGCACCCGGTGCCGGGTGACGTATCGCCAGCCCTCGCGGATCTGCTCGCGCATCCCGGCGCCGGCCGGCCGCACGCTGACCGGCGGCCCGACCGGCCGCACGCTGAACAGCAGGGCCGCCGAGACCAGGTAGCTGACCGCGTCCAGCAGTATCGCCGCGGCTCCGCCCACGAGTTGCACCAGCACCCCGCCGAGGGAGGGCCCGGCCAGCTCGGTCGCGGCGGAGCTGCCGGAGAGCAGGCTGTTGCGGGCGGTGAGCTCCTCCTTGGCGACGATCGAGGGCAGGACGGTGGAGATGCCCACGTCGAAGACGACGCCCGCGAGGCCCACCAGCAGCGCGACCACCACGAGCTGGGGCAGGGCCAGCACGCCGAGGGCGGCCGCCAGCGGGACCGAGGCGACGGCGGCCCCGCGGAGCAGGTCCATCGTCACCTGGGTGCCGCGCGGCGGCAGCCGCTGGACCAGGACGCCGGCGGGCAGTCCGATCAGCAGCCAGGCGGCGTAGCCGGCGCCGGTGATCAGGCCGACGTCGATCGCCGAGGCGTGCAGGGTGACCACCGCGACCAGCGGCAGGGCCACCGCGTTCACCTGGTCCCCGATCCGGCTGACCGTCGAGGCGGTCCAGTAGCGCCAGAACACCCCGGTCGTTCTGCCGCCGGTGTCCGCTCCCTGGCGCCCCGCGTGCGCCGGCGCGCCCGCCCTCCTCGTGTCCGCCGTCCCGGTCGACACACCCGCCCCCTCAGCAGTGAGTCTCTTTTAGGAACTCACTATAATCGGCGGTCATGCGGCACACGGAAGCGGCGGACGCCGACTGCGCGATCTCCCAGGCCCTGGCCGTGGTCGGGGACACCTGGGCCCTGCTCCTGATCAGGGACGTCGCCGGCGGCACCCACCAGTTCGACGCCCTGCAGCACGGACTCGGTATCAGCCGCAAGGTCCTCACCCAGCGTCTCAAGGCGCTGGTCGCCGACGACGTCCTGGAGAAGCGCCTCTACCACCCGCACCCGCCGCGCTACGAGTACCACCTGACGGAGGCCGGGCGCGGACTGCTGCCGGTGCTGGTCGCCCTGCAGGGCTGGGGCGGGCGCTACGTCCTCGGCGACGGCTCGCTCTCCGGCACCAGCACCGCCGGCTCCGCCGAGACCCGCCGGGTCCTGGCACTCACCGGCCGCCGGCTGCCCCCGGTGGAACTCCCCGCCGCCTCCGGCGGGCGCGCCGACCCGGTCGCCGCGGACCGCGCCTGGACGGTGCTCCACTGCTTCCCCGGCCCCTACCGGCCCGGCGGCCCGGACCACCCCCCGGGCTGGGACGACATCCCCGGCACCGGCGACGGCCTGCTGGAGTCCCGCGCCCACCACGACCGGATGGCCGAGTTCACCGCCCGCGGCGCCGCCGTCCACGGCGTGAGCACCCAGCGCCCGGACCAGCTGGCGGCCTTCGCCGAGCACGCGCGGATCCCGTTCCCGCTGCTGTCCGACATCGGCCTCGACCTGGCCGCCGCCCTGCGCCTGCCGACCTTCCGGGCCGGCGGGATCGAGCACCTCAAGCGGATCACCCTCGTCCTCGACGCCACCCGCACCGTCCGCGGCGTCCGCTACCCCGTCACCGACCCGGCCGGCTCGGTCGACGACGCCCTCCTCCTGCTCGACGGCCTGGCGGCGGGTTAGGGCGCGCCCCAGGCGGCCGGTTCCGTCCAGGCCGCCAGCGTCCGGCGGCTCTCGAAGCGGCGGGGGCGGCCGCTCAGCGGGTCGGTGAACTCCACCGCCGAGGCGAGCAGCTGCAGCGGGCGGCGGAAGTCGTCCGGGGCCGGCTCCGGCAGCACCACCGGGTACACCGGGTCGCCCAGGATCGGCAGCCCCAGGCCGCTCATGTGCAGCCGCAGCTGGTGGGTGCGCCCGGTCGCCGGCCGCAACAGGTAGCGGCCCAGCCCGTCACGCCGCTCCAGCAGCTCGATCCGGCTCTCGCTGTTCGGCGCCTCGTCCAGCTCGTGGGCCGCGATCCGCCCCCGCTCCTTGACGATGTGGCTGCGCACCGTGGCCGGCAGCTCCACCGCCGGGTCGTACGCCGCCACCGCCCGGTACTCCTTGCGGACCAGCCGGTCCCGGAACAGCGTCTGGTAGGCGCCCCGGTCCTGCGGCCGGACCACGAACATCGCCAGCCCCGCCGTCAGCCGGTCGAGCCGGTGCGCCGGGCTCAGCGCGGGCAGCTCCAGCACGTGCCGCAGCCGGGAGAGCGCCGTCTCCACGACGTGCCGCCCGCGCGGGGTGGTGGCCAGGAAGTGCGGCTTGTCGACGACCACCAGGTGCTCGTCCCGGTGCAGCACCTCCAGCTCGAACGGGACCGGCACCTCCGGCGGCAGCTCCCGGTAGAACCACAGGTGCGCGCCCGGCCGGAACGGCTCCGCCGCCCCGACGGCCCGCCCGTCCTCGCCGACCACCCCGCCGTCCCGCAGCAGCCCGTCCACCCGCTCCGCCGCGACCGCCGGCAGCCGCTCCAGCAGGTACGCCCGCACCGTCTCCCACGGCCCGCCCGCCACGGGCAGCCGCAGGTGCACCGGATCCACCCCGAACCGCTGCGGAAGCGGCGAGGCCGGCGCCGTACTCCTACGTCTCATCTCGCCCGCCACCCTACGTCCTCCCCGCCACCGACCGCGTCGGGATGCCGGTGGGGCGGGGGGCGGTGGAGAGTGGACGGGGAGGGCGGTCCCCGGCGGGGGCCGTGCCGGCGTGGTCGAGCGGGTGGGAGGCGAGGGCGTGGCCGTGGGTGGCGAGGGGCCCGAGGACGGCGTGGTGCCGCTGCCGCGGCTGCCCCGGCGGACGCGGCTGCTGCTCGGCGCCGCCTTCCTGCTGATCGTCGGGGCCGTGCTGGCGGACCTGCTCACCGGGCCGGGCACCACCCTCTCCCCCGTCCTCGCCGTGGCGCCGGTCCTGGTCGGGGCGACCACCCGGCGGGCCCGGGTGCCGCTGGTCACCGGGATCGCCGCCGTCGCCGTGGCCGCCCTGCTGGAGGAGGGGAACAGCCACCTGCCCGGCACCGTCCACCTCGCCTCGCTGATCACCATCACCGCCGCCACCCTCGCCAGCACCGCCAACGTGGTGCTGATCGCGGCCCGCGAACGCGAGCTGTTCCACGTCCGCACCGTCGCCGAGGCCGCCCAGCGGGCCCTGCTGCGCCCGCCGCCCGAGCGGGCCGGGCCGCTGCGGATCGCCGTCCGGTACGTCGCGGCCGCCGCCGAGGCGCGGATCGGCGGCGACCTGTACGAGGTGGCGGACACCCCCTACGGCATCCGGATCCTGCTCGGCGACGTCCAGGGCCACGGCCTGCCCGCCGTCGAGACGGCCGCGGACGTCCTCGGCGCCTTCCGCACCGCCGCCCGCTCCGAACCCGACCTCGCCCGGCTCGCCGAACGGCTCGACACCGCCCTGACCGACCGCCCGGCCGACGGGCGGTTCGTGACCGCGCTGCTGCTCGGCGTGGACCGGGAGGGCGCCGCCCTGCTGGTGAACTGCGGCCACCCGCACCCCCTGCTGCGCCGCGCCGACCGGGTCACCGAACTCGCCCCGGCCCGGCACGCCCCGCCGCTCGGCCTGCTCGGCCTCACCGGCGACGGCGGCTACCGCGCCGACCCGGTCCACCCGCGCCCCGGCGACCTGCTGCTGCTGTACACCGACGGCGTCTCCGAGGCGCGCAACGCGGAGGACGTCTTCTACCCCCTCCCCGCCCGCCTCCCGCGGCTCCCGGCCGGCAGCCCGGACGACCTGCTCGACGCCCTCCTCGCCGACCTCGACGCCTGGGTCGCCCCCGCCGGCCTCGCCGACGACGCCGCCGCCCTGGCGATCCGCTGGGAGCGGTGAGCCCGGCGGGCCCGGCGGCCGTTGTCAGTGGGGCGTGCAAGGCTGGCGGTGCGGTCGGTGCCCACCGGGCGCGTGGGACCTTCGTCGAGGGGACGGTGCGGTGGGGAGCAGGGCGAGCGGGGCGTTCGAGGTGACGGCGTTCGAGCCGGAGGAGACGGACGAGCAGCCGGGGGCGACGGTCGGCCGGGTGCGGATCACCAAGGAGTTCACCGGCGGCCTGACCGGGTCGAGCGTGGTGCGGATGCTGTCGGTGCTGGACGGCGCGGGCGGACCGGCCGCGTACGTGGCGGTGGAGCGGTTCACCGGTGCGCTGGACGGGCGGCAGGGGTCGTTCGTGCTGCAGCACGCGGCGCCGGGGAGCCACGGCGAGCGGCTGTCGATCCGGGTGGTGGAGGGCACCGGCTCGGGCGAGCTGGCGGGAATCACCGGGGTGTTCGAGCTGGAGGTGGACGAGGAGGGGCGGCACACCTATGGGCTGGACTACGCGTTGAACCGATGATCCGCCCGGCCGGCGTGCCACGATGAGGCGATCGGAGCACGAACGGCGCCGGGAGGTGACGCATGGTCAGGACGCCCACGCGGAGCGCACCGGGCCCGCAGCGGGCGCGCGGGATCGACGCGGTGGTCCGCCGGTTGCGGACGATCGCGGCCGAACTGCCGCCCGCCGACGGGGTCGCGGTGTTCAACCGGATGTACCTGACCGTCACGGAGACCGTCCGGGACCGGCTGGGCAGCTTCGCGGACCCGTCCGCGATGGGCGTGCTCGACACGGTGTTCGCCGGGCGCTACCTGCTGGCGGTGGACGCGGTCGCGGCGCGGCGGCGGCCGCCGGCCTGCTGGCGGCCGCTGTTCGAGCTGCGCGCGCACCCGGAGGTGCACCCGGTCCAGTTCGCGATGGCCGGGATGAGCGCCCACATCCAGCACGACCTGCCGCTCGCCGTCCTGGACACCTGCCGGCGGCTGGGCCGGGAGCCGGAGCAGCTGGCCGGCGACTACCACCGGATCAACGACCTGCTGGCCGGGGTGGAGGCGGCCGTCCGGGAGCAGCTGATGCCGGGGCCGGACGTGCTGGAGCGGTTCGAGCCGCTGACCCACCGGCTCGGCGCGTGGTCGGTCGACACCGCCAGGGACGCCGCCTGGGGTTCGGTGCGGGTGCTCTGGGAGCTGCGCGGGCGGCCCTCGGCGGCCGCGGCGTTCAGCGCGGCGCTGGACGGCGCGGTCGGGCTGCTCGGCCGCGCGCTGCTGCTGCCGCTGGGGCTGGGGCCGCTGGAGCCGGGGCCCGGCGCGGCGGCCGGTCCGCTCCCCGCGGTGGGGAGCGGAGCGGCCGCCGGGCTCGGGGAGGCTCAGGCCCAGCTGGAGTGCAGCGGCTTGCCCTCGGCGTAGCCGGCCGCGCTCTGGATGCCGACCACGGCCTTCTCGTGGAACTCCTCCAGGGTGGCCGCGCCCGCGTAGGTGCAGGAGCTGCGGACGCCCGCGACGATGGAGTCGATGAGGTCCTCGACGCCCGGGCGGGCCGGGTCGAGGAACATCCGGGAGTGCGAGATGCCCTCCTCGAACAGCGCCTTGCGGGCCCGGTCGTACGAGGAGTCCTGCGCGGTGCGGTTGCTCACGGCCCGCTTCGAGGCCATGCCGAAGGACTCCTTGTACTGCCGGCCGTCGGCGGTGGTCTGCAGGTCGCCGGGCGACTCGTAGGTGCCGGCGAACCAGGAGCCGATCATCACATTGGACGCGCCCGCGGCCAGCGCCATGGCGACGTCGCGCGGGTGGCGCACGCCGCCGTCGGCCCAGACGTGCCGGCCCAGCCGGCGGGCCTCGGCGGCGCACTCCAGAACGGCCGAGAACTGCGGTCGGCCGACGCCGGTCATCATCCGGGTGGTGCACATCGCGCCCGGGCCGACACCGACCTTCAGGATGTCGGCGCCCGCCTCGACGAGGTCGCGCACGCCGGCCGCCGAGACGACGTTGCCCGCGACGACCGGGACCTGCGGGTCCAGGCCGCGCACGGCCCGCAGCGCGCTGATCATCGACTCCTGATGGCCGTGCGCGGTGTCCACGACCAGCGCGTCCGCGCCGGCCTCCAGCAGGGCCTTGGCCTTGCCCGCGACATCGCCGTTGATGCCGACGGTGGCGGCGACCCGCAGCTTGCCGGCGGCGTCCACGGCCGGGGTGTAGAGGGTGGCGCGCAGCGCGTTCTTGCGGGTCAGGATGCCGACCAGGCGGCCCTCGCGGTCCACCACGGGGGCCAGCCTGCGGTGCGCCTCGCTCAGCCGGTCGAAGGCGTCGCGCGGGTCGACGTCCTCGTCGAGCAGGAGCAGCTCGCGGGACATCACCTCGGAGAGCGAGGTGAAGCGGTCGACGCCCTGGCAGTCGGAGTCGGTGACGACGCCGACCGGCCGGCCGTCCTCGACCACCACCAGCGCGCCGTGGGCGCGCTTGGGCAGCAGCGAGAGCGCCTCGGCGACGGTGGCGCCGGGGTCGAGGGTGATGGCCGTGTCGTGCACCAGGTGGCGCTGCTTGACCCAGCCCACGACCTCGGCGATGACCTCGGTCGGGATGTCCTGGGGGATGGCCACCAGGCCGCCGCGGCGGGCGACGGTCTCGGCCATCCGGCGGCCGGCGATGGCGGTCATGTTGGCGACGACCAGCGGGATGGTGGTGCCGGTGCCGTCGTTGGAGGAGAGGTCGACACCCTGGCGGGAGCCCACGGCGGATCGACTGGGGACCATGAAGACGTCGTCGTACGTGAGGTCGTACGAGGGCATGAGGTCGTTCAGGAAGCGCATGAAACGGGGCTCTCTGGCTGGGAGAAAATACACCTCGGGTGCGGGTGCGGCTCGGCCGCAGGGCGCACTCGGGCGCCCCTGCACCCGACGTTCGATTCTCCGGGAGCCGTTCGCCAAAAGCCAGTTCGACCACGATTGCTGGCGCTGTACACAAGCCATGATCGAAGCTCCGCGCGTAGACCTGGAGGATCCTCCAAATACTCCGCTTTTCGCCCCGGCCAGGGTCGCTCCCGTAGCATTCACGCGGTGACGCGGCGACCGCCGTGATCGTGATCGGCGGGGCGAGCGGGAAAGCGGCAGACGGCATGACGGCGGCGGGCGTGGACATCGAGCAGGACAACGGCACCGGGACCGTCGAGGAGATCGACTACGGCCCCGGCCTCGACCCGGAGCGCCTCCGGCTGTGCCTGGAGGTGCTGGCCGAGCTGGACGAGCTGCACGTCGACCACCCGGACGCGATCGCCGTCCGCCAGGCCGTCGGCGGCGTATTCCGCACCCTGAAGCAGCGCCGCCGCCAGGAGACCCGGGCCCGCAAGACCGCCAACGACCGCGCGGTCACCGCGCGCACCGCGACCGGCGCCCCGACCCGGATCGACGACGAGACGGCCGGCGCCTTCGGCCTGACCACCGTCACCACCACCGAGATCGCCGGGATCCTGGAGCGCCCCCGCTCCTGCTACATCTGCAAGCAGCGGTACGTCGAGGTCGACGCCTTCTACCACAACCTCTGCCAGAACTGCGCGGTCAGGAACCGGGCCCGCCGGGACGCCCGGGCCGACCTCACCGGCAAGCGGGCGCTGCTCACCGGCGGCCGGGCCAAGATCGGCATGTACATCGCGCTGATGCTGCTGCGCGACGGCGCCCACACCACCATCACCACCCGCTTCCCCAACGACGCGATCCGCCGCTTCACCGCGATGCCGGACAGCGCCGAGTGGCTGCACCGGCTGAAGATCGTCGGCATCGACCTGCGCGACCCGGCCCAGGTGATGGCGCTGGCCGACGAGGTCGCCGCGGACGGCCCGCTGGACATCCTGATCAACAACGCCGCGCAGACCGTGCGCCGCCCGCCGGAGTCCTACCGCGAGCTGGTCGCCGCCGAGTCCGCGCCGCTGCCGGCCGGCGAGCTGCCGCAGTCCACCACCATCGGCCGGTTCAACAGCGGCAGCGTCGACCTGCCCGCCCTGCCGCACCAGGCCTCCGACGGCGGCGAGCGGATCTCCGCCGAGGACGTCACCTCGCTCGCCCTGGTCACCGGCTCGGCGACGCCCGAGCGGATCCAGGCCGGCACGGCGATCGACGCCGGCGGCCTCGTCCCCGACCTCGCGGACACCAACAGCTGGGTGCAGACCGTCAGCGAGGTCGGCCCGGTGGAGCTGCTGGAGGTCCAGCTCTGCAACTCCACCGCGCCGTTCATCCTGATCAGCCAACTGCGCCCGGCGATGGCCGCCTCGGCGTCCCGGCGCAAGTACGTGGTCAACGTCTCCGCGATGGAGGGCGTGTTCCAGCGCGGCTACAAGGGCGCCGGCCACCCGCACACCAACATGGCCAAGGCCGCGCTGAACATGCTCACCCGCACCAGCGCGCAGGAGATGTTCCAGACCGACGGCATCCTGATGACCGCCGTCGACACCGGCTGGATCACCGACGAGCGCCCGCACCCGGACAAGATGCGGCTGGCCGACGAGGGCTTCCACGCCCCGCTCGACCTGGTCGACGGCGCGGCCCGGGTCTACGACCCGATCGTCCGCGGCGAGCAGGGCGAGGACCTCTACGGCTGCTTCCTGAAGGACTTCGAGCGCGCCGCCTGGTAACCCCGGCCCCCATCGACGGAGGAACCGCCATGACCACCGCACCGCTGCTCGGCGCCGGCGTGATCGTGC
The DNA here is from genome assembly GCF_042268405.1 of Kitasatospora sp. NPDC056184. Lineage (NCBI taxonomy): Bacteria > Bacillati > Actinomycetota > Actinomycetes > Kitasatosporales > Streptomycetaceae > Kitasatospora > Kitasatospora sp. NPDC056184. Next base: position 41,023 of record NZ_JBHJUI010000010.1, on the reverse strand, counting down.
CCACCGGGGACGGCCGGGTGCTGATCGGCCGCCGCACCACCCCGGGCGAGCCGCCGACCTGGAGCCTGCCCGGCGGCAAGGTCGACCCGGGCGAGTCCTTCGAGGAGACGGCCGCGCGCGAGCTGGCCGAGGAGACCGGGATCGTGCTGCCCGCCGAGGAGATGCGGGTGCTCGCGGTGCTGCTCGACCACGAGCTGGGCCGCCCCCGGCTGACCGCCGCGGTGCTCGCCCCGCCGAGCCTGGCGCCCGCCGTGGTCACCGAGCCGCACGCGTGCGGCGGCTGGGAGCGGCTGCCGCTGGACGCGCTGCCGTCGCCGATGTTCTACCCGTCCGGGCTGGTGCTCGGTGCCTGGCGGCCGGAACTGGGCGTCGGCGCGCCCCGGACCGGGACGCACGCGTACCCCGTCAACGGGTGAGACCCGCCCCGGGCGGGGCGGGTCTCACCTTGTGACCTCAAGGATCCGTTGTCGGGGCTCCGGTCAGAACTCGCTGGTGACGGTGACGCCCTTGAAGTCCTGCTGGGCGTAGAGGCTGAAGAACACGTACCCGGCGGGCGGGTTGGTGATGGTCAGGGTCTCGGAGTTGTCCGGCCCCGCCGACCGCGTGACGTACGAGTTGGTGTACGCCCAGCCGCCCCAGTGGTAGTAGAGGTCGGCGTTGCCGGTGCCGCCGCTGCTGGTCACCCGGATCTGCTTGGTACCGGCCGGCACGTTGACGTAGAAGTGCGCGTAGTTGCCGGTGGTCGCCGAGACGCCGGTGCGCACGCAGTTCTTGTCGAGCTGGCGGGTGTCGCCGCTCTCGCACGCCTTGAACTGCGGGAACTCCGGGACGGTCGCACAGGCACCGGCCGCGCAACGGCTCAGCCAGTTGTCGAAGTCGGCGTCGTAGCGGCTGCCGATGGCGGTCGTGATCGCGCGGGAGCCCGCCCAGTCACCGGCGCGCCACTTGGCGAGGAGCGCGTCGACGTCGGAGCGGTGCTGCTCCAGCATGTAGCGGACGGCCAGGTAGCCCCACTGGTAGACGCGGTTCTGGTCGCCGTAGGCGGTGTCGAAGAGCTCGCTCAGCCGGTAGCTGTGCCGGGCCGCCGAGTCGATGGCGGCCTGGTTGACCTGCTTCAGGTACGACGTGGCGACGACCTCGGCGAGACCCTCGGTCCACCAGACCAGCTTGCCGGCCTCGCCCTGGCGGAAGTCGCCCCAGAGGTTGAAGCGGGCGTCGAGGTAGTGGGTGTACTCGTGGTTGAGGTTGCGGATCTCGTAGCCCCCGGACCGCGACGGCTCCTCGTAGGCGAGGAAGCGGGCCTGGTTGCCGGCCTTGGAGGGCTCGCCCTCCAGGTAGATGCCGCCGTTGTTGGTGTCGGTGCCGAAGATCGCCCGGCCGAGCAGGACGTACTGGACGTCGGAGTCGAAGGCGACGACCTCCAGGGCCGCGTTGTTGTCGTCGGCGACGGGGCCCTTGTCCCGGGACACGCCGTGGAAGAAGACGTCCTGGCCGTTCAGGCTGGCGCAGGCCGCGGCCAGCTGGGCCGCGGTCAGGTCCTGGCCGAGGATGCGCAGGGTCGGGCTGCAGGTGTGCCGGACCGGCAGGTAGGCCTCCTTGAACCGCTGCGGGTCGTCACAGGTGCCGTAGTAGCCGCAGCCGGCCTGGTCGAACTTCTGGATGGAGGCCGAGGCGGAGGCACGCAGCGGCCAGTTCGGCCCGGTGATGCCGCCGGAGGCGTCGACCAGGTTCTTCACCATCGCGCGGGACCGCGGGGCGATCTCCGCGATGGCCTGCACCCGGGTCAGCTCGTCGATCGCGTTGTTGAGGGTGAGGGAGTTGTTGCGGTCGCGGTCCAGCAGGTGGCCCTTGGCGCGCAGGATGAAGCCGTTCAGCGCGTCGAGCACGCCCGGATCGGCCAGGACGGCCGCCCGGAACGCCGGGTCCTGGGAGTTGACGCCCCGGTACAGCACCAGGGTGACCGGGTTGACCGCCCGCAGCAGGTTGACCTTGTCCCAGGCCTCGGGCTGGTAGGCGTTCAGGATCTGCTTGATGACGTCGACGTAGTCACCGGGCCGGCGGGGCACGTCGGCCAGCACGGCGGCGCGCTCCAGCGGGACGGCGTTGGCCGTGGTGGCGTCGAGCGAGCGGGGGTTGGCGAAGAAGGTGTGGACGGCCTCGCTGATCTTGGCCGGGAGCTTGTCGTACGAGCCGACGACGTCCGCCTTGGTCCACTGCACCGAGTAGCCGGCCTGCACGTAGTACATCAGCTGCGTGATGCGGTCGCCGTCGTTGCCCTGGTAGGTGCGGGCACTCTCGCGCAGGGCCTCGATGACGGTGAGCATCTGGGACTCGCGGAAGGCGCCGGCCGCGTACTCGCTCGGGATCCGGAACAGCCCGTCGACGCAGTCGTAGCTCGCCGCCTTGATGAGGCGGACCAGGGCCTCGCCGGTCCGGGCGAAGGACGCCGGGTTGCAGGCGGCGGCGTCGGCGGCCTCCGCGTCCGCCGCCGCCGCGCCCAGGCCGAACGCCTTGGCCGAGGGCGCGGGGGCCTTGGCCGGCGCGGCGGCGGAGTCGGAGTCCTGGAAGGCGAGCCGCGCGGGGGCGGCGTCCTTCGGCTTCGACGCCGCGTCGTGGTCGTGCGCCGGCGACGCGAGGTCGCTGTCGGCGCCGGGCGGGGGGATTTCGCCGCGGTCGGTCGCGGGGGTCGCCGTGGGGGTCGGGGCGACGGGAGCCGCCTGGCTCCGCGGGGCGAACAGGCCGATCGTCAGGGCACAGGAAAGGACGAGCAGCAGAATTCTTGCCAGTTGCGGGAGTCGCAACAGGCGCACGGCACTCACGTGGGGGCCTCCGGGCCTGGTTCGGCCGCATTGGGGTACGGCCGGTGGGGGGGTGAGGACCGATGGCGACGGGGTTGTGTGCTGGTCCGTCGCACGGTGGGGAGGTGAGGAGTACCATTGCACATGTCACACAACTTATGGAAGGTCCATTTCACAACTCGGCACGTTCGCTCCGGAACGGCGGGGGGAAATGACTCTCGGTCATTCCATGGGCACGCAAACGGAATTCGCCGGCATTCGGACCGGACGTGCGCGAACCCCGCCTCCGATTCCGGGGGCGGGGTTCGCGTGGCAGGGCCGTCGTCGGCCCCGGGGGGTCAGCCGTTGCGGGCCGCCTCCGGGCCGGTGATCCGCTTCAGCAGCGGCAGCGTGGAGGCGATGATCCCGAGCGACACCGCCAGCCCGAGCAGCACCAGCGCGAAGTACACCGCGCCCGGCGGGACCAGGTCGTAGTCCATCTGCGACTTGAGGAACATCGCCGCCGCGCCGAAGCCCGTCCCGGTCGCGATCACCGCCACCACCAGCAGCGGCAGCGCGCTCTCCAGGGCGATCACCCACCGCAGCAGGCCCAGCGGCGCCCCGGTGAGCCGGAGCATCGCGAACGGCCGGCGCCGGTCGGAGAGGCCCGCGACCACGCTGACCGCGAGGCTGCAGCCGGCGATCGGCAGGGTGGTGAGCAGGACGACGTCGGCCAGCTGCCGCCAGCCGGCCAGCATCCGCTGCTGCTCGGAGCCCCAGTCCTGGACCGTCCGGGTGTTCTCGTCCGGGAAGGCCTGGCTGAGGATGGTGCGGACCCGCTCCTTCGCGGCCGTCGACCCGTCCGTCGTCACGTAGAGCGACTGCACCGGCAGCCGGGCGGCCGCCTCGGCGGTGATCGGCGCGCTCGGCCATTCGACGGACTCCTGCGACCGGAGGTCCAGGAAGCCGTACGGCGCGACTGCCGCCACCGCGGCGCCGGGGGCGCAGTGGCCGACCACCGGGACCTGCGCGAGGTCCGAGCAGAGCGCCAGGACGGGCGCCATCCAGTCGCGCGGATCGGCCTGGTCACGCACCAGGCCGTCCGGATCGGCATGGGCGATCGCCAGGCCCCGGTAGCCGGGGACGGCCCTCACCTCGGCCAGCACCCGCTCCGGCACGGCGGCGGCCATCGGCGGATCGCCGGCCAGGGCGCCGTGCTCCACCGCGACCCGGGTCTGCGGGTCGCCGCTGAGCGCGCCGCGGTTGGTGTCGATGGTGCCGATGATGGCGACCGTCGCGGTGGTGACGAACAGCGCCAGGACCAGGCCGGCCACCGAGCGGAACCCGGCCTTCGGGTCGTCGGCGAGCCGCCGCACGGCGATCAGGGTGGACGGTCGGCCGGTCCGGGCGGCGACCGCGCGGGCGGCCGCCATGGTCAGCCAGGGGCCGGCCACCACCAGGCCGAGCATGACCACCAGGAAGCCGGTCAGGTAGGCGGCGGTCTGCCCGTTGGTGGTCGCGGGACGGCGGCCGACGAACCAGGCGAGCTCGGCGAGCCCGGCCAGCAGCGGCGCCACCCGCCAGGCGGACGGCGGCCGGGGGGTGACCCGGCGGCTGACACCGAGCGGGGAGACGGTCACCCGGCGCAGTGCGAGCCGGGCGGCCACCGCGGCCGCCAGCGGGACGCCGAACAGCACGGCCAGGGCCTGCGGCACGGTGAGGGTGAGGTCCTCGGTGAAGAAGCGGTCCCCGGTGAACGGGACGGTCGCCACCAGCGGCCGCAGCAGCAGGTACAGCCCGAAGCCGAGGACGGTGCCGGCGACGGCGGCCAGGGTGGACTCGACGGCCGCGATCAGCGTGATCTGCCGGGGCGTCGCCCCGACCAGCCGCATCGCGGCGTAGCGCTGCTCGCGGGTGGCGGCGGACAGCCGGGTGGCCGTGCCGATGAAGATCACCACGGGGAAGAGCAGTGCCCCCGCGACCACCGAGAGGATCAGCGTCATGGCGTCGCCCCGGGTGCCGGTGGCCGGGCAGTCCGCCTGGCAGGCCGGGAGCCATGTGGCGATGGTGGTGATCCGGCGGGCGCCCGGGCGGGCCGCGAGGGCCGCCGGGTCCTGGCCGCCGATCAGCACCAGGGAGTCCGGGGAGGCGAGCGCGACATCGCCGATCTCCCCGGTGAGCCGGCCGGGGAAGCGGTCGGCCAGCTGGTCGGCGGGCCGCTCCCGGATCAGCTCGGCGAGGGCGGGCGAGGCGTAGTACTCGCCCGCCGCCGGCAGCTTCGCCAGGCCCGGCGGGACCGGCGAGGTCGGCCCGGTGGCGGCGACCTCGATGTAGAGCAGCCGCTTGCCGTCGTAGAACTCGGGGCCGCGGTCGCGCCACCAGAGCGGGTCGACGTCCGCGCTCTCGGTGCGGCTCTTCGCGCCGCTGTTGGCCCAGAGCATCCGTTCGTTGGTGGCGCCGACGGCGTTGACGGCGGCGAGCGTGGAGAGCAGCAGGCCGACGCCGACGGCCGCGGCGGCGGCGACCGTGAGCAGCCGGGCGACGGCCTGACGGCCGCCGCTGACGGCGAGGCGCAGGGCGAAGGCGATCACGAGGCGACCCGTTCCGCCGCCGGGCCGCCCGGGGCGTAGCCGGTGGAGAGCGAGCGGGCCCGGCCGTCCCGGACGATGGCCTCGCGGTCGGCGTAGGCGGCGACCCGGGGTTCGTGGGTGACCAGGACGACGGTGGTGCCCTGCTCACGGGCGGCGGAGACCATCAGGGCCATCACCTGCTCGCCGGTGAGCGAGTCCAGCGCGCCGGTCGGCTCGTCGGCGAACAGCACCCGGGGGCGGGTCACCAGGCCCCGGGCCAGCGCGACCCGCTGGGCCTGGCCGCCCGACAGCTCGCCGGAGCGGCGGCGCTCCAGGCCGTCGAGGCCGAGCTGGGCGAACCACGGGCGGGCGTCGGCGAGGGCGGCGGACCGGCGGACGCCGGAGAGCAGCAGCGGCAGGGCGATGTTCTCCTCGGCCGTCAGTTCCGGGACGAGCTGGCCGAACTGGAACACGAAGCCGAAGCGGTCACGCCGTAAGGCGCTGCGCCGGTTCTCGTCGAGGGTGTCGATCCGCTGCCCGTCGAAGAGCACCTCGCCCGCGTCGGGGACGAGGATGCCGGCCAGGCAGTGCAGCAGGGTGGACTTTCCGGAGCCGCTGGCGCCCATCACGGCGAGCACCTCGCCGGCTCCGGCGGCCAGGCTCGCGCCGCGCAGCGCCGGGGTCTCGCCGAAGGAGAGTTCGACGTCGCGGGCTTCGATCAGGGGGGTCATGCGCGCACCTCCGCGGCAAGGGCGTCCAGGCGGGCGGTGGTCAGGTCGATCCACCGCAGGTCCGCCTCCAGGTGGAAGAGGCCGTGGTCGGCGAGCAGGGCGTCGACCAGCGGGCCGGTGCGGCGCAGCTCGGTGAGCTCGCGCATCCGCTGCAGGTGGGCGGCGCGCTGGGTGTCGAGGTAGGCCTCGGCGTCGCGGCCGAGCAGCAGGGCCAGGACGACCTTGGTGAAGAGCACGGACTGCAGGGTGGGTTCGGGCGCGACGGGCTCGGCGAGCCAGTGCTCGAACTCGGTCACGCCGGCCTCGGTGATGACGTAGCGCTTGCGCTCGGGCCCGTCGCCGGGCTCGGCCTCGCCGGGCACGACCTTTCCGTCGCGCGCCAGTCGGCCGAGGGTGGCGTAGACCTGACCGTACGGCAGGGGTTTGCCGCGTCCGAAGAAGGTGTCGTAGTCGCGCTTGAGGTCGTAGCCGTGGCTCGGCTCCCGCTCCAGCAGCCCGAGAAGGGTCAGGGGAACACTCATGAGAGGACCATACACCAGAGGTATACATCGAGTGTATAGCTGGCGAGAATACGGCCCTGACCTGGTGAAACACGATGCTGATCGACGGTTCGGGAATGCCGCGAGCGGAGGACGGCCCCAACCCCGTCCTCCGCTCTGCACGGCGGCCCGGCGAGCCCCCACAGCAGGCCGGGCCTCCGCGTCCCCGGCACGAGAACGCGGCCAGGGCCCAGCCTGCCCGCTGCGACCCCGGCCCGCCGAGGGCCGAACGTCCCGGTCCCGCGTCGGGGTCAGGGGCTTTGGGCCCCTCCACCGGACCGGCGCGCGGGACCGCCCGGCTCTTGTGCGAGGGGCCGGTGCCGGGAGAGATTGGGATCCGACGGGGCCGAACCCACGCCAACAGCCGTGAGGAGCACGCATCGTGTCCAGCTCACCCCGCTCGGCCCGAACCGCGTCCCTCCCCTGGCGGGCCGGCCGCAACCTGCGCCGCGCGCTCGGCCGCCGCCGAACCGTCGAGCGCCGCGAACCGCTCGCCCGCCCCGTCGACCGGGCCCGCAGCCGGGCCTGGCTCGTCGCCGGGCTCGCCCTGGCCGTCGGCCTGGCCGGCGTCGTCACCGCCGCCGTCCTCGGCTATCGCGCCGCCGGGCGCACCGCCGAGTCCGAACGCGGCCGTCTGCACCGCACCGAGGCGCTCGTCCTCGGCAAGCTCCGCACCGAGGAGAGCGGCGCCGGCCGCTGGAGCGGCGGCTACCAGAAGCGGACCGACACCTCGGTCTCCTGGACCACGCCCGAGGGCGTCGCCCGCACCGGCACCGTCGATGCTCCGCGCAGCACGGCCAACGGCTCCACCATCGTCCTGTGGGTCGACGACGACGGCCGGCCGGCCGGCGCACCGGCCACCCGGGCCGGGCTGGCGGTCGGCGCGGTCTGCGTCGGACTGGCCGGCTCGGCCACGCTGACCGCGCTGCTCGCCGGGGTGCTCGCGCTGCGGCTGCGCTTCCTCGACCGGCGGGCGGACCGCTCCTGGGAACGGTCCTGGGCCCACTGGGAGCCCCGCTGGTCCGGGCGCACCAGCCAGCCGCAGGACGACTGACCCCGGGACGACCGGCCCCAGGACGACCGACCCGCAGGATGACCAACCCCAGGACGACCGACCCCGGGACGACCGGCCGCACGTCGAATCATGGCACCACTGTTCGAGGAGCACCGTTGTTCAGCACCGACCGACTGACCGCCCGCCTCTGGGAACACACCGACGCCGAGCGCGCGTACGACCTGTACTCGCGCTGGGAGGTCGCGCAGTGGCTGGGCGCCACGCCGCGGGCGCTGGAGTCGCCCGCCGAGGTGCCGGCCATGATCGACCGCTGGCGGGGGCGCTCGGCCGACCCCCGGTACGGCGTCTGGGCGCTGGAGCGGCGGGACACCGGGGCGGTGGTCGGCTCGGTGATGCTCCTGCTGCTGCCGGACGAGGACGGCAGCGGGAACGGCGAGGTCGAGGTCGGCTGGCACCTCCACCCCGACTCCTGGGGACACGGCTACGCCACCGAAGCCGCCCGCGCCGCCCTCGCCAAGGGCTTCGCCGACGGCCTCACCGAGATCCACGCCGTCGTCCGCCCCGGCAACACCCGCTCCGCCGCCGTCTGCCACCGCCTCGGCATGACCCCCCTGGGCCGCACCACCCGCTGGTACGGCGACGAGTTCGACGCCTACCTCATCACCCGCCCCGCCGCGACGGCGAATATGTAGACCGGTCTACAGGCCCCTCGCCCCGGGCGGCCGCAGGCACGCACCGCACACCGCCCACCGCACTGGAGCAGGAAGTCGGCCCCGCCGACTTCCTGCTCCACGCCCCGCTCCAGTCCCGCCCCAGCCCCGCCCTCCGCACCGTCCCCGGGCCGGGCAGAGGGCGGGCACAGGGCCGGCAGAGGGCAGGCGAATATGTAGACCGGTCCACAGATTTGCTCGCCCCGCTCCCCCATCGAGCGCAGAAAGTCGGCCCGGCCGACTTCCCACTCCACGGTGCGGCACCGGCCCGGGCCGCGCTCCACTGAATATGTAGACCGGTCCACAGATTCGCCGCCTCCGGCGGCAGCCCCGAGCGCAGGAAGTCGGCCGGGCCGACTTTCCACTCCAACTCCGCGCCATGACGGTCAGTAGACCGGTCTACATATTCGGCGGGCGGTGGGCCCGCGAAATGGCCCGAGGGGCGGTCAGGGAGTGGGGCGGGGCCAAGGGGTGGTGGGGTGGCGGGAGGCGTGGTGGGTGAGGGCGGCGACGGCGAGGAGGAGGGCGAGGGCGGCGGCGAGCGCGATCGGGACCGTGGCATGCAGCACGAGGACGGCGCCGAGCAGGGCACCCGCGAACATCCAGGCGGCGGAGGCGAGTCGGCGGGTACCGGTGCGGTCGGCGGCCAGCGCGGTGAGCGTCATGGTCAGCACGGTCGTCGTCAGGTCCGGCACCTTGAGCGCGCGGACGACCGCGTTCTGCAGGCCCATCGCGGCGCCCAGCACGCCGATCAGCGTGTAGCGGACCGGGTCGGCCGTGTGGCCGAAGGCCGCGGCGAATGCGGTGCAGGCGGCGAGCAGTACCGCCTGCACCGCGACCGTGGCCACCAGCAGCCGTCCGCGGTGGCCCGGGCGGCGCTCGGCGAGGCGTCCGCCCGCGAGCGCGCCCACCAGGAAGGCGGCGAGGGCGGCGAGCGAGGCCGTCGCGGAGAGCCCCGGCGCGCCGGCCAGGGCGAAGCCGAGGAAGACCACGTTGCCGGTCATGTTGGCGACGAAGACGTGCCCGAGCGCGAGGTAGCTCACCGCGTCGACCAGCCCGGTGACCACCGTGAGCACCAGGAGCATCGGCACCAGCGGGCCGTGCCGGGGGTCGCTGCGCATCCAGGTCGCCATCGACTCAGCCTAACCGCGCCCGGCCGCCCGACCACCCGGCCGCCCGACCACCCGACCGACCACCCGACCGTCCGGCTGCCCGACCTCGCGACCGCCCGGCGGCGGGACCCGGCAACGGTGTCGGGCCCCGCCGTGGACGAACGGACAGGCAGGCGGACGGACGAACGGACGAACGGACGATCAGACCGCGAGCGCCGGGCGGTGGTGGTCCAGCCACAGCGCGAGATCCACGACCCGCTCCAGCCGCAGCCGGTGGCCCCACTCCAGCTGGTCGGCCGGCGTGTCCAGGCTGCTCTTGATCACCGTCTCGTCGGCGATGTCGCGCACGTGCGGCGCGTCCAGCGCCTCCCGGGCGAGCCGCTGCAGGCCGCTGTTGTAGTCGGCGTGGTGGGTGGCCGGGTAGTGGTTCTTCGGCCGCCACAGCACCGAGTCCGGGGCGATGCCCTGACCGGCCGCGCGCAGCAGGCTCTTCTCGCGCCCGTCGTAGTTCTTCATCGCCCACGGGGTGTTGAACGCGTACTCGACCAGCCGGTGGTCGCAGTACGGCACCCGCACCTCCAGGCCCTGCGCCATCGACAGCCGGTCCTTGCGGTGCAGCAGCTGACGCAGCCAGCGGGTCAGCGACAGGTGCTGCATCTCGCGCTGCCGGTGCTCGGCCGCGCTCTCGCCCTCGACGTGCGGGACGGCCGCCAGCGAGCTGCGGTAGGTGTCGTCGCGGAACTCGGCGATCCGCAGGTGGGCGGCGAGGTCCGGGTTGATCGGCATGGCAGCCTCGTCCCCGGTGACGAGCAGCCAGGGGAAGGTCTGCGCGGCGAGCGCCTTGGGGTTGTGGAACCACGGGTAGCCGCCGAACACCTCGTCGGCCGCCTCACCGGAGAGCGCGACCGTCGAGTGCTTGCGGATCTCGCCGAACAGCAGGTAGAGCGAGGTGTCCATGTCGCCGACGCCGATCGGCGAGTCCCGGGAGACGACGACGGCCCGCCGGTGCTCCAGGTCGAGCAGGGTGCGCGGGTCGAGCACCACGGTGGAGTGCTCGCTGCCGATGAACGCGCCGGCCTCGGCGGCGTACGGGGTGTCGTGGCCGGTGCGCAGCACGTCGCCGGTGAACTGCTCGGCCTGGTCGCTGTAGTCGACGGCGTACGAGCGCAGCTTGGCCTGCGGCCCCTCCTGGAGGCGCAGTTCGTCGGCGACCAGCGCGGTCACGATGGTGGAGTCCAGGCCGCCTGAGAGCAGGCTGCAGAGCGGGACGTCCGCCTCCAGCTGGGCGCGGGCGGCGCGGTTGACCAGCTCGCCGATCCGCTCCTTGGTGGCGTCCAGGTCCTCGGTGTGCGGGCGGGCGGTGAGCTCCCAGTAGCGGCGCTCGCGCACGCCGGAGCGGTCGAGGACGAGCAGGCCGCCGGGGTGGACCTCGCGGACGCCGGACCAGACCGTGGGGCCGGTGTTGAAGAGCAGGCTGTAGGCCTCGCGCAGGCCGTCGGCGTCCACGGTGGGAGTGACCTCGGGGTGGGCGAACAGCGCCTTGGGCTCGGACCCGAAGACCAGGCCCCCGTCGATCTCCGCCCAGAACAGCGGCTTGACGCCGAGCCGGTCGCGGACCAGCAGCAGGCGCTGCTCGCGCTCGTCCCAGACGGCGAAGGCGTACATACCCTCCAGCCGGTCGACGAGCGCGTCGCCCCACTCCTGGTAGGCGCGGAGCACCACCTCGGTGTCGCTGCGGGTCTCGAACCGGTGCCCCCGGGCGCGCAGTTCGGCCCTCAGCTCGTGGTGGTTGTAGACCTCGCCGCTGTAGGTGAGGACGGCGCCCGGCTCCTCGTGCCGGTCGGGCATGGGCTGGGCCCCGCCCTCGATGTCGATGACGGCGAGGCGCCGGTGGCCGAGCGCCGCGTGGCGGCCGAGCCAGACACCGCCGGCGTCGGGGCCGCGCAGGGTCATGGTGGCGGTCATCGCCTCGATGACGGGGGCGCTGTGGCGGACGTCCTGGTGGAAGGACACCCAGCCGGTGATTCCGCACATGCGCGAGCACTCCTTGGACGAGCAGACAATCGGATCCGGCCCAGCAGTCGGACAAACGGGGGCGGCGGTTCCACGGATTCGGACACATTTCCGGCCATGCCCTGACGGCCCCGGCATTTTGAACACGTTCAGACCAGTGGTTAGGCTGGGTACCGACGAACGACCGAGGGGGGTCTCGATGAGAATCGTCATACCCGGGGGGACCGGGCAGATCGGCCGCATCCTGGACCGGGCGCTCACCGCCGACGGCCACGAGGTGCTGGTCCTCACCCGCCGGCCCCGGCGGGACCAGGAGATCCACTGGGACGGCCGCTCGCTCGGCCGCTGGACGGACGCGCTCGACGGCGCGGACGCCGTCGTCAACCTCGCCGGACGCAGCATCGACTGCCGCTACACCGAGCAGAACCTGCGCGACATGCGCGAGTCCCGGGTGCACTCCACCCGGACCGTCGGGCGGGCCATCGCCGGCGCCCGGCGCCCGCCCCGGGTCTGGCTGCAGATGAGCACCGCCACCATCTACGCCCACACCTACGGCGCCCCGCACGACGAGGACACCGGCGTCATCGGCGGCGGCGAGCCCGACGCGCCCCGGTCCTGGGAGCACAGCGTGCGGATCGCGCGCGACTGGGAGCGCGAGCAGTCGGACGCCGCCACCCCGCGGACCCGCCGGGTCGCGCTGCGCTGCGCCGCCGTGATGAGCCCGGACGCCGGCGGCACCTTCGACCGGCTGGTGCGGCTCTCCCGGAGCGGCTTCGGCGGGCCGGTGGACGGCGGCGCGCAGTACGTGTCGTGGATCCACGACCACGACCTGGTGCGCGCCGTGCGCTTCCTGATCGACCGCGAGGACGTCGCCGGCCCGGTGAACCTGGCCGCTCCGACGCCGCTGCCGCAGCGGGTGTTCATGCAGACGCTCCGGCGGGCCAAGGGCATCCCGGTCGGGCTGCCGGCCACCCGGTGGATGGCGCGGGCGGGCGCGTTCGCGCTGCGGTCGGACACCGAACTGCTGCTCAAGAGCCGGGCCGTCGTGCCGGGCCGGCTGCTGGCGGCGGGCTTCGGCTTCGAGCACCCGCACTGGCCCGCGGCGGCCGCCGACCTGGTCCGCCGGATGCGCCCCTGACCGCGGGTCCCCGCCCGGACGGCCCCGGCACACGGCCCGCCGTACGATGGGCGGCGGACCAGAGGAACGGACCGGGCCCGACGGGCCGGACGGACCGGACGGCACAGCGGGCAGGACGGCAGAGGAGCGAACGGGTGCTGCGCGGATTCGGCGATCTGGAGGCCGAGATCATGGACCGGCTCTGGTCCTGGGGCCGCCCGGCCACCGTCCGCGAGGTCGTCGACGACCTCCAGCGGCAGCGGCCGGTCGCGTACACCACCGTCAACACGGTCGCCGACATCCTGCACACCAAGGGATGGCTGCGGCGCGAGAAGGCCGGCCGCGCCTGGGTGTACGAACCGACCTGCACCCGCGAGTCGTACACCGCGCAGCTGATGCACCAGGCGCTGGAGACCACCTCGGACCGGGCCGGGGCGCTGCTGCACTTCGTCGACCGGATCAGCGGGGACGAGGCCACAGCGCTGCTCGCCGCCCTGGAGCAGGTCAAGGCCCGGGACGACGACCGGTGACCCTGGCCCTGCTCGCGCTCCACCTGCTCCTGGTCGGCGTCCTGCTCCCCGGGCGGCTGGCCGGCTCACGGCGGCTCCAGGCCCGCCCGGGCCTCGGCGCCGCCGTCTGGCTCGCGCTGATGGCCTCCTTCGGCAGCGGTCTGCTGCTGGCCGCGCACCACCTCCTCGCCCCGCTCGGGCACGAGCCGGCCGGACTGGTCGGCCTGCTGCCGCACGTCGAACCGCCCACCGCGGCCGTGCCGCACGCCCACGGCTGGTGGGTGCCGGCCGCCGCGGGCGCGGCCGCCGCGGCGGTGGCGGCGGTGCTGGCCGCCCGGGCCGCCCGGGCTCGGCGGCGGCACCGCGCGGCGCTGGACCTGGTGGCCGCCCGGGATCCGGGGCGCCACCTGCTGGTGCTGGACGACCCGCGGCCCGCCGTCTACTGCCTGCCCGGCCGCCGGTCCCGGGTGGTGGCCACCCGCGGCGCCCTGGAGCTGCTGGACGAGCGCGGGCTCGCCGCGGCCGTCGCCCATGAGCACGGCCACCTGCGGGGGCGTCACCACCTGGTGCTGCTGGCGGCGGACACCTTCGCGCTGCTCCTCGGCCGCCGGCTGCCGCTGGCCCGCCTCGGCCGGGCGGAGGTGGCGCTGCTGCTGGAGATGGCGGCCGACGACGCCGCGCTCGCCCGGGTGACCCGCAGCGACCTGGCCGGCGCCCTGTACGCGCTGGCCACCGCCGCCCCGGCCGCCGGGCCGGGCGCGCTCGCGGCCGCGGCCACCGGCGTGCTCACCCGCGTCCAGCGCCTCGCCCGGACCCCCGCGCCCCCGGCCCGCGCCTACCGCCTGGCCGCCCCGCTCCTGCCCTACCTCCTCGCCTGCGCCCCGCACCCGTAGAACAACACCCCAGGAACGACAACCGCAGGAACGGCACCCGTGGAACGGCACCCGCTGAACGGCGCCCCGGCGTTGCGACCGCCCTCCACCGCTCCGGCCCGGGGAGGATCGGACCCACCGCCCGCCACCCCGCCGGAGCCCCGGATGCGCCTGCTGATCACCTCGGACACCCATGTCCCGGCGCGGGCAAGGCAGTTGCCCGCGCCACTGCTCGCCGCCGTGGACGAGGCGGACGCGGTGCTCCACGCCGGCGACTGGGTCGACACCGCCACCCTCGACCTGCTGCTGGCGCGGTCCGCGCGGCTGATCGCCGTCCACGGCAACAACGACGGGCCCGGGCTGCGGGAGCGCCTCCCCGAGATCGCGCGGGCGGAACTCCAGGGCCTGCGTTTCGCCGTGGTGCACGAGACCGGCCCGGCCCGGGGCCGCGAGCAGCGGTGCGAGGCGCGGTTCCCCGACACCGACGTCCTGGTCTTCGGCCACAGCCACATCCCCTGGGACAGCACCGCACCCGGCGGCCTGCGGCTGCTCAACCCGGGATCGCCCACCGACCGCCGCCGCCTGCCGTTCGCCAGCTACCTGACCGCCCGGGTCGACGACGGCCGGCTCGCCGACGTCCGGCTCCACCGCCTGCCGCCCCGGTCCTGACCGCCGCCCGCGCCCGGCGGTCCGGGCCGGCTTGCCGTACCGCCGCGCCGTGTGATCGGATCGCGGGGCATCGCGTGCCGGTGGCGGACCGCGCCAGGCATGGAGGTGCGGTACCCGAAGGGACGGCCGCCATGGCTTCCCCCACCAATGACCGCGCGCTCGCGCTCAGTCGCCAACTCTCCCAGGCCCACCGGGCCCTGCGCCGCCGGATCGACGACCTCAGGTCCGACCCCGGCTCCGGCCGGCCGGACGACGACACGCTCACCACCCACTGCCTGGCCTTCTGTGACGCCCTGACCGCCCATCACGAAGGCGAGGACGACGGGCTGTTCGCCCAGCTGCTGCGCGAGCGGCCCGACCTCGCGCCGACGATCGCCAAACTCGTCGAGGACCACGGGCTGATCACCGGGATCCTGACCCGGGTGCGCGAACTCGCGCTCCGGGCCGCCGGATCCGCCGCACCGGAGCGCGAAGCCGTCCGGCGTGAACTCGACGGCCTCTCGGTGATCATGGAGTCCCACTTCCGCTACGAGGAACGGACGATCAGCGCGGCGCTCGACGCCACGACACCGGTCGGCGACTGGCCCGACCCGGTCTTCCGCCCCCTCGACGGCTGACCCGACGGGCCCGGCCCACCAAGCCCGGCTCACCGAGCCGGGCCCACCGGGCCGGGCCCGCCCGCCGCGCGGCAGCCGCGCACAGCTCAGGGGCGGACGGCGCCGACGTAGGGCATCGCGTCGATCGGGAGGATCTCGACGTTCTTGCCGGTGCGGGGGGCGTGGATCATCTTGCCCCCGCCGATGTAGAGGCCGACGTGGTGCAGGTCGCCGTAGAAGAAGACCAGGTCGCCGGGCTGGAGGTCGCCGCGGGCGATCCGGGCGCCGGCGTTCCACTGGTCCTGGGAGACGCGCGGGAGCTTGACGCCCGCGGCGCGGTAGGCGGCGCCGGTGAGGCCGGAGCAGTCGTAGCCGGAGGGGCCGGTGGCGCCCCAGACGTAGGGCTTGCCGAGCTGGGAGTAGGCGAACTGGACGATGGCGGCGGCCCGGCCGGTGACCGGCCCGGTGTCGGCGGGGCGCTCGGCGGCGGAGCGGGAGGCACGGGTGGCGGCGGCCTCCTGGGCGTTGATCCTGGCGCGGTCGGCGGCGCTCAGCTTGTTGAGCAGCGCCTGCGCCTTGGCCAGCTTGTCCTGGACCGCCTTCTTCTCCCCCGCGAGCGCGGTGGCGGCCTCGTCGAGCCGGGCGAGGGTGGCGGTGGCCTCGGCGCGGTCCTGGTCGAGCCGGCGCTGCTCGTCGAGGGCCTGGCGGAGCAGCGCCGCCTGGGAGTCGACGACCTGGTTCTGGGCGGCGGCCCGGGCCAGGTAGCCGCCCGGGTCTGAGTCGAGCATCAGCTGGACGGAGGGGTCGATGCCGCCGTTGCGGTACTGCTCGGCCGCGATGCCGCCG
The DNA here is from genome assembly GCF_042268405.1 of Kitasatospora sp. NPDC056184. Lineage (NCBI taxonomy): Bacteria > Bacillati > Actinomycetota > Actinomycetes > Kitasatosporales > Streptomycetaceae > Kitasatospora > Kitasatospora sp. NPDC056184. Next base: position 24,947 of record NZ_JBHJUI010000010.1, on the reverse strand, counting down.
AGCTGGGTGCGCAGCTCGTTCATCGCCTCCTGGCCGCGGGCCACCTTCTCCTGGATCCGGTTGGCGTCGCCCTGGAGCTTCTGCTGCTTCTCCTGGAAGCCGTTGTAGCGCTCGATCGACTGCTCGGCCTCCTCGTTGAGCTGGTCGACCTGTTCCTTGACGCCGGCGAGTGTGGGCGCCGGCTCGGCCTGGGCGGGGCCCGCGGTGAGGACGACGCCGCCGGCCATCGCGGTGGTGACGACCGCCAGGCGGGCCCGGCTGGGCGGGCTGGGCTTGCGGCGCTTTCCCATGACGGCTGACTCCTCGGGGAGGGGGGACGGGGGCGGGGACGAGAGGGGAGCGAACGCGGGCAGGGGGCGTTCCGGGGAGAGCCGCCCGCCCCACCCGCGTTCTTCTAAGTAAGTTAATAGATGGCGGCCGCCGTTGCGCAAGCCGCCCGCCCCGCACCCCCGTCCGGCCACCGTCCCGCCACCGCGCGACCCCCTCGCGACCGCCCGTGCGGCACCGGTAGTGCAACAGAGTGCAAAGCGAGGGCAAGGTCACACCCTTCACCTCTCCTGCGCGCCCGCGCGCGGGCGCTAACCTGCGGGGCATGACGGTCCCGCCCGAAGGGCTTCCCCTGGCCGCCGAGTTCCCGGCAGCCCACCGCGAGCAGTGGCAGACCCTCGTCGAGGGCGTGCTGCGCAAGTCGGGGGCGCAGCCCGAGGACGGCGCAGCGGCCGAGCGCGCGCTCAGCACCGCGCTCCAGGACGGGCTGCGCGCCCGCCCGCTCTACACCGCCGAGGACGCCCCGGCCGACCCGGGCTTCCCCGGCTTCCCGCCGTTCGTCCGCGGCGCCCGCCCGCAGGGCGCCTCGGTCGCGGGCTGGGACGTCCGCCAGCGGCACGGCGACCCCGATCCGCGCCGCACCAACGAGGCCGTGCTGGCCGACCTGGAGCACGGCGGCGGCTCGCTCTGGCTGGAGCTGGGCGGCGACGGCCTGCCGGTCACCGCCCTGGGCGAGGCGCTCACCGGCGTCTACCTGGACCTGGCCGGGGTGGTGCTCGACGCGGGCGCCGAATTCCCCGAGGCCGCCGCGCGGTTGTTCGCGCTGTACCAGGAGCGCGAGGTCTCCCCCGGCTCCGCCGCCGGCACCCTGGGCGCCGACCCGCTGGGCCTGCAGGCCCGCACCGGCGAGACCGCGCGCACCGACGCCCTGCTCGCCGAGGCCGCCGCGCTGGCCACCCGCTGCGCCGAGGGCTTCCCCGGCCTGCGGGCCCTGACCGTCGACGCGCTGCCGTACCACGAGGCGGGCGCCTCCCCCGCGCAGGAGCTGGGCGCCTCGCTGGCCACCGGTGTCGCCTACCTGCGCGCGCTGACCGCGGCCGGGCTGTCGGTGGACGCCGCGCTCGGCCAGCTGGAGTTCCGCTACGCCGCGGACGCCGACCAGTTCCTGACGATCGCCAAGTTCCGTGCCGCGCGCCGTCTCTGGGCCCGGGTCGCCGAGGCCTGCGGCGCCGCCCCGGCCGCCTCGGCGCAGCGCCAGCACGCCGTCACCTCCGCGGTGATGATGACCGCCCGCGACCCGTGGGTGAACATGCTGCGCACCACGATCGCCTGCCTGGCCGCCGGGGTCGGCGGCGCGGACGCGGTCACCGTGCTGCCGTTCGACACCGCGCTCGGCCTGCCGGACGCCTTCGCCCGCCGGATCGCCCGCAACACCCAGGCGATCCTGCTGGAGGAGTCGCACCTGGCCCGGGTCGTCGACCCGGCCGGCGGCTCCTGGTACGCGGAACGGCTGACCGACGAGCTGGCGCACGCCGCCTGGGCGTGGTTCCAGGAGATCGAGCGGGCCGGCGGACAGCGCGCCGCGCTGGAGTCGGGCCTGGTCGGCGAGCGGATCGCGGCCACCTGGGCGGAGCGCTCGGTGCGGCTCGCCAAGCGGCGCGAACCCATCACCGGCGTCAGCGAGTTCCCGAACCTCGGCGAGCAGGCGCCGGTCCGCGCGCCGGCCCCGGCCGGTCCGTCCGGCGGGCTGCCGAGGGTGCGCCGCGCCGAGGCCTTCGAGGCGCTGCGCGACCGCTCGGACGCCCGGCTCGCGGCCACCGGCGCCCGGCCGGCGCTGTTCCTGGCGTCGATCGGCACCGCCGCCGCGCACACCGCGCGCACCACCTTCGCCGCCAACCTGTTCCAGGCCGGCGGGATCGCCACCACCGCGCACGAGGGCACCGAACCCGCCGCGTTCGCCGAGGCGTTCGCCGCGAGCGGCGCCGCGGTGGCCTGCCTCTGCTCCAGCGACGCCCTGTACGCCGAGCACGCCGAGGCGGTCGCCGCCGCGCTCCGGGCGGCCGGCGCGCGGCGGGTGCTGCTGGCCGGCCGGCCGGGAGAGACGCCGCCGGCGGGGGTGGACGGCTTCGTCTTCGCGGGCGGCGACGCGGTCGCCGTCCTGACGTCCCTGCTCGACCAGATCACCGAGACCGCCGTCGACGGCGGGACCGCCCAGATCGGAGTGGCCCGATGATCCCCGACTTCACCTCGATCGGGCTGGACAGCGACGGCGCGGACGCCCCGGCGGGCGTCACCGACGGCCAGTGGCGCGCCGCCTGGCGGCAGGCCACCGGCAAGGACGTCGACGAGCAGCTCTGGGACACCCCCGAGGGCATCGGCGTCAAGCCGCTGTACACCGCCGAGGACCTCGCCGGCCTGGACTTCCTGGGCACCTACCCGGGCATCGCCCCCTACGTGCGCGGCCCGTACCCGACGATGTACGTCAACCAGCCGTGGACGGTGCGCCAGTACGCGGGCTTCTCCACCGCCGAGGAGTCCAACGCCTTCTACCGCCGCAACCTGGCGGCCGGCCAGAAGGGCCTGTCGGTCGCCTTCGACCTGCCGACCCACCGCGGCTACGACAGCGACCACCCGCGGGTCACCGGCGACGTCGGCATGGCGGGCGTGGCGATCGACTCGATCTACGACATGCGCCAGCTGTTCGACGGCATCCCGCTCGACCGGATGTCGGTGTCGATGACGATGAACGGCGCGGTGCTGCCCGTCCTCGCGCTGTACATCGTGGCCGCCGAGGAGCAGGGCGTACCGCCCGAGAAGCTGGCCGGGACCATCCAGAACGACATCCTCAAGGAGTTCATGGTCCGCAACACCTACATCTACCCGCCGCAGCCGTCGATGCGGATCATCTCGGACATCTTCGCGTACACCTCGCAGAAGATGCCCCGGTACAACTCGATCTCCATCTCCGGCTACCACATCCAGGAGGCCGGGGCCACCGCCGACCTGGAGCTGGCCTACACCCTGGCCGACGGCGTGGAGTACCTGCGGGCCGGGCTGGACGTCGGGCTGGACGTGGACGCGTTCGCGCCGCGCCTGTCGTTCTTCTGGGCGATCGGCATGAACTTCTTCATGGAGGTCGCCAAACTGCGCGCGGCCCGCCTGCTCTGGGCCAAGCTGGTCAAGCAGTTCGACCCGAAGAACGCCAAGTCGCTGTCGCTGCGCACCCACTCGCAGACCTCCGGCTGGTCGCTCACCGCGCAGGACGTCTTCAACAACGTCACCCGCACCTGCGTGGAGGCGATGGCCGCAACCCAGGGCCACACCCAGTCGCTGCACACCAACGCGCTGGACGAGGCGCTCGCGCTGCCGACCGACTTCTCCGCCCGGATCGCCCGCAACACCCAGCTGCTGCTCCAGCAGGAGTCCGGCACCTGCCGGGTCATCGACCCGTGGGGCGGCTCGGCGTACGTCGAGAAGCTGACGAACGACCTGGCGAACCGCGCCTGGCAGCACATCCAGGAGGTCGAGGCGGCCGGCGGCATGGCCAAGGCGATCGACGCGGGCATCCCCAAGCTGCGCGTCGAGGAGGCCGCCGCCCGCACCCAGGCGCGGATCGACTCCGGCCGCCAGCCGGTGATCGGCGTCAACAAGTACCGGGTGGAGAGCGACGAGCAGATCGAGGTGCTCAAGGTCGACAACTCCGCGGTGCGCGCCCGCCAGATCGAGAAGCTGCGCCGGCTGCGCGAGGAGCGCGACGAGGCCGCCACCCGCGCCGCGCTGGACGCGCTGACCCGGGCCGCCGAGGCCGGTCCGCAGCGCGGCGGTTCGCTGGACGGCAACCTGCTGCACCTGGCGGTGAACGCGGCCCGCGCCAAGGCCACCGTCGGCGAGATCTCGGACGCCCTGGAGAAGGTGTACGGCCGGCACTCCGGCCAGATCCGTACCATCTCGGGTGTGTACCGAGACGAAGCGGGCCAGTCGGCCCCCCTGCAGCGCACCCGGGACCTGGTCGAGCGGTTCGAGCAGGCCGAGGGCCGCCGCCCGCGCATCCTGGTCGCCAAGATGGGCCAGGACGGCCACGACCGCGGCCAGAAGGTGATCGCCACCGCCTTCGCCGACCTCGGCTTCACGGTGGACGTCGGCCCGCTGTTCCAGACCCCGGCCGAGGTCGCCCGCCAGGCCGTCGAGGCGGACGTGCACATCGTCGGCGTCTCCTCACTGGCCGCCGGCCACCTCACCCTGGTGCCCGCACTGCGCGCCGAACTGGCCGCGGCGGGCCGGGAGGACATCACCATCGTGGTCGGCGGGGTGATCCCCCCGCAGGACTTCGACGCGCTGTACGAGGCGGGCGCCGCGGCGGTCTTCCCGCCCGGCACGGTGATCCCGGAGGCCGCCTACGACCTCCTGAAGTCGCTCGCCGCCGACCTCGGCCACGAGCTCTGAGGCGCTGATCCGATGGCGCCCCGGACGATCGACCTCGACAGCTACGCGACGGGCGTACGGGAGGGCTCGCGCGCGTACATCGCGCGGGCCATCACCCTCGTCGAGTCCATCCGGCCGGACCACCGCGCGCTGGCGCAGCAGTTGCTGACGAGGCTGCTGCCGCACGCGGGCGGGGCCGTGCGGGTGGGCATCACGGGGGTGCCCGGAGTCGGCAAGTCGACTTTCATCGACGCCTTCGGCACCATGCTCACCGGGCTCGGGCACAAGGTCGCGGTGCTGGCCGTCGACCCGACGTCCAGCCGCACCGGCGGCTCGATCCTGGGCGACAAGACCCGGATGGAGCGCCTCGCCGTCGACCCGAACGCCTTCGTCCGCCCCTCCCCCACCTCCGGCACGCTCGGCGGGGTGGCCAAGGCCACCCGGGAGTCGATGCTGGTGATGGAGGCGGCCGGCTACGACGTGGTGCTGGTGGAGACGGTCGGCGTCGGCCAGTCGGAGACCACGGTGGCCGGCATGGTGGACTCCTTCCTGCTGCTGTCGCTGGCCCGCACCGGCGACCAGTTGCAGGGCATCAAGAAGGGCGTCCTGGAGCTGGCCGACGTCATCGCGGTCAACAAGGCGGACGGCCCGCACGAACTCGACGCCAAGGGCGCGGCCCGCGAACTCGCGGGCGCGCTGCGGCTGCTCCAGGCCCCGGACGCGCCGTGGACGCCGCCCGTGCTGACCTGCTCGGGGCGCGACGGCACCGGCCTGGACGTGCTCTGGGAGCGGCTCCAGCAGCACCGCAAGGTGCTGGACGCCACCGGCGCGCTGGCCGCCAAGCGGCGCGACCAGCAGGTGGAGTGGACCTGGGCGATGGTGCACGACCAGCTCCTCGCCCGCCTGCACTCCGACCCTGAGGTGACCCGCCTGGTGCCCGACCTCGAGCGGCAGGTCCGCGACGGCGAACTCACCGCCACCCTCGCGGCGGACCGCATCCTGGACGCCTTCGGTACGCCACCGGCGACCTGAGCAGCCCGCTACACCGCCGCGAGACCCAGCGCCGTGCCCCACCCGTACGTGGGGCACGGCGCTTCGCGTCCCTCCTCCGCGTCGTGCGCTTCGACGGTCGCTCCACACGTCCTCGCCGTCCAAGGCCGTTCGTTACTTCGACGAGCGCCTGCACAGCGTTCACCTCTAGGAAGGAACACCATGCGGATCGGGATCACTGGGCATCGAGGGCTCGGCGCCGAGCTGGAGCAGCAGATCCGGCGGCTGCTCGCCGACTCCCTGGCGGCGGAGGACGCAGGCGCGCTCACCGTCGTGTCCTGCATCGCGGACGGGCCGGACGCGTGGATCGCCGAGATCGCGCTCGACCGGGGCGCCCGGCTCGCGGTCGTCATTCCCGCCCAGCAGTACCGCGATGGCCTGCCGGAGTGGCACCACCCCGTCTACGACCGTCTCCTGCACGGCGCCTCCGAGCAGCATCACACCGGGCGGATCGAGTCCGACGAAGCCGCGCACATGGCCGGGAGCGAGCTGCTCGTGGGGCAGGTCGACCGACTGATCGCCGTCTGGGACGGTCTTCCCGCTCGCGGCTTCGGCGGAACGGCGGACGTCGTCACCCACGCGAGGCGCCTGGGAGTCCCCGTCGACGTGCTCTGGCCCGACAGCGCCCGGCGGTGACAGAGGCCCCCGGACGGTTCGCGCCGTCCGGGGGCCCTCCGTCATGAACGCATTCGCAAAGGAGAGCCATGGGATTCGGCCTTGTTGTCCGCTTCGTCGCCCATGATGCGGCGGCCGCTCACGCCTTCGACCGACTGGCGCGGGAGACGCTCGAACAGATCCGCGCCATGGAGCCCGGCACGCTCGTCTCCATCAATCACGCCGTGCCGGACCAGCCGCGCGTCCGGGTCTTCTACGAGCTGTACGCGGACCGCGAGGCGTTCGAGGAGCACGAGCGACAGCCTCATGTCCGCCGGTTCCTGGCCGAGCGGGGCCAGTACCTCGAATCGTTCGAGGTCACGTTCCTGGACGAGATCGACGGCAAGGGGTCGGCCACCTGCACGGCCTGAACCACCCGCTCGAACCAGGGAGGGCCTCGGACGGTGTGAACCGTCCGAGGCCCTCCCCTTACCTGCCCTGCCCTGGGTCAGGTGTGTGTGGGCGCTTCACCCCGTAGCAGAGCTCAGGCGCTCTTGGCGGCCGTGAAGCGGGCCGAGACGTCCTGCCAGTTGACGACGTCCCACAGGCGGGTGACGTAGTCCGGGCGGACGTTGCGGTACTGCAGGTAGTAGGCGTGCTCCCAGGCGTCGAAGGCCAGCAGCGGGGTGGTGCCCTGGCCGACGTTGCCGTGGTGGTCGTAGACCTGCTCGACGATCAGGCGGCCGGCCAGCGGCTCCCAGGAGAGGATGCCCCAGCCCGAGCCCTGCACGCCGGTGGTGGCGTTGGTCAGCTGCTTCTTGAAGGCCTCGAAGCTGCCGAAGTGCTCGGTGATGGCGTCGGCCAGCTCGCCCTCGGGGCGGTCGCCGCCCTCCGGGGAGAGGTTCTGCCAGAACAGCGAGTGCAGCACGTGGCCGGAGAGGTGGAAGGCGAAGGTCTTCTGCAGGCCGACCAGACCGCCGAACTGCTCCTTGTCGCGCGCCTCGGCCAGCTGCTCAAGGGTGTCGTTGGCGCCCTTGACGTACGCGGCGTGGTGCTTGGAGTGGTGCAGCTCCAGGATTTCCGCGGACATCGCGCGCTCCAGCGCGGAGTAGTCGTACGGCAGGTCGGGAAGCGAGTAGGTGCCCATCAGGACACGGCCCCTTTCGGCGGGTTGAACGGTGACGATCGTGCCGGGTCAACACTATTGCGTATCAGTTGCAGGAACGAACAAGGGGCTCCTGCATATTCCTCACGTCGCGTCGGACACCATGGGACCACACGCATGTAATGGGTGACAATGGCCAGCGACCATGACGGAAGGGCCGATGGCGGCAAACCTCCCGCCACGCTGCGACGAGATCGGTGCGGGCTCGACGCACGGGCCGCACGCCGGCCACACCCCGGGGCGCGGCCACGCCGACCCGCAAGGCCGTCAGAGTCCGGTCGGCCGCCAGGGTCCGGTCGGCCCCGGCGTCCGGAAGTGGAACAAGTGCCTCCGGATTCAGGACAAACGTCACATTCGACGGGCCCCTGACAACGTTTCGGTTGCGGCGGGACATTTCCTCGGCACTCGATCTTCCCATCGCTCTGTGACCTGTGACATTTTACGTGTCACACATCGAGAGGCCGCGTCCCCCAAACCGCGGCCCCGAACGGCCCCGGAGGCCCCCACAGATGCGTACCTTCCGGATATCAAAGGCCAACGCGCGCAGGCTCCCTGCGCTCGGCGCCGCCTTCTTCATCGCCCTCGGCCTGTTCGCCCCGCAGAGCCAGGCCGCCCCGGCCGGCTCCGCCGCGACGACCCCGGCCGGCAGCAGCGCCGCCTCGTCGACGCCGCGGTCGATCCCGGTGCCCAAGTCGCCCGACGCGAAGAGCACCAGCCCCTTCAAGCTCTCCGCCCAGGACAGCACCGAGGAGCTGGCCCCGCCGGCCGCCCCGGCCACCCAGCCGGCGAAGGCCGCCAAGGGCTTCTCGGCCGCGGCCGCCGAGCCCTGTCCGGACCTCTCCGGAGTGCTCAGCGCCACGGGCAGCGCGCTGGTCCAGCAGCTCAAGGCCCTGCCGCGGGTCGACTGCACCTACTCGCTGTTCAACCTCACCGGTGACAGCGTGAAGGCCTTCCGCGAGGCCAACATGGTGACCGTCGCCAACGCCCTGCGCGACGCCTCCGCCACCTACCCGGGCGACAACAGCACCAACATCGGCCAGCTGGTCCTCTTCCTGCGCGCCGGCTACTACGTGCAGTGGAAGTACCCGGAGACCGTCGGCGCCTACAGCTCGACGCTGAAGTCCGCGACCGGCGCCGCGCTGGACGCCTTCTTCGCCTCCGCGCACGGCAAGGACGTCACCGACGCCAACGGCGCGCTGCTCGTCGAGGTCGTCAAGGTGATCGGCCAGAGCGACACCCTCGGCCGTGAGGCCGGCGTGTTCAAGTGGCTGCTCTCCAGCTACAACGGCAGCTGGCCCACCCAGATGACCAACACCGTCTCGGAGTTCGACTGGGTCCTCAAGGACGCCTACGAGTCCAAGACCGACGCCGCCGGCTGGAAGGCCGCCCTCAAGGCCGACCCCTCCCTGCTCAACACCTGGTCCGGCTTCATCACCCGCAACGACTCGCAGCTGAACCGCTGGGACGTCGTCAGCAACATCGGCCGCTACCTCGGCTACGCGCTGGAGGTGCCGGAGCTCAAGACCCCGCTGCGGCCGATCCTGAAGGACCTGATCAACCGCTACCCGAACGTCGGCCCCACCGCCCCGATCACCATGAACCTGGGCTGGGCCACCCGCCAGTTCGACAAGGGCAACTGCTCGGCCTACGGCATCTGCGACCTGAGCACCCGTCTGATGCCGGTGATCCTGCCGATCCAGCGCGTCTGCAACGACGGTCTGAAGATCAAGGCCCAGGACATGTCCCCCGGTCAGCTGGACTCCACCTGCACCAGCCTGATCAACCAGGACGCCTACTTCCACAAGATCATCGGTGACAAGGGCGCCATCCCCGGCGACGTGAACACCAACCTGGAGGTCGTCGCCTTCGACGACTACGACCAGTACTCGCTGTACGCCTGGGCCTTCTACGACATCGACGTCGACAACGGCGGCATGTACGAGGAGGGCGACCCGAGCAAGCCTGGCAACCAGGCCCGCTTCATCGCGCACGAGGCGTCCTGGCTGCGGCCGTCGTTCTCGATCTGGAACCTGAACCACGAGTACACCCACTACCTCGACGGCCGCTACAACATGGCCGGCGACTTCGAGGCCAGCCAGACCACCCCGACCATCTGGTGGGTCGAGGGCATCGCCGAGAACATCTCCTACGGCTACCGCAACGAGCGCAACGCCGACGCGATCACCGAGGCCGGCAAGAAGACCTACAAGCTCAGCGAGCTGTTCGACACCGTCTACGGCCAGACCGCCGACGCCGACGAGAACTCCAACCGGGTCTACCGCTGGGGCTGGCTCGCCGTCCGCTACATGCTCCAGGAGCACCGCTCCGACATCGACGCGGTCCTCACCAAGTACCGCGCCGGCGACTTCAACGGCGCCCGCACCATCCTGAAGCAGGACATCGGCACCCGCTACGACGCCGGCTTCGACGCCTGGCTGACCAAGTGCGCCACCAACGACTGCGGCCCGCTGCCGGAGGCGCCGACCGGCCCGGTCACCCCGACCACCCCGCTCTGCACCATCCCGGACACCCGCCAGTTCGACAACAACTGCCGCCGTGACAACCTGACCGCCACCACCGGCAACTACAGCTACCACTTCCTCAACCTGCCGGCCGGCGTCAAGACGCTGACCATCACCAGCAGCGGCGGCACCGGCAACGCCGACCTCTACTACGGCGGCTCCAACTGGGCCACCACCACCAACGCCCTGGCCAAGTCCACCAACGCCGGCAACGGCGAGACGCTGACCATCACCAACCCGCCGTCCGGCTGGGTCTACTTCAGCCTCGCCGCCCAGCAGACCTTCTCGGGCGCCACCCTCGCCGTCCAGTACCAGTAAGCAGTCTCCGTACGCGCAGGGCCCCGCCGGGACATCCGGCGGGGCCCTTCCCGTGCCCGCGCACACCCCCTCGGGGCTTGGCCGGCAAACGAACTGACAACGTTTCGGTTGCGGCGAACAATTCTTCGGTCCGCGATCTTCCCAGCGGAGTGTGACGTGTGCCATTTTACATGTCACACATCGAAGACCGTGTGCCCCAAAACACACGGCCCCGACGGCCCGGAGGCCCCCACAGATGCGTTCTTTCCGCATGTCCGCCGCCAACGCGCGCAGAGTCCCCGCGCTCGGCACCGCCTTACTCCTCGCGATCGGCTTGTTCACTCCGCAGAGCCAGGCCACCCCGGCCGGCACCGACCCGGCCCCCACCGTGGTGCCCGTCGACGCCGGGTCCGCGGCCGCCACCCCGCAGGGCATCCCGTTCCCGAAGTCGCCCGACTCCAGGGGCTACGACCCCTACCGCAGCTCCGCCCCGGACTCCGGTGCGCAGACCTCCCAGCAGTCCGCCCCGGCCCCCGAGGCCGGTGTCGCGGCCAAGGGGCTCGCCAAGGTCTCCCCGTCGGACCCCTGTCCGCCGGACCTCTCCGCCGTGATCAACGCCACGGGCAGCGCGTTGGTCCAGGAGCTCAAGAACCTCCCGCGGCCGGACTGCGCCTGGAAGCTCTTCGACCTCAACGCCGAGACCTCCGCGACCGCGTTCAACGAGTCCAAGATGGTGGCCGTCGCCAACGCACTGCGCGACACCGCCGCCAACTACCCGGGCGACAACAGCACTTCCGTCGGCCAGCTGGTGGCCTACCTGCGCGCCGGCTACTACAAGAAGGAGCAATACCCGGCCGCCCTCGGCGCCTACGGCCCGGCGGTCGACCAGGCGGCCGTCGGCGCGCTGGACGTCTACTTCGGCGAAGCCCACAGCAAGGACGTCACCAACGCCAACGGCGAACTCCTCGCCGAGATCGTCAAGGTGGTCGGACAGTCGCACTCGGCCGGCCGGTACCTCGGCCAGATCAAGTGGCTGCTGGACACCTACAAGCCCACCTGGCCCAAGCCGATGGTCAACAGCGTCGGCCAGCTCGACTGGGTCGTCAAGGACGCCTTCGAGTCCAAGACCGACGCCTCGGGATGGAAGGCCGCCCTCAAGGCCGATCCCAGCGCCTTCGACACCTGGCTCGGCTTCATCAACCGCAACGACCGCCAGCTGAACCGCTGGGACGTCGTCAGCAGCGTCGGCCGCCACCTCGGGTACTTCCTCGGCATCCCCGAGTTCAAGGACCGCACCAAGCCGGTGCTCAAGGACCTGATCCACCGCTACCCGAACACCGGCCCGACCGCCGCGCTCACCATGGGCCTGGGCTGGGCCACCCGCAAGTTCGACAAGGGCAACTGCGCCACTTACAACATCTGCGACCTGGCCACCCGCCTCCTGCCGGTGATCCTGCCGACGCAGCGCGTGTGCTCCCCGGACCTGAAGATCCGGGCGCAGGACATGTCCCCGGGCCAGCTGGACGCCACCTGCGAGAGCCTGACCAACCAGGACGCCTACTTCCACAAGATCATCGGCGACAAGGGCGCCATCCCCGGGGACGTGAACACCAACCTGGAGGTGGTCGTCTTCGACAACAGTGACGAGTACGGCTGGTACGCCTGGGCCTTCTACGACATCGACGTCGACAACGGCGGCATGTACGAGGAGGGCAACCCGGCCGTCGCCGGCAACCAGGCCCGCTTCATCGCCCACGAGGCGTCCTGGCTGCAGCCGGACTTCGAGGTCTGGAACCTCAACCACGAGTACACCCACTACCTCGACGGCCGCTACAACATGGGCGGCGACTTCGAGGCCAGCCAGACCACCCCGACCATCTGGTGGGTCGAGGGCATCGCGGAGAACATCTCCTTCGGCTACCGCAACGAGCGCAACTCGAAGGCGATCGAGGAAGCCCGCGAGAAGACCTACAAGCTCAGCCAGCTCTTCGACACCGTCTACGACCACACCGCCAGCGCCGACATCAACAGCACCCGCGTCTACCGCTGGGGCTGGCTGGCCGCGCGCTACATGCTCCAGGAGCACCGCGCGGACGTCGAGACCGTGCTCACCAAGTACCGTGCCGCTGACTGGGACGGCGCCCGCACCTTCCTGAAGCAGACCATCGGCACCCGCTACGACGCCGGCTTCGACGCCTGGCTGGACGCCTGCGCGAGCAACGACTGCGGCCCGCTCCCGGATGCCCCCACCGGCCCGGTCACCCCGACCACCCCGGTCTGCACCATCCCGGACACCCGCCAGTTCGACAACAACTGCCGCCGTGACGACCTGACCGCCGTCTCCGGCAACTACAGCTACCACTTCATCAACCTGCCGGCCGGCGTCAAGACGCTGACCCTCACCAGCAGCGGCGGCACCGGCAACGCCGACCTCTACTACGGCGGCTCCACCTGGGCCAACGCCGGCAACGCCCTCGCGAAGTCGACCAACGCCGGCAACGGCGAGACGCTGACGATCACCGATCCGCCGTCCGGCTGGGTCTACTTCAGCCTCGGCGGCCAGCAGGACTTCGCGGGCGTCACCCTCTCCGCCCAGTACAAGTAACGCAGTACAGGTAACGCGGTACAAGTAACGCAGTACCCAGGACCAGGGCCCCGCCGGTGTGCGAACGGCGGGGCCCCACCCGTTCCTACAGCTCCTCCTCCAGGGGGAGGCGGTGGACGCCGGGGAGGTGGGTGTCGAGTTCGCCCGGCTCGAAGCGGCACATGCCGACGGCGTGCCAGAACTCGCCGGCCACGTCGCCCTCGCACTTGTAGGCGCCGGAGGGGAGCAGGGCCGCCCAGCCGTCGGGGGCGCCGAGCAGGGTGGCCAGGGCGGTGGGGCGGCCGTCGGCGGGGACCCGCCAGAGCCGGACGGTGCCGTCCTCGCCGCCGCTGGCCAGCAGCGAGCCGTCCGGGCTGAAGGTGACGGCCAGGATCCGGCCGGTGTGCCCGCGCAGACCGGCCAGTTCGGTGCCGCTCAGCGGGTCCCAGACCCGGACCACCCGGTCGTCGCCGGCGGTGGCGAGCAGCGGGCGGTGCGGGTGGGCGGCGGCGGTCCACAGCCGGCCGACGTGGCCGGTGAGGCGGTGGCGGACGGCGCGGTCGACCCAGATCAGCGCGGTGCCGTCCCAGGAGGCGCTGGCCAGCCAGTCGCTGTGGACGGACGGGGCGACGGCGTACACCCGGTCGCTGTGGCCGTCGAGTTCGGCCACCACCCGGCCGCTCGCGATGTCGGAGATCCGCACCTTGGTGTCGTCGCAGCCGGTGAGCAGCTGCCGGCCGTCCGGGCTGAAGGCGATGGAGCGGACCCGGCCCCGGTGCTCGCGCAGCGTGATGAGGTGGGCGCCGGTGCGGCGGTACCAGATGCGGACCGTGTCGTCGTCGTTGGCGGTGGCGACCAGGACGCCGTCGGCGCTGAACGCCTCCGCCCAGACGTGCTCGGTCTCAACGTCCATCTCGCGCAGGTACTCGCCGGTGCGGGCGTTCCACAGGCACAGGTCGCCGTCGTTGGTGGCGGTGGCCAGCACCGACTCCTCCGGGCTGAACACCGCGGAGACCAACCGGCTGCTGCGGCCGGAGAGTTCGCGCAGCCGGCGGCCGGTGGACGGGTCCCAGATCCGGACCGCGCCGTCGTTGCCGCCGGCCGCGAGCAGGCTCCCGTCGCCGCTGAAGGTGAGCGAGCCGATCCGCCGGCCGTGGCCGCGCAGCAGCTGGCGGCTGCGGCCGCTGGCCGGGTCCCAGAGCCGCACCCGGCCGTCGTTGCCGCCGGTGACCAGCAGCGGGTCGCTCTCCGCGCCGCCCCGGCCCGAGCCGGGCCGGAACCGGCAGGCCCAGACCGAGCCCCGGTGCTCGGGCGGCTGCCGGCGCAGCGGCACCACCTCGCGGGAGCCCGCCGCGCCCGCCGCGCCCGTGCCCTCGGTGCCGACCCGCCAGACCCGGACCCCGCCGTCGCTGTCGCTGGCCGCGAACCGGGTGCCCGCCTCGTCGAAGGTGACCTGGTAGATCTTGCCGGTGGAGTCCTCGGGCCGGCCGACGGCGGTGCCGTCGAGGGGGTTCCAGAACCGGATCTGGCCCTCGGTGTCGCCGCTGGCGAGCAGGTCGCCGTCGGGGTGGAAGGCCATCGTGTAGATCCGTCCGGCGTGGCCGGGCATGCTGTGGCGCAGCCGGCGGCCGGCCACCTCCCAGATCCGCACGGTGCCGCCGCTGCCGTCGTCCGGCCCGCCGTCGGCGGTGGCCACCAGGGTGCCGTCCGGGCTGAACGCCGAGCGGTAGACGGTGCCCCGGTGGCCGGGGAGGACGGCGAGCCGGCGGCCGTTCACGGTGGACCACAGGCGGGCGCCGCCGCCCTGGTCGCCGGTGACGATCACGGTGCCGTCGGGGTTGAACACGGCGGTGTAGACGGGCGCGGCGTGGCCGGGCAGGCGGTGCAGCGGCTCGCCGGTGGCGGTGTCCCAGAGGGTGACGACGCCGTTGAGGTCGCCGGTGGCGACCATCCGGCCGTCGGGGGCGAGCGAGACCGGCCAGACGCCGCCGGGGTGGACGTCGAGGCGGTGGCGGCACTCGCCGGAGACCGGGTCCCAGAGCCGGACGGTGCCGTCGGCGCTGCCGGTGGCGAGCACGCCCCCGGCGAACTTGACGACGTAGACGCGGCCGATGTGGTCCTTGAGGGTGCGCAGGGCGATGCCGGTGACGGCGTCGCAGACCAGCACGCTGCCGTCCTCGGAGCCGACCGCGAGCAGGTGGCCGTCGCGGCTGAAGGCGACGGGTTCGGGCAGCCGGGTGGAGCGCACGTCGAAGCCGTAGGGGACGCCGACCTCGGAGGGGCTGAAGCCGGCCTCGACGGGCAGGCCGGGGGCGATCGCGGCGGCCTGGAGTTCGGGGGCGGCCAGCACCTCCTCGTCGGTGACGGCGGAGATCAGCGCGGCCCGCTGCCAGCGGCTGCCGCGCAGCCGGGCGCCGCGCAGGTCGGTGCGGATCAGCCGGGCGCCGTGCAGGTCGGCGAAGCGCAGGTCGGCGCCGGAGAGGTCGGCGGAGTCCAGGCGGGCCCCGGCGAGGCGGGCGCCGCGCAGGTCGGCGCCGGCGAGGTTGGCGCCGAGCAGCCGGGCGCCGCGCAGGTCGGCACCGAACAGGTCGACGCCGGACAGGTCGCGGTGCGAGAGGTCCTCGCCGGCCAGGGTGGCGCCGCGCAGGTCGGTGTGGGCCGGTACGCGCAGCCGGTCGAGGACCTTGACGGCGTTGAGCCGGGCCGCCTCGGAGCCGGGCTCGGGGGCGTCCAGGACGGAGCGGGCCCAGCGCTGGCAGACCTGGTGGTCGGCGAGGTCGCAGAGGAACTCGACGGCGAGCCGGCTGAGCGGGCCGCGGCCGAGCAGGGTGGCGTCGCCGCGCAGCAGCGCCTCGGCGGCGGCCCGGGCGACCAGCCACTCCACCACCGAGCCGTGGATGAAGTGGAACATGCCCTCGTCGGAGCGGACCAGCAGGCTGCCGGAGCCGACGGCGTGGGCGACCTGCGGGGTGGGCATGCGGTTCTCGGCGAGGCCGTTGAGCACGCCGGCGATGTCGACGATCTCGTCCAGCGGGATGGAGCTGCGCCCGCTCTCCCACAGCCGCAGCGCGAGCAGGGTGACGGCCTGCCAGAGCTGGTCGAGGTACAGGCCGGGGGCGGCGCCGGGGCCGCCGTGGCCGCGCTGCTCCTCGAAGCGCAGCCAGGCGGTGAAGACCTCCTGGTAGAGGCCGGCGGCGCTGAGCGCCCGGCCGGCTCCGGCGACGGCGCGCAGCCGGTCGTGGTCGAGGTCGGCGACGAAGCTCAGCAGGCGCGGGTTGCGGCACAGCGCGAGCAGGTCGGGGATGGCCTCCAGCAGGCGCATCCGGCGGTCGGCGGCCTCCCGGTCGCCGTAGCGGTTGCCGAGGTAGCCGCGGATCTGGTGCGGGGTGAAGTCCTGGACGGCGATGAGCCGGCGCTGCGGCAGGAGGCCGACACGTTCGCCGAGCGCGGTGAGCACCTGCTCGTGGGAGCTGAAGTGCTGGGTGCGGCTGGTGACGACGATCTTGGCGTTGTCGACGGCGGCGTCGAGCAGCACCTGGAGGTGGTCGGCGGCGCGTTCGTAGCTGACCCGGTTGACGAGTTCGTCGAAGCCGTCGAAGAGCAGCACCACCCGGCCCTGGCGGAGCATGTAGCGGAAGGCCCGCAGGTCGAGAGTGTCGATGCCGTGCTCGGTGAGGTGGGCGGCGACCAGGCCGTCCAGCGAGTGCGCCTTGTCGAGTGCGCTGAGCTCGATGAACAGCGGGGACAGGTGCGGGAGTTCGGCGGGGAGCCGGCGGGCGAGCTCGCGCAGGGCGAAGGTCTTGCCGCGGCCGAAGTCGCCGAGCAGCAGCACGAAGCGTCCGTGGTCGGAGTCGAGCAGCCGGAGCAGTTCCTCGACCAGGCCGTCGCGCTCCTCGGCGCCGGGGCGCTCGGTGTCGCGGTAGCGCTGCGGCAGGTAGAGGCCGGGGTGGTACTGGCTGTCGGTGGCGAGCCGCTCGGTCTGGGCGGCGACGTGGCCGCGCAGGTCGATCAGGCCCTGGAACTCCAGGAAGCTGCGCAGCCGCACACCCCGGCGGCGGGCCCGGTCGCGCAGTTCGCGCGAGGGCGGCGGGCCGTCGTGGACGAGTTCGGCGTCCAGGGCGGCGCCGTCGGCGTGCACCGATTCGGCGAAGCGCTCGACCTCCTCCTCGGTGGGGGTGCCGATGCAGGCGGCCACCCGCTGCTGGCGGACCAGCCCGGATTCGGCCCAGGTGACGAAGAGCTGGGTGGCGGTGCCGGCGACGGGCCGGATCTGGGCGCCGGGGTGCCGGGTGCGGCAGACCTCGGCGACCCGGGCCAGCAGGGCCTCCTCCGGGGTGGCGAGCGCGCGGGCCTCGTGGTCGGTGTCGGCGGGCTCGCGGACCCCCTCCAGCTGCGGCGGGCCGGCCTGCGGGGCGGGGGCGGGGGGCGGGAAGGCGCGGCCGGCGCGGCGCCAGGGCGCGGTGAGCCGCTGGCGTTCGACGGCGGGGGCGGGCCAGCGGGTGAGGCCCTCGCGGGTGAGCTGGAGCAGCTGGTGGGCGCCGGGGGCGGCGGCGGCGAACACCGGCAGCTCGCCGGCCGAGGTGGCGAGGGTGCGCGGGGCGGTGCGGCCGTCGCCCGGGCCGTGCAGCAGCAGGTGGAGGCGGGGCGCGGTGAGCCGGGTGAAGCGGTCGCCGTCGCGCAGCGGCTCGGTGTCCGGGCCGTGGGGGGCACGCGCCGGGACGAGGTTGGCGGAGCGCACGCCGGAGCCCGGGGTGACGGGGTGGCGCACGGCGCCGATCCGCAGCCAGCCGTCGTTCTCGTAGGGGCGCAGCGCCTGGGCGAACCAGGCGGCCTGCTCGGGGCCGAGCCAGCCGTAGCGGTCCTCGGGCCGGTGGGTCCAGGCCATCGAGGAGTTGAGCGCGGCGACGACGGTGCCGAGTTCGGGCACCGGGAAGAGCGTCCAGGGCTGGGCGCTGTCGAAGACGACGTCCAGGCCCTGGTAGAACTCCTGGAACAGCCGGGCGTAGTGCCGCCACTTGGGCCAGTACGGCGGGGCGGGGCGCAGT
The DNA here is from genome assembly GCF_042268405.1 of Kitasatospora sp. NPDC056184. Taxonomy (NCBI): domain Bacteria; kingdom Bacillati; phylum Actinomycetota; class Actinomycetes; order Kitasatosporales; family Streptomycetaceae; genus Kitasatospora; species Kitasatospora sp. NPDC056184. The sequence continues at coordinate 7,001 of NZ_JBHJUI010000010.1, read as the reverse complement.
TCGTCGGCCTCGCAGGTGGCGAAGTAGGCACGGGAGGCGGCCTGGCTGACGTCCTGGCCGCCGGGCAGGACGGCCACCCGGTGCGGTTCGAGGCCGAGCAGGGCGCGCATCCCGGTGAGGAAGGTGAGCGCCTGCTCGCACTCGCGGGGGCTGCCGGAGGCGGTGAGGTCTCCGGTGACGACGACGAGTTCGGGCGTGGGGGCGCCGGCGTCGGCGAGTTCGACGAGGTCGCCCCAGATGGCGGCCTGCAGGGCGACCGGGTCGTGGCCGCTACCGAAGGCGGGCCCGGCCAGGTGCAGGACGGTGACCGCCTCGCGTCCGGCGGGGCGGCCGGCGGCCTGCGGGTACTCGGGCTGGACGGAGGGGCGGCGGCGCCCGGCCCGGCCGGTGCCGCCGACCTGGTGCGGGACGGGGACGGCGCCGCGGTCCTGGAGCGGGCCGCCGGAACCGCCGGGGCCCGCGGCGGTTCCGTTGCCCGGGTAGCCGGGGACCAGGTCGGGGCGGGCCCGGCCGTCCATCGCCTGGGCGACCCGGGTGAGCAGCAGCTCGCGGGCGCGGGCGGGCTCGGTGACGCCGACGAGGTCGATGTAGGTGAGGGTGGCGAGCAGGCCGTCGACCGGGATGTCCTCGATCCGGACGGTCACCAGCCGCCGCTCGGGCGCGTCCGGATCGGCGCGCAGCGCGGCCTGCCACTCCATCCGGCCGTACCGCGAGCGCTCGTAGTTGCGCGAGAGCAGCGCGATGACGGCGGCGGACTCGGTCACGCCGCGGTCCATGAAGTCGACGAAGTTGGTGCCGGGCACGAAGTCCCAGGCCTGGAGGAAGGCCCGGTATCCGGCCTCCTCCAGGGTCCAGGCGATCCAGGCCGCCCAGCGTTCGTCCGCCGGCGAGTAGCTGATGAAGAAGTCGATCGGCCCGGGGCCACCCGGGGTCGCGTCAAGAGCCCCCATGGGAGGAGCTTATGACCGATCCGGAGAGGCTCAACCCTGTTTCACCGCAACGGATCCGGGTGGTTTTCGGTCGCCGATGGTCGAACACCGGTACGGAATTCGGTCTTCCGCGCGAACCGCGGCCTCGACCGGCAACCCCCCGTGTGCGACCCTGACGTCCGTGTTCGCGTACTGGCCCGCCGTCAAGCGGCTGCACCCCCTGGACCTGCTGGCGGCGGGACTCCTCGCCTGTGGCCTGCTCCTGCTCGCCACCGGACTCCTCCCGGCGGACGCCGCCGGAGCGTCCGTCCAGCGGATCGCACCGCTGCTGGCCTTCCTCGGCTCGGTCATCGTGCTCGCCGAGCTCACCAGCGCCGCCGGAGTGTTCGACGTGGTCGCGGCCTGGGTGGCGCGGGCCGGGCGGGGCAGCTACCCCGCGCTGTTCCTGCTCTGCGTCGGCTTCGCCGCGCTCACCACGACGGTGCTCAACCTGGACACCACCGCCGTCCTGCTCACCCCGGTCATGCTGGCGCTGGCCACCCGGGTGGGCATCGCCCCGCTGCCGCTGGCGATGACCACGGTCTGGCTGGCCAACACGGCGAGCCTGCTGCTGCCGGTCTCCAACCTCACCAACCTGCTGGCCGCCGACCGGGTCGCGCTCTCCCCCGCCGGCCTGGCCCGCGCCATGTGGGCGCCGCAGTTGGCCGCGCTGCTGGTCACCATGGCCTGCCTGTGGGGCTTCTACTGGCGGCGCGGGCGGCGCGGCGCGGCCACCTACGCGCCGCCGGAGGCGCACCGGCCGGCGGACCGGGCGCTGTTCCGGATCTGCGCGCTGGCCTGCACCGGCTTCCTGGCCGCCAGCCTGGCGGCGGTCGTCCCGCTCTGGGCGGCCTCGGGCGCGGCGGCGGCCGTGGTGGTCGCGGCCTTCGCGGTGCGCCGGCCGGAGGCGCTGCGGACCTCGCTGGTGCCCTGGCGGCTGCTGGTGATGGTGCCCGGCATGTTCCTGGTGGTGCAGACCGTGGACGCGCACGGGCTGCACCGGCTGCTGGCCGACGCGATCGGCACGGACGGCGGCACCCTCGGCCTCTTCCGGGCCTCGGCGGTCGGCGCGGGCCTGTCCAACCTGCTCAACAACCTGCCCGTCTACCTGGCCGGCGAGGCCGCCGTGCCGGACGGCAACCACACCCAGCTGCTGGCCCTGCTGATCGGCACCAACATCGGCCCGCTGGTGACCCCCTGGGCCTCGCTGGCCACCCTGCTCTGGTACGAGCGCTGCCGCTCGGCGGGCCTGCGGGTGCCGCTGCGCGGGGTGGCCGCGACCAGCGCGGTGCTGGCGCTGGGCGGCGTCGCGCTGGCCACGGCGGCGCTCGCCCTGACGGCCTGAGCTACCCGGGTGCGGACCGCGCCACCAGGTCGAGCAGGTACGGCAGCACCTCCGGGCGGCCCGCGACGTAGCTGCGGGCCGTGTCCGGCCGGCCGATCCGGGCGCTGAACGGGCCGCCGTCCAGCGTGCGGACCCGCAGACCGGCCTCGGTGGCGAGCAGGCAGCCGGCCGGCAGGTCGATCTCCTCCGCCCGGTAGCCGACGAAGCCGTCGATCAGCCCGCCGGCCAGCAGCGACCAGGTGAGCAGCGGCGCCCACAGCTGGAGCACCCGGCGCGCCCCGCGCTCCAGGCCGTCCTTGAGCGCCCGCGCCACCGGGTCGCCGACCGGCACGCCGTGGCCCTGCGTCCAGCCGAGCACCGGGCGGGCGGCGCCCGGCCGGCGCGCCGGGGCCCGCAGCCGCCCGGCCGGGCCGTACGCGCCGGCGCCGCGCACCGCGCGCCAGGTACGGCCGACCACCGGGTCGTGCACCACACCGAGCACCGGCTCGTCGTCCACGCACAGCGCGATGCCGACCACGTAGGCGGGCAGGCCGATCACCACGTTGTTGCTGCCGTCCAGCGGGTCCACCAGCCAGGTGCGGCGGGCACCGGGCCCGCCGGCGCGGTCGCCGCCCTCCTCGGCGCGGATCCGGTCGGCGGGGAAGCACCCGGCGAGCCGGCGGGTGACCAGCTCCTCCGCCAGCAGGTCGAGCTCGGTGACCACATCGCCGTCCGCGCCCTTGGCGTCCACCCGGAAGGCCCCGGGGAAGCGCGAGCGCAGCAGGGCGCCCGCCTCCTCGGCGGCGCGCACCGCGACCCGGCACTCCTCCGCGAACGCCCCGCCCCCGTCGGCCCCGTCAGCCCCGTCACCCCGGCCCGCCGTCGTCCCCTCCACCGATCCTCCAGGCTGCCTCTTCGGCGATCCGGGCCGTCCGGTCCGCGTCGCAGAGCCGCCGCACCACCCGGCGGCGGCCGCCGTCCACCGGCCCCAGCACCACGTCCACCGGCCCCGGCACGGTGCGGCCGAGCACCACGGTGGCGGTGGGCGTGCCGTCCGGCAGCACCGTGGCGTGGAACTCCCCCGCCCGCAGGGTGTACGTCTCGCCCCGCCCGCTGGTCTGCTCGGCCAGCCGCTCCCAGCGCACCAGCCGCGCGGTGGGCCACAGCTCGTCCACCCCGGAGGCGGCGTCGCTGCGCACCTCGTACGCCCGGTGGCTCGGCCGGGCGGGCTCGTCGTACACCCCGACCCGCAGGTTGCCGATCCGCCCGTAGAGCACGCTGCTCTTCAACTCCCAGCTGTGGCAGTGGATCTCCCGCTGCCCGGCGGCGGTCACCGGGTCGAACACGTGCACGCAGACCCCGAGCGCGCCGTCGCGCAGCACCGGCAGGCAGTAGAACCCGAGCGGATGGGCCACCGCCCTCAGCACCCTGGTCCCCCGCGCCACCTGCGTCAGCAACCCGCCCACCAGCGTGTCCAGCCCGGGCTCGGCGGTACTCCGGCCGGCGGCCCGGTCGAGCGTCCTGAACAGTTCGTCGCTCATCGCTCCCCCTCGTCCCCCTCCCACATGCTAGGACCGGGTCGAAGCCGACGGCCAGCGGCCGGACACCCCAACCGGCGGTTTCCCGTTGCCACTTCGGGCCGGTCCGGCCGCCGGGGGCGCCGCAACGGCCGCGGGCCCGCGACGCGTGGTGCGTCGCGGACCCGCGGGGGTTCCGGGAACGGGTCAGGCGGTGTTGGGGAAGAGCGTCCAGCGCTGGTTGGCGTTGCCGCTGCAGCCCCAAATCACCAGGGCGGTGCCGTTGGCGTCGTTCCAGCCGGGCAGGTCGAGGCAGGCGCCGGCGGCGGGGTTGAAGAGCGAGCCGTCGGCCCGCTGCGTCCAGATCTGGCCGCTGGTGGCGCGGCAGTCCGCGAAGACCACCGCGGTGCCCCAGGAGGTCAGGTCGCCCTGGACGGTCACGCAGCGGTCGCCGCTGCGCAGGGTGCCGTTGGAGGGGAAGCTGAACTTCTGGTTCGCGCCGTTCCAGCAGTCGTAGAGGCGCAGGCTGCCGCCGTCGGGCGCGCCGAAGTTGTCGAGGCAGCGGCCCGGGTTGTGGACGGAGCTGATGTTGTAGCCGGGCTTCTCCTCCACGACCTCCTTCGGCACGGCGAACCGGGGCAGGCCCGCCTCCGGGGCGGTGCCGAGGAAGCGGAGCAGTCGGCCGTCGGAGACGGTGGCGATCAGGTCCGGGTACCCGTCGGCGGTCATGTCACCGGGCGCGTCCAGGGCGGGGAAGACGTCGGCGGCGAGCCCGAGCGGCAGCGCCGGGAGGGCGGTGGGCGCCGCCCAGCGCTGGGCGGCGCCGTCGCCGCACTCCCCGATCGCCAGGCGGCTGCCCGCCTGGGCGGCACCGGGCGCGCCGAGGCACTTGCCCGAGTTCGGGTTCTTCAGCGTGCCCGGGAAGGGGCCGGTGACCCACTTCTGGGCCGGGCTGCTGTTGCAGGACCAGATGTTGACGGGCGAGCCGGCCGCGGTGGCGCCGCCGGTGACGTCGAGGCACTTGCCGAGGACGTGCAGCAGGCCGTCGGTGCCGAGGGTGAACGCCTGGCCGGGGGCGGCGCCCTGGTCGGAGCAGTTCCCCAGCACGGCGGCGGTGCCGTTGGTCGTCGTGCCGTTGGCGATGTCGGCGCACAGGTCCGCCCCGGCAGCGTCCTTGAGCGCGGAGGCCAGGGGCTGGTGGGAGGGCGCCGCCAGGCGGCTGAAGCCGGTGACGGGCTTGCCCGCGGCGTCCAGCGGCAGGGCCAGGCCGGTGACGGCCCCGGTCACGGAGTCGCGCACCCAGAGCGTCGGCGCGCCGTTGACCTCGCCGGGCGACAGCAGGGTGAAGCCGCTCCAGTCGTCGCCGTCGGCACCGAGCTCGACGCCGGTGCCCAGGTGGCAGAGGGTGTCGGAGGGGTAGAAGCGCAGGTGGCCGTTCTCGACCGTGACGAGGCCGGTCCCGCCGGTGCCCCGCTGGACGGCCGCCAGCTGGGTGATGTGGTCCCAGGTGCCGTCGATGCCCCTGGCGCACGCGCTGCTGGTGCCCAGTTGGAGGGCGGTGTCGGTGAAGTGGCCGTCGACACCGTTCAGGCTGTTCGCGTCGTTGCTGTAGACGTAGAGCTGCTTCGCGGTCTTGTGGTACGCGAACAGCGAGTCGCCGCTCCCGATGACCGCGCCGCGGTGGGCCAGCAGGTAGTCGTTCCAGTTGTCGCGACGGGGGCTGCGGTTCGCCGGGGAGGCCGTCTCGGGCCCGGCCGTGGCGCTGCCGCCCCGGACCAGGGTCAGCGAGCCGTCGGCGGCCGGGACCAGGGCGTCGGGAGTCCCGTCGAGGTCGACGTCGCCCGCCACGGGCGCGGTGACCGGACCGGCGGGGACGTAGTACGCGTAGGTGGCCCACTGCGGCTCGGAGTTGCCCGCGCCGTCGACGGCGCGCACGAACAGGGTGTGGCCGCCCCAGTTGGCGGCGCCGACGCTGATCGGGACGTCGGCGTACGCGGTGCCGTCGGCCGCGAGGGAGGCCGGGACGCGGGCCCTGCCGGTGGGCACGCTGTTGTCGTCGAGCGAGTACTGGAACTCGCGCACGCCGCTGGAGACGCAGCCGCCGGGCGCGCAGCCGCCCGGGGCCCGCTCCTTGCTGGTGACGCGCACGGTGATGCCGCGGTCGCCGGCGTGACCGGTGGGCTTGGCGCCGCTGCCCGTCGGCGGGAACACCGTGGAGGGTGCGATGGACGCGAGCGTCGGCGCGGTGAGGTCGACGTTGAAGGCGCAGGAGGCCGTCACGGGGCTGTTCACGCCACCGGCGGTGGACCAGGCGTTCCAGCCGTACTGGTGGCCGTCCTGCAGCGTGCGGCCGACGTAGGCCTGGCCGGTGCCCCCTGTGGTGGGGAGGGTCTGGCTGACCGGCCGGCTCCCACCGGCGGACTCCCCGGTCTCACCGGCCGTGACGTCCCACAGGTGGAACCCGATCGTGAGACCGGAGACGGGCTGCGCGGAGTCGGCGAAGGCCGACAGCCGGACGTCGGAGGTGTCGTTCGGCAGCGGCACGGTGCGGCCGATCCACCCGGGGGTGCCGCCGCCGCACGCGTTTCCGGCGGGGTTCCTCGGCTCGGGGCTGGTGGTCATCGCGCTGGGGGTGTTCGGCCCGGCCTCGCTCGCCGCCGCCGGGGCGTCCGCGAACGCGGCTCCGGGCGCGGCCAGCACGAGGCCGGCCGCGCACAGCGGTGCCAGACCTCTCGCCAGCAGGCCGCCCAGCCTTCTGGGGGGACGGGAATCACGCATGATCTGTCAGTTCGCCTTCGCAGCAGGACCCCCTCGGCCCAGGGCGGACCGCCACCTGCCGCGTCACGGGCGACCGGTGAACGAAGGGGGTTTGTCCGATTGGTGCCCAGTCCGATCGTGCGTCAGGTGACAGGGCCTCACCTCGGCGATCGGTGCGCGGTCGAACGCTAGTGTGTCCGCACGAGCGCTGGCAATCGGTTTCCGTGATCGCCGGACGCCGTCCACCGGGGCGAACGGCGCAGGTCACGGGCGCGCCGCGAGGAGCGGCTGCGGGGAGCAGCCGCGGGAAACGGCGCGCGGCCCCGGCCGGAGGGTTCCGGACGCTGTTGGCGAATGTGAGTGATCGGCTGCGGTGAGTGACGCCGGTCTCCGAGACTTGTCTCGGAGACCGGCGTTGGTCGTTGCGGGGTGGTT
>NZ_JBHJUI010000009.1:283245-328503 GCF_042268405.1 Kitasatospora sp. NPDC056184 | reverse complement strand
GCGCGGGCACGGGCCGGGCGGGCGCCGTCCGGGGCACCGCGGGGCCCGGCGCGGACCGGGCCGGGGCTCCGGGGCACCCGGGACGCCCGGCGCAGCCAGGGCATCCGACGCGTCCGGCCGGGACGGCGCCGACCGCTCCGCAGGCCACCGCACCGCGGGGCGTCCCGGCACCCGGGCGGGCACCCGAGCAGGCCGCCGCCTCCGCGCGGGCCCGGGCGGGCACGGCGGGCGGCGCACCGCGCCGGGCCCCCGGGCCGGCCGACGGGCAGGCGGCCACCGCGCCGCTCCCCCGGCCCGAGGCCGTCCAGGCCACCCGGCCGATGCGCGAGCGCCAGCAGACCCCGCCGCCCGCGCGCGAGCGCCGTCAGCGGCCGGGCGCGCCGCGCGGCCGGGCGGGCGACCGGCAGCACACGCCCGCACCCGGCGGGCGCCCCGGGACGGCGCGGCAGCGGCTGCTGCGGCAGCGGCTGGTGGTGTTCGTGACGGTGACCGTGGGGGTCGCGCTGGCCATCGCGGCGGCACAGGGGTGCGAGAACCGGGACAAGCAAGGGCTGCGGGCGCCGTCGAGCTCCGCGACCGCGTCGGCCCCGCCCGCGTCCGCCACGGCCCCGGAGGCCTCGACCGGGGCGGGGCTCTCGGCGGACGGCCTGGCCGCGTCGACCACCCCGCTGGCGGCCGCGGCGCACGGGGCCGCGGCGGGCGGCGGCGCGGAGAGCGCGCTGCTGCCGGCGCAGGGCGCGGCTCCGGCGGTCGACTGGCCGAACCGCTCCTACGCCGACCCGGCCGGCGGTCCGGCGATCTCCCTGCGGGACGGCCGCTCGGCGGGCGCGGGCCCGCAGGTCGTGCTGAGCGCGGTGCTCCCGGCCCGGTACAAGGGCGCGCCGGCGGCACTGGTCGTGCTGCGGCGCTCGGAGGGGTCGGTGCCGGTCGACCTGGTGCAGCTGTTCTCCTTCACCGGGGACGCCCCGGTCGCCCTGACCTCGCGTTCCTCGGCGGCGGATCCGCAGGCGACGGCGGCGTGGCGGCTGGACGGCGGGGCGCTGGTGCGGGAGGAGCGGGTCGCCCAGACCGGGGCCGCCACCTCCACCCGCTACACGCTGCGCGCGGACGGCACCCTGGAGGAGTCCTGGCCCGGCTCCCCCACCATGACTCCCCCGGTCACCACCCCGCCCCCCGCCGCCGCCCCCGCGCCCCCGACCGCCCCGGCGGGCTGACACCGGGAGCAGGAAGTCGGCGGGGCCGACTTTCCACGCACGGCAACCCGCCCTCGGCAACGGGGACCGGAGCGGGCCGAGGCACCCCACCACCGTCCGGGCCGACCGGAGCAGGAAGTCGGCGGGGCCGACTTCCTGGGGGCGGTCGGGGGTCAGGCGGTGGCGGTGACGGCGTAGAAGGCGACGGCTGCGGCGGCGCCGACGTTGAGGGAGTCGACGCCGTGGGCCATCGGGATGCGGACCGCATGGTCGGCGGCGGCCAGGGCGCGCGGGGTGAGGCCGTCGCCCTCGGCGCCGAGCATCAGGGCCGCCTTGGGGAGGCGGTGCGGGGCGAGCTCGGCCAGGTCGACGGCGGTGTCGGCCGGGGTGAGGGCGAGCAGGCCGAAGCCGGCGGCGCGCACCGTGTCCAGGGCGGTCGGCCAGGGGTCCAGCCGGGCGTACGGGACGGCGAAGACGGCCCCCATCGAGACCTTCACCGCGCGCCGGTAGAGCGGGTCGGCGCAGTCGGGCGAGAGCAGGACGGCGTCCATGCCCAGGGCGGCGGCGCTGCGGAAGATCGCGCCCAGGTTGGTGTGGTCGACGAGGCCCTCCAGAACGGCCACCCGGCGGGCGCCGGCCAGCAGTTCGGCGGCGTCCGGCAGGGGCTGCCGTTCCATCGAGGCGAGGGCTCCGCGGTGGACGTGGTAGCCGGTGACGGCCTCGGCCAGGGCGGGTTCGACGACGTGGACGGGGGCGTCGGCCTCGGCGATGACGTCGGCCATCACGTCCAGCCACTTGGGGGTCAGCAGCATCGACCGCATCCGGTAGCCGGCCGCCAGGGCGCGGCGCACGACCTTCTCGCCCTCGGCGATGAACAGGCCCTCGGCGGGTTCGCGGCGGCGGCGGAGTTCGACGTCGGTCAGGCCGGTGTAGTCGGCGAGGCGCGGGTCGGCGGGGTCGGTGATGGTGCTGGGTTCGGACACCCTGCGATCTTGCCAAGTCGGGCCGGGGAAGGCCAACCGGCCCAATGGTCGGGGTGGCCGCCCTTGGCCCGCCGCCACGCGGAGTGCAAATATGACGTATGGCCCGTTTTCCGGGCCGATCTTGGACTCCGTCGGACCCCGGTGCGGCCGCTTCCCCGTCCGCCTCCCGATCCACCGGTACCGTCGCCGGCTCGCCCGGTGGGCGCCCCCACGGTCGGCACCAGCGATCACGAACGGCCCGGACCCCACCGGCCCGGGTCCGGTCGGTGGCCGGACAGGTCTTCGCGCTGCAGGTCGTGGTCGTGCTGTTGCTGGTGGTGGCGGCCGTGGTCGCGCTGCTGGTGCAGTCCCGCAACGACGCCCGGCAGGAGGCCACCAACCGCTCGGTGGCGGTCGCCCAGACCTTCGCCAACGCGCCGGGCACCGCCGCGGCACTGCGCTCGCCGAACCCGACCGCGATCCTGCAGCCTGCCGCGCAGTCGGCGCGGATCAACGCGGGCGTGGACTTCATCGTCGTGATCAACACCGACGGCATCCGCCTCACCCACCCCAACCCGGCCCGGATCGGCCAGATGTTCATCGGCACCTACCGGCCGGCGCTGGCCGGACAGGTGGTGACCGAGCACGTCACCGGCACGATCGGGGCGCTGGTGCAGGCGGTCGTGCCGGTGCGCGCGCCGGACGGGCAGGTGGTCGGAGCGGTGTCGGCGGGCATCACGGTCGCCAACGTGAGCAGCGCCAGCGAGCGGCAGCTGCCGGTGGTGCTCGGCGCGGCGGCCGTCGGGCTCGCGCTGGCGACCGGTGGGACGGCGCTGATCAGCCGGCGGCTGAAGCGGCAGACCCGGGGGCTGGGGCCGGCCGAGATGACCCGCATGTACGAGCACCACGCGGCGGTGCTGCACGCGGTGCGCGAGGGCGTGCTGATCGTCGGCGGCGACGGGCGGCTGCTGCTCTGCAACGACGAGGCGCGCCGGCTGCTGGACCTGCCGCCGGACGCCGAGGGCCGTCCGCTGACCGAGCTGGGCCTGGAGCCGGCGCCGCTGGAGCTGCTGGCCGACGGGCGGCCGGTGACCGACGAGGTGGTGCTGGCCGGCGAGCGGCTGCTGGCGGTGAACGTGCGGCCCACGGACCGGGACGGCGGCCCGCCCGGGTCGGTGGCGACGCTGCGTGACTCCACGGAGCTGCTGGCGCTGTCCGGGCGGGCCGAGGTGGCGCAGCGGCGGCTGCGGCTGCTCTACGACGCCGGGGTGACGGTGGGCAGCACGCTGGACGTGACGCGGACGGCGGAGGAGCTGGCGCAGGTGACGGTGGGCCGGTTCGCCGACATCGTCACGGTGGACCTCGCGGACCAGGTGCTGGAGGGCGACGAGCCGCCGTCCGGCGCGGGGCTGCTGCGGATGCGGCGGGCGGCCCTGGCGGCGGTGCGGGACGACGCGCCGTTCTACCCGGTGGGCACCGTGCAGGAGGTGGCGCCGTCGACGCCGCTGGCGGGGGCGCTGAGCAGCGGGCTGCCGGGGTTGGAGCCGCGGCTGGCGGAGGCGCCCGGGTGGCGGGAGCAGGATCCGGAGGCCGCGGCGCGGGTGCTGGAGTACGGGGTGCACTCGCTGGTGCGGGTGCCGCTCAAGGCGCGCGGGGCGCTGCTGGGGATCGCCCGGTTCTGGCGCGCGGAGGGAGCGGAGCCGTTCGAGGAGGAGGATCTGGCGCTGGCCGAGGAGCTGGTCGCGCACGCGGCCGTGTGCATCGACAACGCGCGCCGGTACACCCGGGAGCACGCGATGGCCGTGACCTTGCAGCACAGTCTGCTGCCGCGCAGCCTGCCGGAGCAGAACGCGCTGGAGGTGGCGCACCGGTACCTGCCGGCGCAGGCGGGGGTGGGCGGGGACTGGTTCGACCTGATCCCGCTGCCGGGGGCCCGGGTGGCGCTGGTGGTGGGGGACGTGGTCGGGCACGGGCTGCACGCGGCGGCGACGATGGGGCGGCTGCGGACGGCGATCCACAACTTCTCGACGCTGGACCTGCCGCCGGACGAGCTGCTGGGGCACCTGGACGAGCTGGTGAACCGGATCGACCTGGAGGAGTCGGCGACCGGCGGTTCGGCGGCGGTGACGGGCGCGACCTGTCTGTACCTGATCTACGACCCGGTGGCGCGGCGGTGCACGGCGGCGAGTGCGGGGCATCCGCCGCCGGCGCTGGTGCGGCCGGACGGGTCGGTGGTGTTCCCGGAGCTGCCGACGGGGCCGCCGCTGGGGCTGGCGGTGCTGCCGTTCGAGACGGTGGAGCTGGAGGTGGCGGAGGGCAGTCGGCTGGTGCTCTACACGGACGGGCTGGTGGAGGACCGCGAGCGGGACATCGACGAGGGGCTGGAGCTGTTGCGGACGGCGCTGACGGGGCCGCCGCGGACGCCGGAGCAGACGTGTGCGGACGTGCTGGGGGCGCTGCTGCCGGCGCGGCCGCAGGACGACATCGCGCTGCTGGTGGCGCGGACCCGGGGGCTGCCGGCGGAGCAGGTGGCGCAGTGGGAGGTGCCGTCCGATCCGGCGGCGGTCGCGGGGGTGCGGGCGGCGGTCGCGGAGCGGCTGGAGGAGTGGGGGCTGACGGAGGCGGCGTTCGTCACCGAGCTGATCCTGAGCGAGCTGGTGACCAATGCGATCCGGTACGGAACGGGGCCGATCAAGGTGCGGCTGCTGCTCGACCGGTCGCTGATCTGCGAGGTGTCGGACGGCAGCAGCACCTCGCCGCACCTGCGGTACGCGGCCACCACGGACGAGGGCGGGCGCGGGCTGTTCCTGGTCGCTCAGTTCGCGGACCGGTGGGGGACGCGGTACACGGCCACCGGGAAGGTGATCTGGACGGAGCAGCCGCTGGAGTAGCCGGGCGCCGGGGCGCGCCCTTCGCGCAGCGCACACGGTGCGAAGGGCGCGGAACGGTGGCGCCGAGGCGCTGAGCCGCGGTTGTGTGTCAGCACTCTGCGAACACCGCTGTTCGCGGAGTGCTGACGGGAAGGAACTCGGGGGTCAGGCGCCGGGGGCCGTGGCGGGGGCCAGGACGTTGACGACGTCGCCGATGACGATGACCGCCGGGGGCCTGATGCCCTCGGCCTCGACGGTGGCGGCGACGGTGGCCAGGGTGGCGTCGACGCGGCGCTGGGCGGCGGTGGTGCCCTCCTGGACGACGGCCACCGGGGTGTCGGCGGCGCGCCCCTCCGCGATCAGCCGGGCCGCGATCGCGCCGATCTTGTCGACGGCCATCAGCAGCACCACCGTGCCCGTCATCCGGGCGAGCGCCCCCCAGTCGGTCAGCGACCGCTCGTCGTCCGGTCCCACGTGGCCCGAGACCACCGTGAACTCGTGGGTCATCCCCCGGTGGGTGACCGGCACACCGACCGCCGCCGGCACGCTGATCGAGCTGGAGATGCCCGGCACCACCGTGACCGGCAGCCCGGCCTCGGCGCAGGCCAGCAGCTCCTCGCCGCCGCGCCCGAACACGTACGGGTCGCCGCCCTTCAGCCGCACCACGAACTTGCCGGCCTTGGCGTGCTCGACCAGCGTCCGGTTGATCGCCTCCTGCGCCATGAAGCGCCCGTACGGGATCTTCGACGCGTCGATCACCTCGACGTGCTCCGGCAGCTCCGCCAGCAGCTCGCGCGGCGCCAGGCGGTCGGCCACCACCACGTCCGCGTCCGCCAGCAGCCGCCGGCCGCGCACCGTGATCAGGTCCGGGTCGCCCGGGCCGCCGCCGACCAGCGCCACCCCCGCGCCGCGCGCGCGGTACTGCCGGGCGGCGAGCGAGCCGTCCCGCAGCCCCTCGACGATCGAGTCGCGCAGCGCGGCCGAGTGCCGCGGGTCGCCGGTGAGGACGGCGACCGTCGCCCCGGCGTCGCGCCCGCTGGCCGGCGTCCACGCGGTGGCGGCGGAGGCGTCGTCGCTGCGGGCGCAGAACACCCGCTCGCGCTCGGCCTCCGCGCTGACCGCGGCGTTCACCGCCGCGTCGTCGGTGGCCACCAGCGCGTACCAGGTGTCGGCGAGGTCGCCCTCCTGATAGGGCCGCCGGTGCCAGGTCAGCTCCCCGGCGTCGGCCATCGCCTGGACGGCCGGGGTGGTGGCCGGCGCTATCAGGTGCACCTCGGCACCGGTGGCGAGCAGGGCGGGCAGCCGTCGCTGGGCGACGTGCCCGCCGCCGACCACCACGACGCGGCGGCCGGCCAGCAGCAGGCCGACGGGGTAGGGGGTACGGCCCTCGGTGCTGGGGTGCGGGGTGGGCGCGGTCATCGGTGGTGCTCCTGGATCGGTGAGGGTGTGGGGTGCGGCGCGGCGCCGCTCCGCGCACCGGCGCGCCCTCGGGCCGGTGCGCGGAGCGGTTCGGACGAGCCTCAGGCCTTCTCGGTGACCCCGGCGGAGTCGAAGGTGGCTACATCGTGCATCGCGCGGGCCGCGCTCTGCACCAGCGGCAGGGCCAGCAGGGCGCCGGTGCCCTCGCCGAGCCGCAGGTCGAGGTCGATCAGCGGACGCAGGCCGAGCTTGGTGAGCGCGGCCTGGTGGCCGGGCTCGGCCGAGCGGTGGCCGGCGATGCAGGCGGCCAGCACCTCGGGGGCGATCGCCTTGGCGACGAGCGCGGCCGAGCCGGCGATCACGCCGTCCAGGATGACCGGGGTGCGCAGGCTGGCCGCGCCGAGCAGGAAGCCGGCGAGGGCCGCGTGCTCCAGGCCGCCGACGGCGGCGAGGACGCCGATCGGGTCGCCCGGGTCGGGCTGGTGCAGGGCCAGGGCGGCGCGGACGACCTCGACCTTGCGGGCGTGCGTCTCGTCGTCGATGCCGGTGCCGCGACCGGTGACCTCGGCCGGGTCCAGGCCGGTGAACACCGAGATCAGGGCGGCGGAGGCGGTGGTGTTGGCGATGCCCATGTCGCCGGTGACCAGTGCCTTGTTCCCGGCCGCGACGAGGTCGCGGGCGGTCTCGATGCCGACCTCAAGGGCCTTGAGGGCCTCCTCGCGGGTCATCGCCGGGCCCTGGGTCATGTCGTCGGTGCCGGGCTTGACCTTGCGCGGCAGCAGACCGGTGGTGCGGCCCTGCTGGATCGCGTCCGGCAGTTCGGCGGCCACGCCGACGTCCACCACGCAGACCTCGGTGCCGATCTGCTTGGCGAAGGCGTTGACCACCGCTCCCCCGGCCAGGAAGTTGCCGACCATCTGGGCGGTGACCTCCTGCGGCCAGGGGGTGACGCCCTGGGCGTGCACGCCGTGGTCGCCCGCGAAGACCGCGACGCAGGCGGGCTCCGGGATCGGCGGCGGGCACTTGCGGGACAGCCCGCACAGCTGGGCGGAGATGATCTCCAGCATGCCGAGCGAGCCGGCCGGCTTGGTCATCCGCTTCTGACGGTCCCAGGCCTCGCCGAGCGCCTTGGCGTCCAGCGGGCGGATGCCGCGCAGGGTCTCGGAGAGCACATTGTGCGGGTCCTCGCCCGGCAGGGCGCGGTTGCCGTACTGCTCCTCGTGGACGACCCAGGACAGCGGGCGCTTCTTCGCCCAGCCCTGCTGCTGCAGCTCGGGCTCGTCCGGGAAGGCGTCGACGAAGCCGACGCACAGGTAGGCGACGACCTCCAGGTGCTCGGGCAGGCCGAGCTCGCGGACCAGCTCCTCCTCGTCGAAGAAGCTCACCCAGCCGACGCCGAGACCCTCGGCGCGGGCGGCCAGCCAGAGGTTCTCGACGGCGAGGGCGGCCGAGTACGGGGCCATCTGCGGCTGGGTGTGGCGGCCCAGGGTGTGGCGGCCGCCGCGGGTGCGGTCGGCGGTGACCACGATGTTGACGGGCGTCTCAAGGATCGCCTCGATCTTGATTTCCTTGAACTGCTTCGCGCGGCCCTTGGGGAGCGAGTCCGCGTACGCCTCGCGCTGGCGCTCGGCCAGTTCGTGCATCTTGCGGCGGGTCTTGGCGGAGCGGATGACCACGAAGTCCCAGGGCTGCGAGTAGCCGACGCTGGGGGCGGTGTGGGCCGCCTCCAGGACGCGGATCAGCACCTCGTGCGGGATCGGGTCGGGGCGGAAGCCGTTGCGGACGTCGCGGCGCTCGCGGATGACCTGGTGGACGGCCTCGCGGCCGGCGTCGTCGTAGCCGGGGGCGGCCGGGCCGCGCGGTTCGGCGGGCTCGGGGACGGCTTCGGCCTCGGCCTCGGCTTCAGCGGTCTCGACCGGGGCGGCGGTGTCGGCGGGCTCGGTGGCCTCCGCGACGGCTTCGGCCTCGGCGGCCTCGGCCGGGGCGGGGGACTCGGGCGCGGTCTCGGCGGCGGCCTCGGCGGCGGGCTGCTGCTCGGCGGCCGGGGCCTCCACGGCGGGCTGCTCGACGACGGCCTGCTCCACAGCGGGCTGCTCGACGACGGGCTGCTCGACGACGGCCGGGGCCTCGGCGACGGGGGCGTCCGCGGGCGCGGCGGCCTCCTCGGCGGCCGGGGCGGCGACGGGCTGGCCCGAGGGCATCTCACCGGTGCCGGCGGCGGTCTCGGCGACGGCCTCGGCGGAGGGCTGCGGCTCGACGACCGGGGCCTCCACGGCGGGCTGCTCGACGACGGCCTGCTCGGCGGCCTGGGCCGCCGGCTCGACCGGCGCGACGGCCGCCTCGGCCACCGGCTGCTCAACCTCGGTGGCGACGGCGGCCTCCATCGGCGCCTCCACCGCGACCTCGGCCGGAACCTCGGCGGCGGGGACGGCGGCCGGCTCGACGGCCTCGGCCGACGCGGTCTGGTCGGCGGCGGGCGCTATGGGGGCGGGCTGCTCCGCCTCCGTCTCGACGGCGGCGGGCGCGGTCCGGCCGACGGCCTCGACCTGCGGCAGACCGTGCGGGGTCGGCGCGGCGAGGAAGGCGGAGATACGGCGCGGCGGGCCTGCCTGGGCGGCGGGCGCGGCCTGGTCGGCGGCGGCCTGGGCCGCCGGCTCGACCGACGCGACGGCCGCCTCGGCCACCGGCTGCTCAACCTCGGTGGCGACGGCGGCCTCCACCGGCGCCTCCACCGCGACCTCGGCCGGAACCTCGGCGGCGGGGACGACGGCCGGCTCGACGGCCTCGGCCGGTGCGACGGGGGCGGCCGGCTGCGCGACGACCACCTCGACGGGCGCGACGGCCTCGGGGCCGGCGACGGCCGGCTCCACGGGCGCGGCGGCGGCGTCGACGACCTCGGCAGGCACGGCGGGCGCGACGGCCTCCACGGGCGCCGGGGCCTCGGCGGGCGCGGCCGCCTGCGCGGCGGCGGCCTCGACCGGCTGGGCGACCGGCACCGGCTGGACGACGGGCGCGGCGGTCGCGACGGGGGCGGCGACCGGGGCGGCCTGCGGCTCCGGCTGGACGGCGGCCGTCACGACCGGGATGCCGTGGGCGGGCGTGCTGCCGGTGGACGGACCGCGGTCGGCGAGCGAGCGCACCGGGACCTGGCCGGTCATCAGCGACGGGTCCGGGATCGGCGGGCCGGCGTGCAGCGGGCGGCGCGGCTGCTGAGCGGCCGTCATCGCCTCGGGGCCCTGGCCCTGGACCGGGACGGTCTGGGCGCCGGGCACCGGCTGGGCGTGCGGCGGGGTCTGCGGGGCCTGGGCGGCGCCGTGGGCGGCACCCAGCACGGGCGGGTCCAGCGGCGGCCAGGACGGCTCGACGGGGGTGCCGGGCGGGGTCTGCTGCTCGCCGGCCGGTTCGCCCCAGGAGCCCTGCGGACCGGGCATCAGCAGGACGTCGTCCTCCTCGTCGAGGCCGTCGGGCTGGTCGACGAAGTGGAAGGCGGGGCGGTGGGCGCCCTGGTCGACGTTCCAGCCGTCGCCGGCGCCGGGCATGCCGGGGGCGGGCACGGCGTATCCGGGCGCGCCGTGCGGGACACCCTGGGCGGGGACGCCCTGCCCGGGTGCGACGGCCGCGGCGCCCTCGGGGCCGCCGAGCGGGTCGGGCCCGGCGAGCAGGTGCTCCGGCAGTCCCTCGTTCGGGACGTGGCCGCCATCGGTCATGTCAAAGCTCCTTCCAGGCCGCTGCCGCGCCCTCGGCGACGCGATCACCGACCGCAGCGCCCATCCGCACGGGCCGGGCCTGCACCGGCCCGCCCCTCAACCACACACGGCCGCCGCGCCGAAGCGCTGCGGCCGAAGTCCTTCCGGCGCGCTGCGGCACCCCGGCCCGCGCACCACCCGTGCGGGGTGGCGCGTCATCTGAAACAACGACAAGCCGGGGCAACCGGCACGACCGCACCGGACCCTACGGCATTCTCCAGGTCCGGCGGGCGGCCCGTCGAATTGCCCACACTTCGAGCCGTACCGGTCCGTACCGCGTCGGAACGGTGCCGAACCGACCGGATCGGGCGGGCCCGGCGGAGGCCGCAGCCGTCCCGGACGCCACATTACCGGCCCGGCGGGGCCGCCTCTCGAATCGGTGTCCGGATGCGACCTGGATCACCGTGCGACGCGGCGGCAAGTCCCGGTGCGCGGACCCTCCCGGACGGGCCGTCCGGGAGGTCCGGTGCCTGCCGCCGACGGCCGTTCGGCCGGAATCGGCACCGGGCCTTCACGCTTTCTGCTCACCCCAGAGCAGGAAGGTGCCGGGGTCGCCGACGCCGAGGCGCAGTCCGTGGGCGCCCTGGTCGCCGCCGGCCGGGGCACCTGGGGCGGCGGCGGGCGCGAGCAGCGGCGCGCACTGGAGCAGTGCGCCGTCGGCGCGGTAGCCGGCGTCGGCGATGGCGCGGCGGACCTCCTCGGCCTCGGCGAGGGTGCGGGCGACGGCGACGATCCGTTCGGGGCGGCGGGAGAGCACGGCGCGCACCACCTCGGGGCCGCCGGTCTCGACCACGGCGGCGTCGGGTTCGGGGAGTTCGCCGAGGACGTCGGGGCCGTGGCCGTGGACGGTCTCGACCTCGACGCCGTAGCGGCGGGCGTTGACGGCGAGGCGGGCGCAGGCGGCGCGGTCGGCCTCGACGGCGACGACGGCGGCGCCGAAGCGGGCGGCCTCGACGGCGAGCGCGCCGCTGCCGGCGCCGACGGACCAGACGAGGTCGCCGGGGCGTGCGCCGAGGCGGGCGAGCACGAGGGCGCGGACGTGCGCCGGGAGCGCGTCGGCCGCGCCGGGCGCGCGCCCGGTGCCGGTGTAGGTGTCGGTGGGCAGGGCCCAGCCGCGGTCGGGGCCGGGGTAGCCGACGGGGCGTCCGGCGAGCCAGCCGGCCGCCTCACCGGCGGTGCCGCTCTGCGGTCCGCCGCCGGGGCCGCCGGCGCTGCTGCCGCCGATCACCAGGACGACGTTGGGGTCGCGCCAGATGTGGTCGGCGACCCGGTCGGAGGTGAGGACGGTGACGTCCTCGTCGGGGGTGCCGAGGGCCTCGCAGACGACGAAGGTGCGGTGGACGCCGCGGAGCATCAGGGCGAGTTCGCTGGGTCCGGCGCCGGGGGCGGTGAGGACGGCGACCTTGGGGTGGGCGCGGCAGACGTTGGCGGCGCGCCGCAGCCGGCCGCCGTGGGCGCTGACGATCTGGGCGTCCTCCCAGGGCATGCCGGCGCGGGCGAAGGCGGCGGCGACGGAGGAGACGGCGGGCAGGACTTCGAGTTCGAGGCCGTACTCGGGGCGGCGCAGGGTCCGGACGACGCCGAAGAAGCCGGGGTCGCCCTCGGCGATGACGACGGCGGCGCCGCGGTGCTCGGCGATCCGGCGGGCGGCGAGCTGGATGCTGCCGAGCGCGATGCGTTCGGCGGCGGGCGGCACCGGGAGGGCCTTGAGCTGATAGGGGGCGCCGGCCACCAGCGTGGCCGCGGCGAGCGCCGCGGCGGCGGCCTCGGTCAGCGGTGTGCCGTCCCACCCGATGACCGTGATCCGGTCAGCCATCTGCGGCTGTCTCCCTCGCCATCCGTGCGCCGACAGGCGGCGCCGCTGTTCGGCGCCGGTCCGAGGTTACCGGGTGTGATCCCCTCGGCGCGGACATCTCGTACACCTGTGCCCGGTGGGGCGGCGGGTGCCGGGTTCAGTCGCGCAGGACGTAGCGGTGGCCGCCGGCCCAGGCGGGGGCGGGGGCCTCGGGGGCTTCCAGGTCCTCGGGCAGCAGGCTCCACAGGATGAGGTCGCTGCGGCTCTCTCCCCCGGCCCGGCGGCCGGGAGGTGCCCCCACGACGACCTCGCCGGTCTCGCCGGTCTCGCCGGTCTCGCCGGTCTCGCCGCGCACTATCCAGGCGCTGCGCAGCACGCCCTCGCTGATGCCGCCGATCTTCTGGGCGACCTGCTGGGCGGCGGTGTTGCCGGCGGCGGTGCGCAGTTCCAGGCGCTGGAAGCCGCGGTCCTCGAAGAGCCACTGGGCGACGCCGAGGACGGCTTCGGGGGCGTAGCCCTCGCCGCGGGCCCAGGCGGCGGTGATGAAGGAGATCTCGGTGGAGCGCAGCCGCCAGTCGGTGTTGCGGAGTTCAACGAGGCCGACGAGGCGCTGGGTGAGGTGTTCGGTGACGGCGAGGACGATGCCGTGGCCGGCGGCGCGGTGGGCGGGGGCGAGGGTGCGGGCCAGTTCGGTGCCGTGGGCCTCGGTGAAGGGGTGGGGCCGGTCGGTCCAGGCCAGGACGAGTTCGTCGGCCATCATGGCGGCCAGGCCGGGGGCGTCGTCCTCCGCAAGCGGGCGCAGCAGCAGCCGTTCGGTGCTGATCGCGGTCTCGGGGAAGCTCGCTGCCATGCCGTCTCTCCTCGCCGGGTCGTGGACACACCGTACGCCTCGCCGGTGCCGGGTGGTCACGCGGTGCACGGACCGGACGACAGTACGTCAGATATGGGTCTGTCGGACCGTCACTGGTGCATATTGCCCGACCGGGCCCCCGCCTGGTTGCGGCGGGGGCCCGGTGGTGTCCGGCGGGACGGGTCGGTGGCGCGGGTGGCGCGGATCAGAACGCCGGGATGACGGCGCCCTTGAAGGTGTCGTCGATGTACTTCTTCACCTCGGGCGAGTGGAGCAGCTCGGCGAGCTTCTTGACCCGGGGGTCGTTCTCCTTGCCCTGCTTGACCGCGAGGATGTTGGCGTACGGGTTGCCGTCGGCCTTCTCCAGGATGAGGGAGTCGCTGGTGGGCTTGAGGCCGGCGTCGATGGCGTAGTTGCCGTTGATGACGGCGGCGTCGAGGTCCTCGACGGAGCGGGGCAGCTGGGCGGCCTCCAGCTCCTTCCACTTGAGGTTCTTCGGGTTGCCGGTGACGTCGGCGGGGGTGGCGGCGGTGCCGACGCCGTCCTTGAGGGTGATGAGGTTGTTGTCGGCGAGGAGCTTGAGCGCGCGGCCCTCGTTGGTGGCGTCGTTGGGCAGGCCGATGGTGGCGCCGTCCTTGATCTCGCCGACGGCCTTGGCCTTCTTGGAGTAGAGGCCGAGGGGCTCCAGGTGGACCGTCCCGACGGAGACGATCTGGGTGTTGTGCTTCTTGTTGAAGTCCTCCAGGTACGGCACGTGCTGGAAGTAGTTGGCGTCGGCCGAGCCGTCCTGCACCGCGGTGTTGGGGGTCACGTAGTCGGTGACCTCCTTGATGGTGAGCTTGAGGCCGGCCTTGTCCGCGAGGTTGTCCTTGACGTACTTGAGGATCTGGCCGTGCGGGGTGGGGCTGGCGACGACGGTGAGCGGCGCGTTCGGGTCCGAGGCGGACTTCGAGTCGCCGTTGCTGCCGCAGGCCGCGAGGGAGAGGGCGATGCCGGCGGTGGCGAGGACGCTGGTGAACTTCAGGGCGTTGCGCACGAAAAGTGCCTTTCTGCGTGGTACCGGGGAGCCGGGTCCGGGTTCGGACGCCGGGAGGTCTAGGGGGCGACGAGCTCGTTCTCGTCGGCGGCGGTGCGGGCGGCGGGGACGCTGCCGCGCGGGCGGAGCAGTCGGGTCCGGCCGCCGCCGCGGCCGCGGTGGGCGAGCGAGCGGACGGCCCAGTCGCCGAGCAGCTGCACGAGGGTGACGATGATCACCAGTTCCGCGACGATGGTCCACATGAAGGCGGTCTCGAAGCGGAAGTAGCCGTAGTTGATGGCGAGGGTGCCGAGGCCGCCGCCGCCGACCGCGCCGGCCATGGCGGAGTAGCTGATCAGCGTGATGATCGTGGTGGTGACGGAGGCGACCAGGCCGGGCAGGGCCTCGGGGATCAGCGTCTTGCGGACGATGGTCCAGGTGGAGCCGCCCATGGCCTGGACGGCCTCGACCAGGCCGCGGTCGACCTCGCGCACGGAGGTCTCGACGAGGCGGGCGAAGAACGGGATCGCGCCGATGGTGAGCGGCACGGTCGCGGCCTGCCAGCCGATGGAGGTGCCGACCAGCCAGCGGGTGAAGGAGATCAGCGCGATCATCAGGATGATGAACGGCACCGAGCGGGCGATGTTGACGACCGCGCCGAGCACCTTGTTGACGGGCCGGTTCTGCAGCAGGCCGCCCTTGTCGGTGAGCACCAGCAGCACGCCGAGCGGCAGTCCGAGCAGGACGGTGCCGACGGTGGCGGCGCCGACCATCTGGAGGGTCTCCCAGGTGGCGGGCCCCATCAGTTCCTGCATCTGGTCCCAGGTCATGCGGCCGCTCCGTTCGTCTTCGCGGTGCGGGCCGTGTCGAGGACGTCGACCTGGAGGCCCTGCTCGCGCAGGTAGCCGATGGGCACCACGTTGTCCTGGTGGCTGCCGGGCAGTTCGACCCGCATCCGGCCGACCATGCGGCCGGCGATGGTCTCGACGGCGGCACCGAGGATGTTGATGTCGATCTGGTAGGTGCGGGCGAGCTGGGAGACGAAGGGCTGGGCGGGGGCGTCGCCCTGGAAGGTGATCTCCAGCACGGTGGCGCCGGGCCGGCCGGTGCCGAACTCGCCGAGCGGGAAGAGCTCGCGGGCCAGCTCGGAGCCGGGTTCGGCGAGCAGGTCGGTGAGGGCGCCGGACTCGACGACCCGGCCGCCGCGCATCAGGGCGGCGGAGTCGCAGACCGACTTGATGACGTCCATCTCGTGGGTGATGAGCAGGACGGTGAGGCCGAGCTGCTGGTTGAGCTCGCGCAGCAGCTTGAGGATGGAGCGGGTGGTCTCGGGGTCGAGCGCGGAGGTGGCCTCGTCGGAGAGCAGCACCTTGGGGTCGCCGGCGAGGGCGCGGGCGATGCCGACGCGCTGCTTCTGGCCGCCGGAGAGCTGGCCGGGGTAGCTGCGGGCCTTGTCGGCGAGGCCGACGAGGTCCAGGAGTTCGGCGGCCTTGCGGCGGCGCTCGGTGCGGTCCAGGCCGATGATCTCCAGCGGGAGTTCGACGTTCTCCTGGACGGTCCGCGAGGAGAGCAGGTTGAAGTGCTGGAAGACCATGCCGATCCGGCGGCGGGCCTCGCGCAGCTCCTTGCCGGCCCGGTTCTCGCCGCCGGCGAGGGCGGTGAGTTCGAGGCCGTCCACGGTGACGGTGCCGGAGGTGGGCCGCTCCAGCATGTTCACGCACCGGATGAGGGTGGACTTGCCGGCGCCGCTGGTGCCGACGACTCCGTAGACCTCGCCGGGGCGGACGTGGAGGTCGACGCCCGTGAGGGCGGTCACCTCGCGGCCGCGGGATCGGTAGACCTTGGTGAGGTCCGTGGTGGTGATCACAACTGCTTCCGTACGTCGGGGGCGGGCGGCGTGCGGCCGCCGGACCGCGGTGCGGCCGGCGACGTGGGCGGGTTCACGCCTGGGGATTCCGTCGCTGTCGTCCCTCGGTCGTCGCCGCGGGGCGGCCGGGCCGCGCGAAGGCACGGCCCTGACGGGTCACCGGGTCCGCGGGCGGGCGGACGGGCCGGAGGAGGGGTACGGCAGAGTGGGCGCGCTCACACGGACGGGAGCGGCGGCGGGTTCCTCGCTTCGGGGCGCGAGGGGGAGGCACTCTCAGCGGGTGCCGGGGGCGGTGGCCCTCAGCGGTGACACATTCGACGGCACATGGCACGCTCACCTGCCGGCAGGGTGCCGGTGGGGGTCCATTTCGTCGTCGCAGTCATGTGAGCCAGTAAAACAGATGCGCCGGGCGAACCCCAATTATTTCGCGAGGCTGTCCGGAATGCGGACATCGGCTTCGTTCACCTGCGGTGATGCGGCTCGGCGCCGCCACCGTCGTCCGGATGGTGGCGGCGCCGACAAGGACCGGGACGGTCGGGGCGTTCGGTCGGGCGTCCTCGCGGGCGCTCCCTCGGCCTTCAGGCGGTGGCGGCGAGCGGGGCGGCGGCGGGCTTCTCCAGGTGCACCAGGGTGATCCGGCCGCTGACCTGCTCGACGGTGGTCTGCCGGTAGCCCAGGCGGGCGTAGAGGCGCAGGTTGCCGAGGCTGCGGTGGCCGGTGAAGAGCTGGTAGGAGGTCACCGCGCCGTCCTCGGCGAGGCGCTGTTCGAGGGCTTCCAGCAGGCGGCCGCCGAGGCCGTGGCGCTGCATCCGGGGGTGGACGACCAGTCGCCCTATCCGGCCGACGCCGTCGGGGCCTACCTGGCCGCGGACGGTGCCGACGATCTCGTCGCCGAGGCGGGCGACCAGGACGCGCTGCTCGGTGAGCTCGGTGCGCAGGCTCTGCAGGGTCTGGGTCAGCGGCTCGATGGCCCAGTCCCCGTAGAGCTCGGCCTCGCTCTGGTAGCCGAGGTACTGGAGCTTGAGGATCTGCTCCGTGTCGTTCGTGTCGGCGGTCGAAATGATGACGCTCATGCCCATGTGCGGGGGCCTCCCCATCCTTGTGCCGGCGCGCGAACGTGAGGGTGTCGCACCGGATTCCCTGCCGGAGGTGTCTGTCCCGGCCGGGGATCCGCCCAGACCGGGGTGGCGCACGAACGTACCGGCCCGCACGGCCCTGTGGGGCCGTACCGGCGGCGGCGCGCTCACGGTCAGTATCGGGGCGGGCGCGTCACCGTCAAGAGCGGCGTTCGCCAGCGCCTTACCCGCGCGTCAGCTGCTCTCAACCTCGCGGCCGCCGGACGTGGCGAGGGTCACGCGCGGCGGCCGGGGCGGCGGGAGGGGCGGACGTGGCGAGCGTCACGTCCGAGTGGGTGAGGGGCGCGGTGGCGGGGCGCGGGCGGGGAGCGTCCCGGCGGTGCGGCTCAGCGGTGCGGCTCAGGCGTAGCGCTCGGTGCGCAGCAGGGCCCGCAGGCAGGCCAGGCAGCGGGCGCGGGTGGGGCCGATCGAGCCGCGCGGCATGCCGAGGCGGTGGGAGAGCTCGCGGTAGGTCGGCGGCGGGTCCTCGGCGAGGGCGGCGACCAGCTGCGGGCAGCGTCCGGGCAGGGCGGCGACGGCCTCGCGCAGGAGGCGGCGGCGCAGGCCGGCGAGGACCTCGTCCTCGGCGGA
Organism: Kitasatospora sp. NPDC056184; assembly: GCF_042268405.1. Lineage (NCBI taxonomy): Bacteria > Bacillati > Actinomycetota > Actinomycetes > Kitasatosporales > Streptomycetaceae > Kitasatospora > Kitasatospora sp. NPDC056184. The sequence goes on along the minus strand of NZ_JBHJUI010000009.1, from coordinate 311,080 downwards.
CGGGTGGGGCGGCAGGGACGGCAGGGGCCGGAGGTCGGTGCGCATACCGTGCTTGACCGGGCGGGGGCGGTGCCGGTTACGGCCGTGCGGTGGCGTGCGCGCGGGAGGGGCGCGGCGGTTTCCCCGCCGCGCCCCTCCCCCCGGGTGGTGGGTCCGGTCAGCCGGCCGCCCACTCCTGCTGGGCGGCGAGGTCGGCCTTGACCTCGGCGAGCTGGACGGCGACGGCGCTGGGGGCGGTACCGCCGCGGCCGTTGCGGGCGGCGATGGCGCCGTGGACGCTGAGCACGGTGCGGACCTCGGGGGTGAGGTGCTCGGAGATGGCGGCGAACTGGGCGTCCGTCAGGTCGGCGAGTTCGATGCCCCGGGCCTCGCACTCCTTGACGCAGGCGCCCGCGACCTCGTGGGCGACGCGGAACGGCACGCCCTGCTTGACGAGCCATTCGGCGATGTCGGTGGCGAGGGAGAAGCCGGCCGGGGCGAGCTCCTCAAGGCGCTCGCGGTGGACGGTGAGGGTGGCCATCATGCCGGTGAAGGCGGGCAGCAGGACCTCAAGGGTGTCGCAGGAGTCGAAGACCGGCTCCTTGTCCTCCTGGAGGTCGCGGTTGTACGCGAGCGGGAGGGCCTTGAGGGTGGCGAGCAGGCCGGTGAGGTTGCCGATGAGCCGGCCGGACTTGCCGCGGGCGAGTTCGGCGATGTCGGGGTTCTTCTTCTGCGGCATGATCGACGAGCCGGTGGAGAAGGCGTCGTGCAGCGTGATGAAGCCGAACTCCTTGGTGTTCCAGATGATCACCTCCTCCGCGATGCGGGAGAGGTTGATTCCGATCATCGCGGTGACGAAGGCGAATTCGGCGACGAAGTCGCGCGAGGCGGTGCCGTCGATGGAGTTGCCGACGGAGCCGCCCTCGAAGCCGAGGTCGGCGGCGACGGCCTGCGGGTCGAGGCCGAGCGAGGAGCCGGCCAGGGCCCCGGAGCCGTAGGGGGAGACGGCGGTGCGGGCGTCCCACTGGCGCAGCCGCTCGGCGTCGCGGCCGAGGGCCTGCACGTGCGCGAGGACGTGGTGGGCGAAGAGCACCGGCTGGGCGTGCTGGAGGTGGGTGCGGCCCGGCATGGCGGTGTCCGGGTGGGCCTCGGCGAGGCCGACCAGGGCGTGCTGGAGGTCGAGCAGCAGGGTGCCGATGGTCTTCGCGTGGTCCCGCAGGTACATCCGGAAGAGGGTGGCGATCTGGTCGTTGCGGGAGCGGCCGGCCCGCAGCTTGCCGCCGAGGTCGGGGCCGAGGCGCTCCAGCAGGCCGCGCTCCAGGGCGGTGTGGACGTCCTCGTCGGCGATGGTGCCGGTGAAGGTGCCGGCCTCGACGTCGGCGAGCAGCCGGTCGAGTCCGTCGTGCATGGCGGCGAGCTCGTCGTCGGTGAGCAGGCCGGCCTTGTGCAGGACGCGGGCGTGGGCCTTGGAGCCGGCGATGTCGTAGGGGGCGAGGCGCCAGTCGAAGTGCACCGAGGCGGAGAGCCTGGCGAGGGCCTCGGACGGGCCGTCGGCGAAGCGGGCGCCCCAGAGGCGGACGTCGCCACCGGAGGCGGTCTGGTCGGCGGACATCGCTGGCTCCTTGCTGAGGTGCGGGAAGAGGGAGGGGGTGGCCCCGGCCGGGCCCCGCGGGAGGGGGTGCGGCCGGGGCCGGGGGCCGATCAGCCCAGGTCGCGCCGGGCGGCGATCTTCGAGGAGAGGCCGAAGATCTCGATGAAGCCCTTGGACATCGACTGGTCGAAGGTGTCGCCGGTGTCGTAGGTGGCGAGGTTGAAGTCGTACAGCGACTGGTCGGACTTGCGGCCGTTGACGACGGCCCGGCCGCCCTGGAGGACCATCCGGATGTCGCCGGAGACGTGCTGGTTGGCCTCGTTGACGAAGCCGTCGAGGGCGCGCTTGAGCGGGGAGAACCACAGGCCGTCGTAGACCAGCTCGGCCCAGCGCTGCTCGACCTGCCGCTTGTAGCGGGCGAGCTCGCGCTCGACGGTGACGTTCTCCAGCGCCTGGTGGGCGGTGATCAGGGCGATCGCGCCGGGGGCCTCGTAGATCTCCCGGGACTTGATGCCGACCAGCCGGTCCTCGACCATGTCGAGGCGGCCGATGCCGTGGGCGCCGGCCCGCTGGTTGAGCTCCTCGATGGCCTGCAGCACGGTGACCTTGCGGCCGTCGATGGCGACCGGGACGCCGGCGTCGAAGGTGATGACCACCTCGTCGGCCTCGCGCGGGGTGGCCGGGTTCTGGGTGTACTCGTAGACGTCCTCGATCGGGGCGTTCCAGATGTCCTCCAGGAAGCCGGTCTCGACGGCCCGTCCGAAGACGTTCTGGTCGATCGAGTACGGGGACTTCTTGGTGGTGGCGATCGGCAGGCCCTTGGCCTCGGCGAAGGCGATGGCCTTGTCGCGGGTCATCGCGTAGTCGCGGACCGGGGCGATGCACTTGAGGCCCGGGGCGAGGGAGTTGATGCCGACCTCGAAGCGGACCTGGTCGTTGCCCTTGCCGGTGCAGCCGTGGGCGACGGTGGTGGCGCCGTGCTTCTGCGCGGCGGCGACCAGGTGCTTGACGATGACGGGCCGCGAGAGGGCGGACACCAGCGGGTACTCGCCCTGGTAGAGGGCGTTGGCCTTGAGGGCCGGCAGGCAGTACTCGTCGGCGAACTCGTCCCGGGCGTCGGCGACCTCGGCCTCGACGGCACCGCAGTCCAGCGCCCGCTGGCGGATGACATCCAGGTCCTCGCCGCCCTGGCCGACGTCGACGGCGACGGCGATGACCTCGGCGCCCGTCTCCTCGGCGATCCAGCCGATGCAGACGGACGTGTCCAGACCGCCCGAGTAGGCGAGTACGACGCGCTCGGTCACGGCTTTCTCCTTCACAACTGTGCGAACAGGCTTACGGCGATAGGCATAAGTATGCACTACTCCGTATGAAACTCAAAACGCGCCGGCCGGGCGGGTTCCGGATACGCCTGTGGGCCCGGTCGGAACCGGGCCCACGGGGCGGAGCGGGAGGGCTACTGAGCCTTCGCCTGGGCGAGCTGCATCAGGTGGTCGGCGAGGGCCTGGCCGCCGGAGGGATCGCGGCTGATCAGCAGGACGGTGTCGTCGCCGGCGATGGTGCCGATGATCTCGAACACCTCCGCCTGGTCGATCGCCGAGGCCAGGAACTGCGCCGCGCCCGGCGGCGTGCGCAGCACGACCAGGTTGCCGGAGGCGGTGGCGGAGACCATGAGCTCGCCGGCCAGCCGGGCCATCCGGCCCTCGGTGGCGGACTCCCCCATCGGCGCGCGCGGGGTGCGGTCGCCGCCCTCGGCCGGGACGGCGTAGATGAGCGCGCCGTCCCGGTTGCGGATCTTCACCGCGCCCAGCTCGTCCAGGTCCCGGGAGAGGGTCGCCTGGGTGACCACGAGTCCGTCGTCGGCGAGCAGCTTGGCGAGCTGGCTCTGCGAGCGCACGGGCTGGCGGGTGAGCAGGTCCACGATCCGCCGGTGGCGCGCGGTGCGGGTCTGCGGGACCTGCGGCGTCGGGCCGGCGGCGGGCTGCCCGGAGTTGGGTACGGTCATGTGATGATTCTCCCGGACTACGCGCGGTTCGCATCGTCCGGGGCGTCCTCGCGGACGGCCCGCAGCACGGCCGGCAGCGCCGCCAGGAACGCGTCGGCCTCCTGCTCGGTGAGCACCAGCGGCGGCGCGAGGCGCACCGCGTCCGGCACTGCGGCGTTCACCAGGAAGCCGGCCTCCTGCAGGCCCGCCTGGATCTTCGCCGACACCGGCGCGGTGAGCACGATGCCGAGCAGCATCCCGGCCCCGCGCACGTGCGAGACCAGCGGGTCCTCCAGCGCCTCGACGCCGTGCCGCAGCCGCTCGCCGATCTTGCGGGCGTGCTCCAGCAGGCCCTGCGACTCGATGGTGTCGAGCACCGCGAGGCCGGCCGCCGCGGCCACCGGGTTGCCGCCGAAGGTGGTGCCGTGCTGGCCCGGGGTGAGCAGTTCGGCGGCCGGGCCGAAGGCCAGCACCGCGCCCATCGGCAGGCCGCCGCCGAGCGCCTTGGCGAGTGTGACGACGTCCGGCTCGATGCCCTCGAACGCCTGGTGGGCGAACCAGTGGCCGGTGCGGCCGACGCCGGTCTGGATCTCGTCCAGGACGAGCAGGGTGCCGGTGGCCCGGGTGATCTCGCGGGCGGCGGCCAGATAGCCGTCGGGCAGCGGGATCGCGCCGTTCTCGCCCTGGATCGGCTCCAGGAAGACGGCGGCGGTCTCGGTGGTGACGGCCGCGCGCAGCGCCTCGACGTCGCCGAACGGGACGTGCGTGACGTCGCCGGGCAGCGGGCGGAACGGCTCCTGCTTGGCGGGCTGGCCGGTGAGCGCGAGGGCGCCCATGGTGCGGCCGTGGAAGCCGCCCTCCAGGGCGACCAGGTGGGTGCGGCCGGTGCGGCGGCTGATCTTGAAGGCGGCCTCGTTGGCCTCGGCGCCGGAGTTGCAGAAGAACACCCGGCCCTCGCGGCCGTCCAGCCGCAGCAGCCGCTCGGCGAGGGTGACGGTGGGCTCGGCGATGAACAGGTTGGAGACGTGGCCGAGGGTGGCGATCTGCCGGCTGACGGCCTCGACGACCGCCGGGTGGGCGGTGCCGAGGGCGTTGACGGCGATGCCGCCGAGCAGGTCGGTGTACGCCTTGCCGTCGGCGTCCCAGAGCGTGCTGCCCTCGCCGCGGACCAGCGGGATCCGGGGGGTGCCGTAGTTGTCGGTGAAGGAGTGCTGCCACCGCTCGGTGAGCTGGGCGTTGGAAGTCATGCGAGTCCCCCGGTCACGGTCGGTTCGTCGTCCGGCACGACCATCGTGCCGATGCCCTCGTCGGTGAAGATCTCCAGCAGCAGGCTGTGCGGCACCCGGCCGTCCAGCACGCGGGCGGTGCCGACGCCGGAGCGCACGGCGCGCAGGCAGCCCTCCATCTTGGGCAGCATCCCGCTGGCCAGGGTGGGCAGCAGCTCGTCCAGCTCGGAGGCGTTGAGCTGGCTGATCACGTCGTCGGAGTGCGGCCAGTCCTTGTAGAGGCCCTCGACGTCGGTGAGGACGACGAGCATCTCGGCGCCGAGCGCGACCGCGAGGGCGGAGGCGGCGGTGTCGGCGTTGATGTTGTAGACGTGGCCGTCGGTGCCGCGGGCGATCGAGGAGACCACCGGGATGCGGCCGTCGGAGATGAGCGCCTTCACGGCGCCGGCCTCGATGTTGACGATGTCGCCGACCAGGCCGATGTCGACCTGCTCGCCGTCGACCACCGCGTACCGCTTGACGGCGGTCATGGTGTGGGCGTCCTCGCCGGTCAGGCCGACCGCGAACGGGCCGTGCTCGTTGAGCAGGCCGACGAGTTCGCGCTGCACCTGGCCGGCGAGCACCATCCGGACCACGTCCATGGTCTCGGGGGTGGTGACCCGCAGGCCGTTGGTGAACGAGGACTCCAGGCCGAGCTTGTCGAGCTGGGCGCTGATCTGCGGGCCGCCGCCGTGCACCACGACGGGGTGCAGGCCGGCGAAGCGCAGGAAGACGACGTCCTTGGCGAAGGCCGCCTTCAGCTCCTCGTCGACCATGGCGTTGCCGCCGAACTTGATCACGATGGTCTTGCCGTGGAAGCGCTCCAGCCACGGCAGGGCCTCGATGAGCGTCATGGCCTTGGGCAACGCGGTGTTGTTGCGGGCCTGTTCGCCCTTGGGTGCGATCTGCACTGTTCTGCTTCCCGGCTCGATGGCGGCTGTCAGGTGGAGTAGGCGCTGTTCTCGTGCACGTAGTCGGCGGTGAGGTCGTTGGTCCACAGGCTGGCGGCGGCCTCGCCGGCGTTGAGCCGCGCGGTGATCACGACCTCGCGGCCGGTCATGTCGACCAGGTCGCGGTCCTCCCCCACACTGCCGTCCCGGCAGACCCAGACACCGTTGATGGCGACGTCCAGGCGGTCGGGGTCGAAGGCGGCGTCGGTGGTGCCGATCGCGGCCAGCACCCGGCCCCAGTTCGGGTCCTCGCCGTGGATGGCGCACTTCAGCAGGTTGTTGCGGCCGATCACCCGGGCGACGCCGACGGCCTCCTCCTCGGTGGCGGCGCCGGTGACGTCGATCCGGATGTCCTTGCTCGCGCCCTCGGCGTCGCCGATCAGCCGGCGGGCCAGGTCGGCGCAGACGGTGCGCACGGCCTCGTCGAACTCGGCCCGGTCCGGGACGGTGCCGGAGGCCCCGGAGGCGAGCAGCAGCACGGTGTCGTTGGTGGACATGCAGCCGTCGGAGTCGATCCGGTCGAAGGTGGTGCGGGTGGCGCCGCGCAGCGCGGCGTCCAGGGCGGCGGCGTCCGCGTCGGCGTCGGTGGTGAGCACGACCAGCATGGTGGCCAGGCTCGGGGCGAGCATGCCGGCGCCCTTGGCCATGCCGCCGACCGTCCAGCCGGCCGGGCTGGTGACCTGCGCGGTCTTGTGCACGGTGTCGGTCGTCTTGATGGCGATCGCGGCCTGCTCGCCGCCGGTGGCGCTGAGCGCGGCGGCGGCGGTGGTCACGCCGGGCAGCAGGATGTCCATCGGCAGCCGCACGCCGATCAGGCCGGTGGAGGCGACGGCGACCTCGCCGGCGTTGAGCTTCAGCTCCTCGGCGACCTTCTCGGCGGTGGCGTGGGTGTCCTGGAAGCCGAGCGGGCCGGTGCAGGCGTTGGCCCCGCCGGAGTTGAGGACGACGGCGGAGACCGCGCCGCCCTTGAGGACCTGCTCGGACCAGAGCACGGGCGCGGCCTTGACCCGGTTGGCGGTGAAGACGCCGGCGGCGGCCAGCGAGGGCCCGTCGTTGACGACGAGCGCGAGGTCGGGGGTCCCGGACGCCTTGATGCCGGCGGTCACGCCGGCGGCCCGGAAGCCCTGGGCAGCGGTGACGCCGACGTTCTGGTGGTCGGTCACGGTGCGACTCCGTTCACGGGAAGGCCCAGCTCCTCGGGCAGGCCGAGGGCGATGTTCATGCTCTGCACCGCGCCACCGGCGGTGCCCTTGACCAGGTTGTCGATCGCGCTGATCGCCACGATCCGCCCGGCGGCCGCGTCCAGGGCGACCTGCACCAGGGCGGCGTTGGAGCCGTAGACGCTGCTGGTCTGCGGCCACTGGCCCTCGGGCAGCAGGTGCACGAACGGCTCGTCGGCGAACGCCTCGGCGTAGGCGGCCCGCAGCTCCTCGGCGCTCACCCCGGGCTTCGCCTTGGCGGAGCAGGTGGCGAGGATGCCGCGCGGCATCGGGACCAGGGTGGGGGTGAAGGAGACGGTGACCGGCTCGCCCGCGAGCGGGGTGAGGTTCTGGGACATCTCCGGGGTGTGCCGGTGGACGCCGCCGACGCCGTAGGCGCTGACGCTGCCCATCACCTCGCTGCCGAGCAGGTGGGTCCTGGCGGCCTTGCCGGCGCCGGAGGTGCCCGAGGCGGCCACGACCACCGCCTCGGGCTCGGCCAGGCCAGCCGCGTAGGCGGGGAACAGCGCGAGCGAGACGGCCGTCGGGTAGCAGCCGGGGACGGCGATCCGGTTGCCGCCCTTGAGCGCGGCGCGGTGGCCGGGCAGCTCGGGCAGGCCGTAGGGCCAGGTGCCGGCGTGCGCGGAGCCGTAGAACTGCTCCCAGTCGGCGGCGGCCTTGAGCCGGAAGTCGGCGCCGCAGTCGACGACCAGCACGTTCTCGCCGAGCGCCTCGGCGACGGCGGCGGACTGGCCGTGCGGCAGGGCCAGGAACACCACGTCGTGGTCGGCCAGCACCTCCGGGGTGGTCGGCTCCAGGACCCGGTCGGCCAGCGGCAGCAGGTGCGGCTGCAGCAGCCCCAACCGGGTGCCCGCGTTCGAGCCGCCGGTCAGCGCCCCGATCTCCACCTCCGGGTGGCCGAGCAGCAGGCGCAGCACCTCACCGCCCGCGTATCCGCTCGCGCCGGCGACGGCGACTCGCAATGCCATGGCGTTCCTCCTTCGTCGTGGCATGAATATACGCAGCACGGAACATTCATGCAAGGAGTATGCGAAGGGCCGCCCGCCGGGGGCGGCCCGGCCGGGGCGCTCAGCGCTTGACGGCCTTGAGCACCACGAACTTCGGATTGCCCGCGACGGTCCGGCAGTTGCCGAACAGCCGGCGGAGCTTGACGTGGTAGCCGAGGTGGCGGTTGCCGACCACCCACAGCTCACCGCCGGGGCGCAGCGCGCGGCGGGCGCCGGTGAACATCCGCCAGGCGGTGGCGTCGGTGGTGGCCTGGTGGGAGTGGAACGGCGGGTTGTTGAGGACGAGGTCCACCGAGCCGGACGGCACGCCCGCGTCGGCGAGCGCGTCGGCGGTGAGGAACTCGGCGGGGGCGTCCGGGCCGAGGTTGGCGCGGAAGGTCGCCTCCGCGGAGGCGACCGCCTGGTGGGACTCGTCGACGAAGACCAGCTCGGCGCCGGGGGCGGCCAGGGCGGCGGCGGTGCCGACCACGCCGTTGCCGCAGCCGAGGTCGACGATCCGGGCGCCGGGGGCGGCGACGGGCAGGTGGGCGAGGAGGAAGCGGGTGCCGATGTCGAGGCGGTCGGCGCAGAAGGTGCCGGCGTGGTTGACCACGGTGCGGCCCGAGACGGGGCCGATGTCGCCGGGCAGGGCGTAGCGGTGCGGCCAGGGGTTGGGGCCGGGGTCGAGCGACCGGTCGGGGGTGCAGAGGATCAGCCGGGCCTTGCGGACGGCGAGCGAGGTGCGGGTGGGGCCGAGGATCCGCTCGAAGAGCTGGAGGGTGGAGGTGTGGATCTCGGTGGTCATGCCGGTGCCGAGGACGACGGTGTCCGGGTGGAGCGCCGGGGCGAGCCGGTGCAGCTGGTCCTCCAGCAGGGCGAGGCTCTTGGGGACGCGCACCAGCAGGACGTCGGTCCGCTCGGGCGGGGTGTCGCGGGTGGTGAGCAGGCGGGCGGCGGCGGGGTCGGCGCCGGCCCGGGCGAGGTTGGCGGCGGTGGCGCGCTGGGCGAGGTGCGAGTCGCTGATCTGGGTGATCCGGGCGGGCGCGTGCTCGGCGGGCGCGGTGGCGAGGGCGGTGGTCAGCGCGCCCCAGCGGTCGCCGAGGACGGTGACGGCGCGGCCGGCCAGGGCCGCGGCCCGGCCCTCGGCGGAGTCGGCCTCGCCGGCCAGGTGCCGCAGCAGGTACTCGTCGGCGGCGTCCCAGGCGCGCAGCCGCTCGCGCGGGTCCTCGGGGTAGCGGGTGAGGCCGAGGGCGCCCCACGGGGTCGGGAAGGGGGTCGCGGCGGCGGTGGTGGTGCTGGCGAGGTGGTTCATCGCCGCCCAGGCTAGCCGACCGGCGCCCGCGCGCCGGCCCGGGCGGCGGCCGATACTGGGAGGGCCCGACGGAAGGGGCGCAGCCATGGACTGGAAGCTCGAAGTGGTGGTGGTCCCGGTGACGGACGTCGACCGGGCGAAGGTCTTCTACGAGGAGCAGGCCGGTTTCGCCGTCGACCACGACAGCCGGATCCGGGACGGGGTGCGGGTGGTGCAGCTGACGCCGCCCGGCTCCAGTTGCTCGATCGTGGTGGGCACGGGGCTGACGGACGCGCCGGCGGGCTCGCTGAAGGGGCTGCAGCTGGTGGTGCCGGACATCGACCGGGCGCACGCGGAGCTGGTGGCGCGGGGCGTGGAGGTGAGCCCGGTGCAGCACTTCGAGGACGGGGACCGGGTGGACGGGCGGGGGGAGCTGTGGAACTCGTTCGTCTTCTTCAGCGATCCGGACGGCAACGGGTGGGCCGTCCAGGAGGCGCCCGGCCGACGCTGAGCGGCGGTGACCAGGGCTTAGGCTCGGAGGATGGTCGAAGACGAGGGAAGCGTCCGGGTGGACAGCTGGATCTGGTCGGTGCGGCTGGCCAAGACGCGGTCGGCCGCGGCGGCCGCCTGCAAGGCCGGGCACGTGCGGGTCAACGGCGAGCGGGCGAAGCCGGCGCAGGCGCTGAAGCCGGGCGACGAGGTCCGGGTGCGCGTGGAGGGGTGGGAGCGGGTCGTCGTGGTGACGAAGCTGATCCGCAAGCGGGTCGGCGCGGGCGTCGCCGCGGAGTGCCTGGTGGACAACAGCCCGCCGCGCCCGGCGCGCGAGTTCGTCGCCGCGCCCGGCGTGCGGGACCGGGGCGCCGGGCGGCCGACCAAGCGCGACCGCCGCGAGATGGACGACCTGCGCGGTCGGTGAACCGTCCGGAGGGGCGTCGCGCAAGGCCACGGCAGGTTCCTGCCGAATTGGTCTCGACCATTGCCCCGGGTCCGGGAAGCGGAGGAGGCTCACTCCGAAGCGCCGGGCGGGCAGTCCGGCGCTCGTGTCCGAAGAAGGAAGGCACCGGCATGGCACTGCGCAAGGCTGTTTCCACCATGGCGCTGGCTGGAATCCTCGCGGCGGGCGGGCTGATGGCCGCCCCGGCCGCCCAGGCGACCACCGCCAAGACGACCGCTGTCGTCTACGTCGGCATCTACTCGAGCGGTGAAGCCTGCCACGCCGCGGGCAAGGCCCTCGTGGCCCGGGGCGAGGCGTTCAACTACTTCTGCGACGTCCTCGACTTCCCGCCGTACACGGCCCGTCTGACCATCTGGGTCTGATCGCACGGCGGACGGGCCCGGCGACGTCTCCCGTCGCCGGGCCCGTCCGGCGGCCGCGGCCGCGGCCCGGGCTCGGACCCGGGATCGGGCTCAGGCGGCCAGGGTGTCGGTGCGGACCTGGTCCAGGAAGGCGCCCAGGTGGGCCACCGTCCGGGCGACCTGCTCCTCCAGCGGGAGCGACTCGTTGGGGCGGGTGACCGCCGCGGAGTTCTTGCGCCCGCGCACGTAGAGCGAGCAGGCGAGGTCGGCGCAGATGTAGGTGCCGACGGTGTTGCCCTCCCGTCCCGCCGCACCGGCCCGGCGGGCGGTGAGCAGCGCGACGCCGGAGCCCGCGTGGGCGGTGACGCACAGCGAGCAGACGTTGGTCTTGGTCAGGCTCCGCCGGAACGAGGGCACCCGCAGGGTGACGCCGACCAGCTCACCGCGGTGCTCGGCGACCAGGTAGCCGCGGTCGGGCGCGCCCTGGTCCCGCCAGCCGAGGAAGTCGAGGTCCTCCCAGGGGAGTTCGGCCAGCCCTCGGGGCAGGTTGAGTCGCCGCGCCTCGCCCTTGGAGCAGTTGACGAAGGACGCACGGATCTCGGGATCGGTCAGCGCTCGCATGCCTGGGAAGCTAACACCGCCCGGCCGTGCGCGTCGCCCGATTTTCCGCGCGCCGCACCCGAGCCGGACGGCCCGGTCGGACCCGGACGGACCTGGTCGGGCCCGGTCAGGCCACCGGGTGGGCGGCCTGGACGGCGAGCCGCCGCGGGGCGTCGGCGCCGATCCCGGCGAGCAGGTCGTCGAGGGCGAGGAACACCTCCCAGGGCTCGCGCCCGGACGCCTGCGCCAACCGGGCCACCACCCGGTCCTCCAGGTCGCGGACCCGGCTGTCCTTCCACGCCTTGTCGGCCAGGCTGACCAGCAGGTCCTCCACGGTGGCGCCGGGCGCGCCCCAGCTGCCGTGGGTGCCGGCGAAGCGGGCCAGGCGCTCCGGCACGCCGTGGGCCGGCAGCAGCTCGTACCCGGCCCGCTCGTGCAGCGAGCCGGGGACGGAGAGCTCCTCGCGGTGGACGGCCTTGCCGATGTCGTGGGTGGCCGCGCCGAACAGCACCGCCTCCCGGTCCACCGGCACCCCGTAGCCGGCGCACCCGTCGAGGATCGTCACGGCGACCTCGTGGACCAGCCCGAGGTGGGCGGTGAGCCGCGGCGGGGCGTCGACGGCCGCCAGCAGGGCGACCGCCGCCGCGGGCAGCGGCGGGGCGCCGGCGGTCATCCGCGCTTGAACGCGACGCCCGCGTAGGCCGAGACGTCCTGCCAGCCCTCGGGGAGGTCGGCGGTGCGGATGTGGCCGGCCTCGGGGCGCCAGAGCGGGAGCTGGACCAGGCCGGGGCCGGCGAACTCGAAGTCGCCGAAGAAGGGTTCGACGGCCGCACGGGGGCGCAGCACCAGCGGCGCGCTGGCGCTGCGGTAGACCCGGGTGCCCTCGGCGGCGCTCTCCCGGGAGGCGAAGTCGGGGCTGCCGTGCGAGAGGATCAGCGCGCTGCCGGGCGCGAGGGCGTCGCGCAGGGTGCGCACGATCCGCTCCGCGCCGTCCTCGTCGCGGATGAAGTGCAGGACGGCGACCAGCATCAGGGCGACCGGTTCGGCGAGGTCGACGGCGGCGCGCAGGGCGGGGTGCCCGAGGATCGCCTCGGGCTCGCGCAGGTCCGCCTCGATGACCGAGGTGTGCCCGGCCGGGTGGCCGGCCAGCAGGGCGCGCGCGTGGGTGGCCACGATCGGGTCGTTGTCGACGTAGACCACCCGGGCGTCCGGGGCGGCCCGGCGGGCGACCTCGCTGGTGGAGCCGACGGCGGGGATGCCGGTGCCGATGTCGAGGAACTGCCGGATGCCCCGGCCGGCGGCGAACTCGACGGCGCGGCCGAGGAACTCGCGGTTGGTGCGGGCCAGCAGCGGCAGCGCCGGGTAGGCGGCGATGGCGGCCTCGGCCGCCTTGCGGTCGGCCTCGAAGTTGTCCTTGCCGCCGAGGTAGTAGTCGTACATCCGGGCGGTGTGCGGGACCCCGGTGTCGAGCTCGGTCGGCGGCTGCCAGTCCTCGGCGCGCGCCCACTCCCAGTCGGTGCCGGTGACGCCGTGCTCCACCGTCCGGTCCTCGCTCATCTGCCGCCCCCTGGTCTCGTCGTGTCCGGAGTCTCCGCTGCCGGACGGATCCCGTCCCCGTGCCCCGCGACCGGCAGGCGGCCGATGGCGGCCCCCACCGCACGGTGCGCCGTGATCGTAACCGACGAAACGCCTCCGAAACAGCGGTAGTTCAGGTTTCCGCAGCATCCGAACCATGGTGTGTGTGCACGTCAAAGCCGGTCCCGGGGGATCCCCGGAGCGACCGCGGCCGGCGGTCGCCGCCGGGTGGTGCCGTCTCTATGCTGGCTGCCGATGACTGCCGACCGGCGCACCGTCCTGCGCACCACCGTCAAACTGGCCGCCCTCACCGCGGCCGGCGGCCTGCTCGCCGCCTGCGGCGACACCGGCCGCCGCCGGACCGACCCGGGCGCGTTCGCGGTGCGCCCGGGCACCATGGACCCGTCGGGCACCGTGGATCCGGCCTGGGCCGGCGGCGAGGGGCCCGCCTCCCCCGAGCCCGCCGCGACCGCGACCGCGACCGGAACCGCCGCGGCGGCCGCGACGCCCCCGCCCGCCGCCGCCACCACCCCGCCGCCCGCCCCGCCGGTGCTGCCGCCGCTGGCAGCCGGCACCCCCGTCGAGGTCGCGTACGGGCCGCGCACCGGCCGCAACGTCGCCCTGACCTTCCACGGCAGCGGCGACCCCGCGCTCGCCACCGCCCTGCTGGAGATCGCCGAGCGGCGCGGGGTCGGGCTCACCGTGATGGTCGTCGGCAGCTGGCTCGACCAGCAGCCGCAGATGGCCCGGCGGATCCTGGACGGCGGCCACGAGCTGGGCAACCACACCCAGAACCACCAGAACATCTCCACCATGGCGCCGGACCGGGCGCGCGCCGAGATCGCCCAGTGCGCGGAGCGGCTGCAGCGGCTCACCGGCTCGATCGGCCGCTGGTTCCGCCCCTCGGCCGCCCAGTACGCGACGCCGATGGTGCGGGAGCAGGCGAAGGCGGTCGGGTACGAGCACGTGCTCTCCTTCGACGTGGACCCGCGCGACTACGCCGACCCCAACGCCGCCGAACTGCAGCGCCGGGTGCTCGGCTCGGTGCGCGGCGGCTCGGTGGTCGCCCTGCACCTGGGCCACCGCTGCACGGTCGACGCGCTGCCCGGCATCCTCGACGGCCTCGGCAGGGCCGGCCTCACCCCGGTGACCGCGAGCCGCCTCTGCGCGTGACCACCCCGCCGCGGGCCCGCCGCCGGCCCGGTGGGATGCTGCGGACATGCGGTACATCATCATCGGGGCGGGTGCGGTGGGTGGCACGATCGGTGCCCGGCTGCACGAGGGCGGGCACGAGGTGCTCCTGGTCGCGCGCGGAGCGCACCTGGAGGCGCTGCGGGCGCAGGGCCTGCGGTTCGGTACCCCGGAGGGCGTGCGGACGCTGCGGATCCCGGCGGCCGGCGATCCCCGGGAGGTGGAGCTGCGGGCCGACGACGTGCTGGTGCTCGCCGTGAAGACGCAGGACACCGCCGCCGCGCTGGCCGCGTGGGCGCCGCGGCCGGTGGCCGGGGGCGGCACCGCCGCCGAGCGGCTGCCGCTGGTGTGCGCGCAGAACGGGGTGGAGAACGAGCGGCTCGCGCTGCGGCTGTTCCACGAGGTGCTGGCGATGTGCGTGTGGATGCCGTCCACCCATCTGGCACCGGGCCGGGTCAACGCCGGCGGCACGCCGGTGAGCGGGGTGCTGCGGCTGGGCGGCTACCCGTCCGGCACCGGTGGCGCCCGGGCCGCCGCGATCGCCGCCGACCTCGCCGCCTCCGGCTTCAGCGCCCCGGTGGCGGCGGACGTGATGAGCTGGAAGTACACCAAGCTGCTCGGCAACCTCGGCAACGCGCTGGACGCGGTGGCCGGCCGGACCGGGGACGACGCGGTGCGGGCGCTCCACGAGCGGGCCGCCGCGGAGGGCGCGGCCGTGCTGGCGGCGGCCGGCATCGCCCACCCCGACCGGGCCGAGCAGGCCCGCGAGGTGGGCGCGGTGCTGCGGCTGGCGCCGGTGGACGGCGAGGAGTGGGCCGGCTCGTCGTCCTGGCAGAGCCTGGCGCGCGGCACCGGCTCGATCGAGGCCGACCACCTGAACGGCGAGATCGTGCTGCTGGCCCGGCTGCACGGGGTGGCGGCGCCGCTCAACGAGGCGCTGCAGCGGCTGGCCGGGGAGTTCGCCCGCACCGGCCGCGCCCCGGGCTCGCTCACCGCGGCGGAGCTGGCGGCGCTCCGCGCGCTGTGAACGCTCAGCCCATCGGGTCGTCGGGCCCGTACGGGCGCAGCCGCAGCGTGCGGGCGTCCGCCGCGCGGATCTCCTCGGCCCGGCGGACGAGTTCCTCCAGGTCGTCCCGGCCGGCGTGCAGGAAGCGCCCGTGCAGCGCGTCGAAGCGCCCGCGGGCGGCGTCCACGGTGACGGCGACCATGTACGGGATGGAGCCCCAGTCCGTGGTGTCGTGGAACATCGGCATGCCGGCGGTCATGTCGGTGGCGACCGCGCCGGGGCTGATGTCGAGGATCACCACCTGGTGCTCGGCGAGCGAGTCGGCGAGGTTGTCGGAGAGCTTCAGCAGCGCGGCCTTGGAGGTGGCGTACGCGGTGTAGTGGCCGTCGGGGCGCAGCGCGAAGCCGGAGTTGAGGTTGACGACGCGGCCGCGGCGGCGGCGGACCATGCCGGGCAGGACGCAGCGCAGCAGGTTGTAGGGGCCGCGCAGGTTGACCTCGACGACCTGCCACCACTGGGTGACGTCGGTCTCCCAGAGCGGGACCTCGGCGCGGTCGATCGAGCCGGCGTTGTTGACCAGCAGGTCGACGGGCCCGAGGTCGCGTTCGACGAGGCGGACGGCTTCGCGGACCGAGCCGGGGCGGGTGACGTCGGCGGCGACGGCGACGCCGCGCGAGCCGTGCCGCACGCACTCCTTGAGGGTGTCGGTGAGCGTCTCCTGGGTGCGGCCGACGAGGCCGACGGCCATGCCCTCGGCGGCGAGGCCGACGGCGATCTCCCGGCCGATGCCGCGGCCGGCGCCGGTGACCAGGCCGACCTGTCCCGTGAGCGATCCCGTCGGCATGCCCGTGCTCCCTCCGTCCGTCCGTGACCACCCGCGGTCCGGGCCCGCATTCTGTCGTCCGGCGGGCCGGGGCGGCCCGCGAGCGCACCCGCGACGCGGGCGGACCCACCCGTTCGGGGGAAGGCGCCGGCCGGAGGGTCCCCCGGGGAGGGGATGACCTACTGGCCGGTAGGGAGTAGTAACGTCGTCGGGGCGGTACGCCGGTCCGCACATACCGGTGATCCCGGACCGCCGGACAGCAGCTGCTGGGCCACATGTCGCTGGGAGACCCCCAGCACCACCGAAGGGCAACTGAGTGAGTGACATCGCGCGCGTCGGAGTGATCGGCTGCGGACTCATGGGGTCGGGCATCGCGGAGGTCTTCGCCCGGGCGGGGCTGGACGTCCTGGTCGCCGAGGCCAGTGGGGAGGCGCTGGAGTTCGGGCGCGCCCGGCTGACCAACTCGCTGGACACCGCTGTGAAGCGGGGCAAGCTGACGCAGGAGCAGCGGGACGAGGCGCTGTCCCGGCTGGCGTTCACCGTCGACCTGGCGGACTTCGCCGACCGCGACCTGGTGGTCGAGGCGGTCGCCGAGCGCGCGGACGTCAAGGTGAAGATCTTCGAGACGCTGGACCGGGTGGTCGAGCGGCGGGACGCGATCCTCGCCTCGAACACCTCCTCGATCCCGATCGTGAAGCTGGCCGCCGCCACCTCCCGCCCGGAGCAGGTGATCGGCCTGCACTTCTTCAACCCGGCGCCGGTGCAGAAGCTGGTCGAGGTGATCCCGACCCTGACCACCTCGGCCACCACCACCGACCGGGTGGAGGCGTTCGCCACCGAGGTGCTGGAGAAGTCCCCGATCCGCGCCCGCGACCGGGCCGGCTTCGTGGTCAACGCGCTGCTGGTGCCGTACCTGCTGTCGGCGGTGCGGATGTTCGAGTCGGGCGTGGCGACCGCCTCCGACATCGACAAGGGCATGGAGGCCGGCTGCGCCCACCCGATGGGCCCGCTGCGGCTGTGCGACCTGATCGGCCTGGACACCATCGTCTCGATCGCCGAGTCGATGTACGACGAGTACAAGGAGCCGCTGTACGCCGCTCCCCCGCTGCTGTCCCGGATGGTCGACGCGGGCCTGCTGGGCCGCAAGTCCGGTCGCGGCTTCTACGACTACACCGCGACCGCCTGACACCGGGGCGGCGCGGAGGCGTCGCGGACGTGGCGGGGCCCGGGAGCGGTATCCAGCTCCCGGGCCCCTGGTGTGCCACCCAATTGCTGCGCACCGGCACGTTTAAGGGTGTGGGTCAGTCTCTACAGTGTCGCTCTGCCATTAAAGCTACCGCGCCACGGAGAGGCGCAGACGGGAGTCGAACCCGCAACCTACACTGTTGCGCACACCCGGTCGATCCGGCGCTCGGCGGCGAATGCTGAGACTTGAGCGAGAGTCTGAGTCTGACGGGGCGCCTCTGCCGCTTGGGCTACTCCGGCACGTGGTGCCGGAGGAGGGACTCGAACCCCCACCGTTTCCCCGGTATCAGCTTCAACTTCAGTATCAGCTTGCGCTTTTCGCGCCACCCCCGGTCTCACCCGGGGGGCTCGTGGGGCTACCCGAACAGGTAGCCGAACACCGCGTCGCCGACCCTCCGGTCGTCGATCTCGGCGCCGTTGGCCTCCTCGCGGGCGAACTGGACGGCCTGCTGGAGCTTCTCGACCCGCTCCAGGAGCTCGTTGACCCGCCGGGCGGGCAGGGCGCCGGAGAACTTCACGGTCGTCCAGTAGCCGATCGCGACGTCCTCGTAGTACACCTCGACCTGCGCCGGGTGCTTCTCGGTGGCCTCGGCCTTGACGTGGTTGCGCGGCACCTTCCTGGTCCGGATGGTGCGCACCGCCTCGGTCTTCCAGGAGTCCGTGGACGGGTCGTGGCTCCAGGCCTCGGCGGCGTCCAGGACGGGCAGCTTGCGGACGAAGGTCCGCAGGTCGGTGAGCTGCTTCTCCAGGAAGAGCAGGTAGGTGACCGGCACCGCGGCGACCAGCGTGCGGCCGTCGACGACGACGTCGGCGCGGGCCTCGGTGTTGGCCCAGTCCTTGGTCGCGGTGACGTCGAACAGCCGGGTCAGGGTGGTGGCCGTGGCCCGCAGCACGTCCTCGGCCTTGACCTGGACCCGGGTGGACTCGGGGGGAAGCTGCTCGCCCTCCTCGTCCTTGGGCTGGTACGTCCGGGAGATGCCGGCCAGCAACGCGGGCTTCTGCAGGTCCTGGTGGGACTGCGTCAGCTCCTGGAAGGACTTCGACTTGACGCCCTTTTCGACGGCGATGATCTGGTTCAGCTTTGCCACGTCGGGGACGCTACCAGCGCGGGTGTTCGGACGTCATGCGATTAAAGGAGGCCGGCGGCGGGAGGCCCGGCCGGGCGCCGGACGCCTCCCGCCGCCGCACGGCGGCGCGTCAGCTGTTGATGGCGTAGCTGTCGCCGTAGACCTTCCACTTCAGCGGCGGGTTGAGGTCGAAGTTCTTCGCGTTGAGGAAGACCAGCTGCTCGGTGTCGACCCGGCTGGTGTCGGCGTGCGCCTCCTCCTTCTTCATGACGACCTTGCGGGCCTCCAGGAAGGCCTTGAGGTAGGTGGCCTCGTCGCCGCCCTGGGCGGGGCTCTTGGCCTTCTTCAGGGCGGCGGCGCGGATCCCGCCGAAGCTGTCGGAGCCGGAGCCGGGGCCGTGCATGACGATGGCGTCGTAGTAGACGAACTGGCCGAGCGCGCGCAGGCCGTCGGCCTTGGCCTGCTTGACCGAGGGGTTGAAGTAGACGCGGTCGCGCTCGTCGTTCTGGGCCTGCTGGAAGACCGTGTCCTTGGCGGCGGTCGCCCAGTCCCGCTCGAAGGCGGAGCCGAGGCCGGAGTGCGAGTCGGTGCCGTTGACCTTGCGCAGCGCCGGGAGGTACTTGGCGAGGACGTTGCCCGGCTTGAGGGTGGTGTAGTACTCGACCAGGTCGAGCATGTCACCGGTGCCGGAACAGAAGCCGATGATGCCGGCGGTGTAGCCGCGGCCGTCCTTGATGTCCTCGATGTACTTGTACTGGGCCTTCCAGTCGAGGGAGGAGTTCTCGGCGCTGGACACCAGCTGCATGGCGATGTCCTTCTTGTGCGGGTCGTCCAGGCCCGCGGCGGCGAGCCGGACGGTGCCGGCGGCGGGCGCGGCGTGCGCGGCGCCGGCGGCCGCGACGGTGGCCGGGGCGGCCACGAGCAGGGCGGCGAGGGCGAGGCGGGCGGTGCGGTGGTGAGTACGCATCTGACGCTCCGTTTCCCTGATCCGGACATGGGGGTGGCCGGACTCCTGAGAGAGTTAGGAAAGTTTCCTAACTTGATTGAAGCGTTCACGACGGGCGCGGCGCAAGGGGGTTGCCCGCAAGGGCACGCGAAGGGGCCCCGGCCGGTGGTCCGGCCGGGGCCCCTTCGGGACGGGCGTCAGGCGCCGCGCAGCACCGCGCCGGTGCGGGCGACGGCCTCGGCGACGGCCGCCTCGCGGGCGGCGCTCGCCTCGTCGGCGGTCAGCGTCCGGTCCGCGGCGCGGAACCGCAGCGCGTACGCCAGCGACTTCTTGCCCGCGCCGACCTGCTCGCCGGTGAAGACGTCGAACAGCCGGATCGCCTCCAGCAGTTCGCCGGCCCCGGAGCACAGCGCGGCCTCCACGTCGGCGGCGTGCACCCCGGCGTCGACGATCAGCGCGACGTCCTGGGTGGCCACCGGGAAGCCGGAGACCGCCGGGCCGTCGACCCGCACGGCGCCGTCGGCGGCCAGCAGGTCCAGGTCGAGCTCCATCGCGCCGGTGCGCTCGGGCAGGCCCATCGCCTTGACGACGCGCGGGTGCAGCTCACCGGCGTGGCCGACCACGCGGTCGGTGCCGGCCACCACCAGCTCGGCGCAGCGGCCCGGGTGCCACGGCATCAGCCGGCCCGGGCGCACGGCCAGCTCCACGCCGGCGGCGCGGGCCACCGTACGGGCGGCCTCGATCGCGTCGGCCCAGGTCGCCGGAGCGCCCTTGCCCCACCAGCCGGACGGCAGCCGCTCGCCGGCCAGCGCGACGACCACCCGGCGCGGCTGGTGCGGCAGCGCGGCGTCCAGCGCCGCCAGCTCCTCGGCGCTGGGCCGGCGGTCGACGGCCGGACGCGGGGCGACCGACAGCTCGTCCTTCGGCAGGAACACCGTGCCCGTCTCGAAGATCGCCAGATCGGTGTTGCCGCGGCCGACGTTGCGGCGCAGCGCCCCGAGCAGGCCCGGCAGCAGCGTGGTGCGCAGCCCCGGCTCCTCGTCGTTGAGCGGGTTGACCAGGGTGACGGTGCGCCGCCGCCGGTCCTCCGGCTCCAGGCCGAGCGCCTCGAAGGAGGCCTCGCCGACGAACGGGTAGTTGTTGACCTCGACGTAGCCCGCGCCGGCCAGCGCGACGCCGACCCGGCGGTGCATCCGCTGCGCCTCGGTCAGGCCCTTGCCCGGCGGGACGGTGGGCATCCGGGCGGGGACGTTGTCGTAGCCCTCCAGCCGGATGACCTCCTCGGCGAGGTCGTACGGGTCGGTGAGGTCGGGGCGCCAGGTCGGCGGGGTGACCTCCAGGACGTCGGCGCCGGAGACCGAGCAGCCGATCTCCTGCAGGCGCCGGGTGACGGTCTCGCGGCCGTACGCGGTGCCGGCGACCCGGTCGGGCAGGTCGGCGGCGATGGTGATGGTGCGCACCGGGTGCGGGGCGGCGATGTCGGTGACCCCGGCCTCGGCGGTGCCGCCGGCGATCAGCACCAGCAGGTCGACGGCGCGCTGCGCGGCGGCGCGGGCGGCCTCGGGGTCGACGCCGCGCTCGAAGCGCTTGGACGCCTCGGAGGGCAGCTTGTGCCGCTTGGCGCCGCGGGCGATGGCGACCGCGTCGAAGTGCGCCGCCTCGATGATCACCTCGGTGGTGCCCGGGCCGGCGGCCGGGTCGAGGATCTCGGTGGAGGCGCCGCCCATGACCCCGGCCAGGCCGATCGGGCCGCTGTTGTCGCAGATCAGCAGGTCCTCGGCGGACAGCGTGCGCCGGACGCCGTCGAGGGTGGTGAGGCTCTCGCCCTCCTCCGCCCGGCGGACCGTGATCGGGCCGTCGACGCGCTGCTTGTCGTAGGCGTGCAGCGGCTGGCCGACCTCCAGCATCACGTAGTTGGTGATGTCGACGGCGAGCGAGATCGGGCGGATGCCCGCCTTCTGCAGTCGGCGCTGGAGCCAGATCGGGGACTTGGCGGCCGGGTCGAGGCCGACGACGGTGCGGGCCACGAAGCGGTCGCAGCCGACCGGGTCGTTGACCTTCACCAGGTAGCCGAAGGAGTTGGCCGGCGGCACGTCGAGCAGCGCCGGGTCGGCCAGCGGCAGCCCGTAGGCGGCGGCGGCCTCGCGGGCGACGCCGCGCATCGACAGGCAGTAGCCGCGGTCCGGGGTGACGGCGATGTCGAGCACCTCGTCGACGAGCTGGAGCAGCTCGATGGCGTCGGTGCCGGGCTCGAACTCGGGCGGGAGCACGATGATGCCGTGGTGGTCGTCGCCCATGCCGAGCTCGCGGGCCGAGCAGATCATGCCGGCCGAGGTGTGGCCGTAGGTCTTGCGGGCGGCGATCGGGAACGGGCCGGGGAGCACGGCGCCGGGGAGCACCACGACGACCTTGTCGCCGACGGCGAAGTTGGTGGCGCCGCAGACGATCTCCTGCGGCTCGCCGGTGCCGTTGGCGTTGCCGACGTTGACGAAGCAGTGCCGGATCGGCTTCTTGAAGCCGGTCAGCTCCTCGATGGAGAGCACCTCGCCGACCACCAGCGGGCCCTTGAGGTCGCCGCCGAGCTGCTCGACGGTCTCGACCTCCAGGCCGGCGCGGACCAGCCGCTCGGCCACGTCGCGACCGGTCTCACCGGCCGGCAGGTCGACGTACTCGCGCAGCCAGGAAAGCGGGACGCGCATCAGATCTCCATCCCGAACGGGAGGGTGAAGCGCACGTCACCCTCGACCATGTCGCGCATGTCGGCGACGTTGTGACGGTTCATCAGGATTCGCTCCAGGCCCAGGCCGAAGGCGAAGCCGCTGTAGCGGTTGGGGTCCACGCCGCAGGCGACGAGCACCCGCGGGTTGACCACGCCGCAGCCGCCGAGCTCGATCCAGCCCTCGGAGCCGCAGGTGCGGCAGGGGCGGTCCGGGTTGCCGACCGACGCGCCGCGGCACACGAAGCACTGCAGGTCGATCTCGGCGCTCGGCTCGGTGAACGGGAAGTAGGACGGCCGCCAGCGCAGCTCCAGGCCGTCGCCGATCAGGGTCGAGACGAGCTGCTCGATGGTGCCCTTGAGGTCGGCGAAGGTGATGCCCTCGTCCACCGCCAGGCCCTCGACCTGGCGGAAGACCGGGGTGTGGGTGGCGTCCAGCTCGTCGGTGCGGTAGACCCGGCCGGGGCAGACCACGTAGACGGGGGGCTCGCGGTCGAGCAGGGTGCGGGCCTGGACCGGGGAGGTCTGGGTGCGCAGCACCACGCCGGAGTCGGCGGAGCCGTCCGGGGCCTGTACGAAGAAGGTGTCCTGCATGGAGCGGGCCGGGTGGTCCGGGCCCAGGTTGAGGGCGTCGAAGTTGAGCCACTCGGCCTCGACCTCGGGGCCCTCGGCGACCTGGTAGCCCATCGCGACGAAGGTGTCCTCGATGCGCTCGGCCAGCGTGGTCAGCGGGTGGCGGGCGCCGCGCGGGGTGCGGTCGTAGGGCAGCGTGACGTCCACCGCCTCCTCGACCAGCACGCGCGCGTCGCGCTCGGCCTCCAGTTCGGCCTGCCGCTTGGCGAGCGCCTGGTTGACGGCGCCCCGGGCCTGGCCGATCAGCTTGCCGGCCGCGGCCTTGGCGTGCGGGGGGAGGGCGCCGATCTCGCGGTTGGCGAGGGACAGGGCGGAGCGGTCGCCGGTGTGGGCGACCTTGGCCTGCTTCAGCTCGTCGAGGCTGGTGGCGGCGGCGAACGCGGCGACGGCCTCGTCCCGGGCCGCCTCCACCACCTCGGGCTTGAGGGCCTCGACCTCGACCGGGTCGTACGACTTGTTGGGTGCCGACATCTCTATCTTCCCGTGCTCCTGCTCGTCCGTGCTCAGGTAAGGGGCTCGTGCCTTCGCGTCACGCCCGGCGTGGCCGGGGCACGGGCAGCCGTTCTCCGAACCGGGGAGGCGGGGTGTCCGCGGCGCGGCCGCGCGGGGCGTTCCACAACGCCAAAGGTCGAGTGTAGTCGCAGCGCGTAGCGCGGCTGCCGTCAAGCCCGTCCGGGGAACCGGCCACAGCGTGCCGCTCCTGCCGTTCATGCTCCTTCAGAGCATGAAGTCGGGCACCCCGGAGGGCAGGATAAATCGGAACCGGGCGCCGCCGCCGGGCGCGCGGTCGACGCGGATCGAGCCGCCGTGGGCCTCCACGATGCCCTTGACGATGTAGAGGCCGAGCCCGGTGCCGCCGCGCTTGGAGCCGCGCCAGAAGCGGGTGAAGACGCGCGGCACCGCCTCCTCGGGGATGCCGCTGCCTTCGTCGCTCACGGTGACCGCTGTGCCTTCCACGATGCGGGGCGGGGTGCCGGGGCGCTCCCAGACGGGGGCCTCGACGACCTCCTTGGCCGGTGCCACCTCGATGGTGACAGTCCCCTCGCCGTGTCGCACGGCATTTTCCAGCAGGTTGGCGAGCACCTGGTCGACCTTGTCGGGGTCGGCCCACAGCACGGTGAGCGGCTCGCTGACCCTGATGTCGAAGCGCTCCTCGGGGATGCCAGTGGCGACCTTGCGCTCGACGTGCCGGCGCACGGCGGCGGCCAGGTCGACGACCTGCTTGCGCAGCTCCAGCCGGCCGGCGTCGATCCGGGAGATGTCGAGCAGCTCGGCGATCAGCCGGGTGACCCGGTCGGCGTCGGCGTCCACGGTCTCCAGCATCAGCCGCTTCTGCCCGTCGGTGAACCGCTCCCACTTGGCGAGCAGGGTCGCGGTGAACCCCTTGACGCTGGTGAGCGGCGAGCGCAGCTCGTGCGCGACGGTGGCGATCAGCTCGGCGTGGCTGCGCTCGGTGCGGCGGCGCGCCTCGGTGCCGCGCAGGGCGATCACCAGCCGCTCCAGCGGGCCGCCGGGACGCTCACGCACGTAGCGGGCGGAGACCAGCACCTCGCGGCCGCCGGGCAGCAGCAGGTTGCGCTCCGGCTGCCCGGTGCGGACGGCCAGGCCGCCGTAGGGGTCGGTCAGCTGCCACCAGCGGCGGCCGTCCAGGTCCTCCAGCGGCAGGACGTCCTCCAGCGCGCTGCCGAGCGCGGCCTGCGGGGCGACGCCGGTCAGCCGGACGGCGGCGCGGTTGAAGCAGACCACCCGGCCCAGGGCGTCGGCGACCACCAGGCCGTCCGGCAGCTCGTCCGGGTCGAGCTCTGGCCCGCTGCCGACCATGGGTGTCCTCCCCGATTACCCACCGTGTCTTTCCCCCCACCGAGGCAGACCCTAGCGCCTCACAGCCCCGCGTAATAGGGCATGGCCGACGATTCGCGTCGGATCGGAGCCGGGGTCGGCGCGCGGGTCACCGCTCGGCGCGGCACCCGCCGGGCGAGCGCTGCGCGCGGGCCGAGGCGTAGAGGCAGACGGCGGCGGCGGTGGCCAGGTTGAGGCTCTCGGCGTGCCCGTGGATCGGCACGCGCACGACCTCGTCGGTCAGTGCGCGGGTCTCCTCGGGGAGCCCCCACGCCTCGTTGCCGAACACCCATGCGCCGGGCGCGCCCAGGGTGCCCTCGTCGAGCTCCCGGTCGAGGTCGCGCTCCCCCGCGCCGTCGGCGGCGAGCACCCGCACCCCGGCCTCGCGCAGCCGCCCGATCGCCTCCTCGACCGGCACGCCGACGGCGACCGGGAGGTGGAAGAGGCTGCCGACCGAGGCCCGGACGGCCTTCGGGTTGTACAGGTCGACGGAGGCGTCGGTGAGCACCACGGCGTCCGCGCCGGCCGCGTCGGCGGTGCGCAGCACGGTCCCGGCGTTGCCGGGGTCGCGGACGTGCGCGAGCACCGCGACCAGCTGCGGGCGGGCGGCGAGGACGTCGGCGAAGGGCGTGTCGATGAAGCGGCAGAGCGCGACGATGCCCTGCGGGGTCACCGTGTCGCAGATGTCGGCGATGACCTCGTCGGTGGCGGTGAGCACCGGCAGCCCCTCGGCGCGGGCGGCCTCGACGATCGCGGCGTGCCGCTCGGCGGCCTCGGCGGTGGCGTACACCTCGACGACGGCGTGCTCCCCCGAGCCCGGCAGCCGCCCGAACGCGATGGCCTCGCGCACGGCCTGCGGGCCCTCGGCGAGGAAGCGGCGCTCCTTGCCGCGCTGGCTCCGCTTGGCGAGCCGCCGGGCCGCGACCACGCGGGGCGAGCGCAGGGAGGTGAGCAGGGGGGTGTCGGTGCTCGGCATGATCTCGTCTCTGTCCTGGCCGGCCGGGGTGACCGGGGTAACGCAAAACCGGACCCGCAGGATCGAGCCTGCGGGTCCGGTCAGCTCAACTCGACTGATCCGGGGATCAGGCGGCGTCGGCGGCGGCCTTCGGGGCGTTCACGTCGGCCGGCAGCGCCTTCTGGGCGACCTCGACCAGGGCGGCGAACGCACCCGGGTCGTTGACGGCCAGGTCGGCCAGCATCTTGCGGTCGATCTCGACGCTGGCGGCCTTCAGGCCCTGCACGAAGCGGTTGTAGGTGATGCCGTTGGCACGGGCCGCAGCGTTGATGCGCTGGATCCACAGCTGACGGAAGTCGCCCTTGCGCTTCTTGCGGTCGTTGAAGTTGTAGACCAGCGAGTGGGTGACCTGCTCCTTGGCCTTGCGGTACAGGCGCGAGCGCTGGCCGCGGTAGCCGCTGGCGCGCTCCAGGATGACCCGGCGCTTCTTGTGGGCGTTGACTGCCCGCTTGACGCGTGCCACTTGATTACTCCTTGGGTTGGACCACGGACTACTTCACGTGGTCCGTCATTCGAATGGGTCGGGAAGGATCAGCTGCCCCGCACGCGGCTCGCGCCGGGCGGGAGGGCGATCACTTGCCGAGAAGCTTCTTGATCTTCTTGGCGTCGGCGGGGGCCAGCTCGACCGTCCCGGCCAGCTTGCGGGTCAGCGTCGAGGGCTTGTGCTCCAGGAGGTGGCGGCGGCCGGCGCGCTCGCGCAGCACCTTGCCAGAGCCACTGATCTTGAAGCGCTTGCTGGCGCCACTGTGCGTCTTCTGCTTCGGCATTTCGCCGTATCTCCTCGTCGGTCCGTCCACGCCCGCGCGGTGTGCGCCGCGCGGGCGTGAAGGATGGATCTGCGGTGACCGGGCGGGGCGCCCCGTCACCCTGTGGCCGGTCTCCCGGGCCTGACCTGGGGAGGTCAGGCGCCCTGGGAGGCCTCGGCCGGCTGCTCGACCGGAGCGGCGGCCTCGGGGGCCTCCACCTCGGCAGCGGCGTCCTGGGCCTCGGCGGCGGCGTCCTGGGCCTCGGCAGGCTGGTCGGTCTCGGTGATGTCGACATCGACGTCGGCGTCGGCGTCGGCGTCCGCGCCGGCGGTGCGGCCCTGGCGCTCGGCCTTGCGGGCGTCCGCGGCCGCACGGGCCTCGGCCATCGCCTCGGTCTTCTTCTTGTGCGGGCCGAGAACCATGATCATGTTACGGCCGTCCTGCTTCGGCGAGGACTCGACGAAGCCCAGGTCCTGGACGTCGTCGGCGAGCCGCTGGAGCAGACGGAAGCCCAGCTCGGGGCGGGACTGCTCACGACCGCGGAACATGATCGTGATCTTGACCTTGTCGCCCTGCTTGAGGAACCGGACGACGTGACCCTTCTTGGTGTCATAGTCGTGCGGGTCGATCTTCGGCCGGAGCTTCATCTCCTTGATGACCGTGTGCGCCTGGTTCTTGCGCGCCTCACGGGCCTTCATGGCCGACTCGTACTTGAACTTGCCGTAGTCCATGAGCTTGCACACCGGCGGCCGGGCGGTCGCCGCGACCTCGACCAGGTCGAGGTCGTACTCCTGTGCGAGCTCCAGCGCCTTGGCAAGCGGCACGATGCCGACCTGCTCGCCGCTGGGACCGACGAGTCGCACCTCGGGGACGCGAATCCGGTCGTTGATGCGGGGCTCGGTGCTGATGGGGCCTCCTCGGTTGCACCTTCTGCGATGCGGCCGTCGGACGGCGGTCGCACGTAGTGGACTCGACCACTGGGCGGGGCTTCATTCGTGCTGCGCTGTGCCCGGCTCCGTTCGGCCGTTCACACCGCGACACGAAAAAAGCCCCGCTCGGTACAAGCGGGGCTCCACACAACCGGGGGCGGCACCCGGTGAGGGGCGCTGCGGCGACCGTCGGCGCACTGGGCGCCCGTCGCGGACCGGACCCGTCGACCGTGAGGCCGATCAGGTGGGAGACTTTCGCGGTTGCCCTCTCGGGCCTCCTGGGTGGAGCCTCCACTTGCTGGCCGGACCTCCGTCAGGACGTCTGGCCGGTCAGTCTC
Organism: Kitasatospora sp. NPDC056184; assembly: GCF_042268405.1. NCBI lineage: Bacteria > Bacillati > Actinomycetota > Actinomycetes > Kitasatosporales > Streptomycetaceae > Kitasatospora > Kitasatospora sp. NPDC056184. Next base: position 283,849 of record NZ_JBHJUI010000009.1, on the reverse strand, counting down.
GAAGCATACAGCGCCGAGGGGTCGAACGCCATTCCGCCCCCGCGCGGCCCGGCTTGTACGCTCCCTCTGTACGGACACCGGCACGACGGAACGAGCCCCCCTTGAGCAGCGAGACCACCCAGAACCCCGCCGCGGACGACGAGGCGATCGGCTTCGACGACCTCACCCGGGACATCGCCGAGGTCCCGGCCGTCGAGGTGATCACCACCGTCGCGGTGCACCTGATGAGCGCGGCCGCCGTGAAGTGCGGCCTCGCCGAGGGCGGCGAGAAGGACAAGGACCTCGACGAGGCCCGCAAGCTCATCACCGCGCTGGCCGGACTCGTCACCGCGGGCGCCCCGGAGGTCAGCAACTTCCACGCCGCGCCGCTGCGCGACGGCCTGCGCTCGCTGCAGCTGGCCTTCCGCGAGGCCTCGATCGTCCCGGACGCCCCGGGTGCCGGGCCGGGCGAGAAGTTCACCGGTCCGGTCTACTCCTGAGACCCCGAACGGCGGTGGTGGGGGGGCGGGGGCGGTCTTCCGCGGCACCCCCCACGACCACACCCCCCACACGTAGACCGCCGACGCGCGCCGGGGCCCCGGCCCGAACCCCCCCGACCCCCCCA